>CAYIYW010000050.1:0-2549 GCA_964367845.1 uncultured Candidatus Saccharibacteria bacterium | reverse complement strand
CTCCCCCAAGGGGAGGGGATTCCCAAGTTTTTTACCGCAAATAAAAGAAATTATGTAGAGTTGCAAAATAAAGCTGTTGCAATGAAAAAGAATCCAACGAAAGCTGAGGATATTTTATGGCAAAAATTAAACCATAATTCTATAGGTTTTCATTTTAGAAGACAACATATAATTGGAAACTTCATTGTAGATTTAGTGTGTCTTGGAAAATTGTTGGTAATTGAGGTTGACGGCGATATTCACGATTATCAAAGAGAACGAGATTCTGAAAGAACAAACTTTTTGAAACAAAATGGTTTTAAAATCATAAGGTTTAGAAACAAAGAGATAGTAAATAACAGCAACAAAGTTTTATTTGAAATTATTCGAGTTTTAAAAACCCTTCCCTTGGGGGAGGGTTTGGGTGGGGCTTCTCAGCAACTTTTTGGTATCGTTCAAGGTGGCAGACATAAGGATTTACGAAAAGAAAGCGCGAAGGCGATTAGTAAAATGGAGTTTGACGGCTTCGGCATCGGCGGCTCGTTTGAAAAAAAAGATATTGCCACGGCGGTGCGCTGGGTCAATGAAATTTTGCCGGAGGAAAAACCGCGCCATCTTTTGGGCATCGGCGAACCGGAAGATTTAATCGCGGCAATTGAGAACGGCTGTGATTTGTTTGATTGTGTGGCGCCGACCCGATTGGCGCGCAATGGCACGCTTTACACCAGACAAGGCAAAATCAACATTACCAATGCCAAATTTACCGATGACTTTTCGCCGATTCAACCCGCCTCTTCGGCGGGCCAGGGCTGCGAATGCTACACTTGCCAAAATTTTACCCGCGCTTATCTTTCGCATCTTTTCCGCGCCAAAGAAATGCTAGCCGCCACTTTGGCTTCCATCCACAATCTTTACTTCATTATTAACTTGGTCAAAACTGAACGCCAAAAAATTTTAGAAGGGAAATAAAAAAATTTTTACGATAAAAAATACGACCTCGCCGCAAGGAGAGGTCGTTTGAAATCGCTTCACTTGAAAACAGCAAGCGCTTTTTTGAAGTGATGGCCGATTTTTTTCATAGCTAGCGGACTGAAATTTGTTCCGAATAGGGACATTTCCAGTCCGGTGATTGCCAAGGTGAAAACCGAAAGAACTTTTTTCATGCGTGGGTTAATTCTACCCTGATTGCCGCCCGTTGAATGGCGAACTCAAGTTTCTCCAAGGTGAATGGTTTGGGCAGGAACTCTACGCCGATTGTTTCGGCTTCGGCCTGCCTGTCCCGACCAGACATCAGAATCATCGGAACATTTTTGTGTCCGAAGAAATCCATGATGTCTTGGGCAAAAGCGATTATTTCCAATCCCTCGTCGGGAAATGGCAAATCGCAATCGGCAAGAATCAAGTCAATTTCTTGAATCGATTCGTTTATAATTCGGCAAGCAGAACCTTTATCGGCCGCCAAAATTACTTCGTGTCCCAAATGTTGCAGGAGGGCTTCCACTGCCATCCGCAGGCATTCGGCGTCATCAACTGCTAGGACTCTCATCGTTTGCCTTTCTGTTTGTCGTTGCGCTACTCTTTTATATTGATAGCACGGGATAGCTTTTGTGTCAAATTTACTCGCCAAATTCTTTCTCTTGGCTCGCCCAAGAGTTATATTTTCTGCTATAATTTCCATATGGCAAAAACCATTGTAGGAGTGTTGCGCGGCGGGCCGTCTAGCGAATACGAAGTGTCGCTCCAGACCGGTGCCAGTGTTTTAAAAAATTTGAATCGCGAGCGCTACGAGCCGCGCGATATTTTTATTACTAAAGACGGCGCTTGGCATCTTGACGGTTTCCAGCGAGGCGAGGATTATATTCTTCATCGCGTTGATGTTGTTTTTAACGCTTTACATGGTGAATACGGCGAAGATGGTAAAGTTCAAAGAATTTTGGAACATTTCGGCACGCCTTTCACCGGTTCGCATTCTTTACCTTCGGCTATGGCAATGAATAAGGTTTTGACCAAAAATCATATTGCCCATTTGCCAATAAAAATACCGCGCCACATTGTCATTGAAAATTTTAATGGAGGTGAAGGTTTGGAAAAAAAGATTATAGAGGTTTGGAAAACTTTTATCCAGCCGTCGGTAGTTAAGCCAATGGCACTCGGTTCGTCGGTCGGTGTTGGCATTGCCCGGGATTTCCAAACTTTCCGCGCGCTGATTCTGGCCGCTTTAGAAAAATCCGATGCGGCCTTGGTTGAAGAATACATTAAGGGCAGGGAAGCGACTTGCGGCGTGGTGGAAAATTTTCGGGGCGAGGAAATTTATCAATTACTGCCGGTGGAAATAATTCCACCAACCGACAAAGAATTTTTTGATTACCAAGCCAAGTATTCCGGCATTTCCCGCGAAATTTGTCCCGGCAATTTTTCATCAGCAGAAAAAGCGGTTATTCAACAAGCGGCGGCCTTGGTTCATCAAACTCTGGGACTTGGCCATTACTCGCGTTCGGATTTTATTATTTCGCCGAAGCGCGGCATTTATTTTTTGGAAGTTAACACTTTGCCCGGCTTAACCAACGAAT
>CAYIYW010000049.1:0-2683 GCA_964367845.1 uncultured Candidatus Saccharibacteria bacterium | reverse complement strand
CGTTCGCCGTGCTATCTAGTAAGCTATTGTTAAACTTCCAGTAAGCTCTTAAATTGG
Organism: uncultured Candidatus Saccharibacteria bacterium; assembly: GCA_964367845.1. GTDB lineage: Bacteria > Patescibacteriota > Minisyncoccia > Phycocordibacterales > DATGWK01 > JAHFLV01. The sequence continues at coordinate 2,626 of CAYIYW010000049.1, read as the reverse complement.
TTTCGCTCCCCGAAAGTTCTCCTTGGTAGTTATTTAAAATCTGTTGCGCGGTTCTGGCTTCCGCCCATAAACGAACATCATCCATTTTGCCGTTTGTGCCGTCAATTCCAGTGCCGATTGCTTCTCTATTGCCTAAAAACAAGGGTTCACTTGCGGCAGGAATTGAAGTAGCTAAACCAGTTATTGTGCTTCCTATCTGCACTCCATTTTTGTAAATCTTTGCTTGTCCCAAAGAAGCGGTATAAACTACTGCTAAATGCACCCATTCGCCCGTAACCATTCCGTGCGGCACAGTCCCACTTGTTGCTCCAATAAATAAGTTTAGAAGCGTTGTGCCGTCAAAATTAAATGCCCACGCTATATTTCCACCAAATGTTTGCCTTCGCATAGCAAAAAATCTTTGATTAGAAATGGTGTCGGGTTTTATCCAAAGTTCAAAAGTTTGGTCGCCGGTTATATCTATCGTCGCGCTATCAGCCACAGATAATCTTTCGGTAAAGGTAGCGTCATTATCAAAATCTAAAGCATCGCCAAAACCTAGTGATGCCGACGGCAAATCTGAACCTACGCCGGCTTCGTCATCGGCAATTAAAACAAAAGGTTCCTGATCCGCGGCGGCAGTATAAATAAGATTAGTAAAAGTCGCTACTCCGGCCACCGCAGTAGCGGTAAAGTTTGTTAATGATCCCGCGGAGGTTTCTGTAAGAGTAATGATTTCTGTAAAACTTGTATCAACATTGTTTGACGCGTCTATCGCGGTTATAACCGGCTGCGCGCTTAAAGCAAGCCCAGAAACGGAACCCGCCGGTTGAGTTGTCCAAACAAGGTGCGTGGCAACGCCGGCATTAGCGTGAGAAACCAAAAAAACATTTATTACTAATACTACAGCGGAGTAAAAAATGGCCTTAAGTGTGTTTTGCATAATTTTTACAACGCTATCAGACCCCCAAAATAAGTCAAGGCCATGTACTTACTTTGGGTGCGTGTCCCAAACCAGGTTTGGGTCAGAATCAAAATCGGGCCGTGTTTCTTCAACAAATTCTTTATATTCTTTTTTATTCTTGAATTGAGATAATACAATCTCGCTCTGGAGCAAATTGCCCCAACGATTATTACCAAAATAATCTTGGTAACTAGACCAAGGATAGCGATGTTCTCTTTTGCTCCAGCCTTTTATATCTTGCGAATTTAAATGAACATAGCAAGAAGCACGCAGTAAATAATCATTATCATCTAATAATTTAGAGTGAAATTTGCTCTCAAAAACGTGGCCACGCCGTTCATATTTAAGATTAAAATATTTTGAAAAACTCACCATCGTGCGATGCATATAACGTGAAATGTTACCATCCTCAAGTTCTCCCAAAATCAAATGAAAGTGAGTTGGCATTAAACAAAAACAAACAATCTCAATCAACGGTTTGCCTAGTTTTATTTTTCCATCCCTAATGTCCCAAACCAGGTTTAGGTCATTGCTACGGTCAAAACGAGGCATTTCAACTCCCCCATTGGCGGCGAAAAGAACATTCAAAAATCTTTTGTATGTGTCTTCGGTGCGAAAAAGCGCCATATCGCCAACCGAATGAGCATAAATATGATAAAAATTACCGGTAACAAATTGGTGCTTTCTGCTAGCCATAACTATATTCTTGACCCAAACCAGGTTTGGGTCAAGCCCGTTTTAAACTCCAATTATGCCAGCTTACTAAAAGGGCGCTCGCTATGAAAATTGAGGAATATGTGCCAAAAGAAACCCCGATTATGATGGCTAAAGAAAAATATTTGGTAGGGGCTCCGCCAAAAAAATAAAGCATGAGCATTACAAAAATGACGGTTAAAGAAGTATTGATGGAGCGAGAAACTGTATCCTTGACGCTTTTCTCAACAACATTTTCAAAATCATGTCTAGAACCTGCTTTTTTAAGATTCTCGCGAATCCTGTCAAACACCACAATCGTGTCGTGGACGGAAAAACCGAGTATTGTAAGAAGCGCGGTTACGAATAATGTATCCGCCTCTACGCCGTAAAATCTCCCCAAAACCGCGAATACGCCGGTAGGGATTGAGACATCATGCACCAAAGCAACAATAGCCGCCAAGCCGTATTTCCATGAAGACATTGGCCTTGAAACTTCCCGAAACGCCCAAGAAATATAAGCGACAATCATTATTAACACGAATAAAATCGCCCAAAGCGACTTTCTGCGCAATTCTTTCCCTATGGTCGGCCCTATGGAATCAAAACGTTTTTCTGATAAGTCACCCAAAGATTTAAGCTCCGCGAATACTCTTTGGTGCTCTGCTTCATTTAAATCTTTGGTCCGTAAAATTAATCCCCTTTCGCCTGTCGGCTGGAGAGTGGCATTTTCCACGCCGGCTTCTTTAAGTTTTAAAGCAATGTCATCGTTAGCCGGCCTTGAGTCATTAAACTCAACCTCCATCAGCGACCCGCCCGTAAAATCAATGCCCAAGCGAAGCCCCCAGACGACCAAAGCCAAAAAACTCAAAAGAACCAAAGTCCCGGAAAAAATATAGCTGTATTTGCGCGCCCCGATTATGGTCATAGGGCCTAAAAAGTTGTCAAGAGCTGTTTAAGCCGTTCCGAAAAATCGGGATTTTTGGAGAT
>CAYIYW010000048.1:0-2770 GCA_964367845.1 uncultured Candidatus Saccharibacteria bacterium | reverse complement strand
TAACATTGAGGTACTTGCTCAACTTTGAGATATAGTTTGACGCAGAACCTATGCCTGCGGCGATTACAAGAAACGGCACTGCAAGTCCGAGAGAAAAAACCGAAAGAAGGAATGCTCCTTGCCCGACCGTTGCCGATGCCGCGGCAAGCGTGAGAATTGATCCAAGAATCGGACCGACACATGGAGTCCAGCCAAAAGCAAATGCGGCTCCGAAAATGAGAGAGCTTGCCGGATTGCCCGGCTTCAACGCCTTTATTTTTCCGATATTTTTCTCAACATTCAAAAACGGCAGTCGCAGAACTCCTATCATGAAAAGTCCAAAAAGTATTACAAAGATGCCGCCAATTCGCGAGAGCCAAATTCGATATTGGGCGAGAGCGGAGCCGCCAAGGCCGAAAAGACTGCCAAGCATTATAAAAACAAAACTGAATCCGATAACGAATAGGAGGCCATTTAAAAAGATTTTTCTTCGCGCGATTTTCGCTTTTGCGGGGTCTTGTAAGTCATTTGCAGAAACGCCGCTTATAAATCCTAAGTAACCCGGCACCAAAGGAAGTGTGCAGGGGGCAAGAAAGGTGAGGATACCCGCTATAAATGCTGGAATGATAAGTGAAAATTCCATAATTATTTTTTGCTAAAATTTCGAATCGCTTCGCGCTGGACTTCTTCAAGATGTATCGGCGGTCGTTTTGTTTTAACAAACGCTTCTGCCTCTTCCGGTGTTTTGCCTTTTTTCACAAGATAGGCGGCAACCAAAGTGGGGGCTCGGCCATGCCCGTTTTTGCAGTGCACATAAACTTTTTTGCGCATTGAGACGAGCTTATGAAGCACCGAAACGCCAAATTCCAATTGATCGGGTGAGGGCGGCATATGATTTTTTACAGGAATCCAAACATAAAATTCAACACCAAACGGCGAGTCAACCCGCTCCTCTTCCAGTGAAATATCGGCACTAACTCCATCCTTGATTAAATCCTTCTCAAAATGAGTCTGGCAACATTGGTTTGTACCGATATAAATTCCATCGGTAATATAGTCAAAATCTAATTTATTTTTGGGATGCGTTTCCATATTATGGTGAGAGTATTTTTTGAATTTTTTGACGCATCTCGTTTATATCCATCGGCCCTCGCTTACGCTCAATAATATTTCCACTCTTGTCTATGAAAATTGTTTCCGGCATAGAAAATCCGCCGATGGACTGGTAAAACGAATCCGAAGGGTCAAGTAAAAATATCAGGTCATTTGTAACGCCCAATTCGTCCGTATATTTCTTTGCTGTTTCTCGTGATTCGGCCCTATCAATGGCAATGATTGCCACATTATTGCCGAATTCTTTTTGAACGGCGGCGAAATCAACCAGTTCTTTTCGGCAAAAAGGACACCATGCCGCCCAAGAGTTGATCACCGCTGGCTTTCCAGCAAATTCCGCAAGGTTTACCGTTTTGCCATTATAATCTTGCAAACTAAAATCAGGAGCTCTTTCTGCGGTTGGTTTGTTGGTAGGAGACATACTCTGATGATCGCCCGTTCTGGAAATTATCAGCCCGCCAGCAGCCAACGCGACTAAAATGCCAATAATAATTAAAGTTTTTTTCATATTATGTTTTTGGCTGTGAAGTTTCTAGTTTTCTAAAAAGCCGCTTATTGTATATGACTGCCACAATGATAAGTAACGCTCCCGGTCCCCAAATCTGCCACGCCCCCCATGTGCTTAAGAATACATAACGACCAACGTAAAGAAGAACTGCGCCCAGAGCGAGAAGTATGAGTGGTTTCGGGTTTTTGTGCGAACGGTAATCCAGCGCAAATCCGATACCGCCAATAACGATGAGTCCGAACCCAATCCACCGCCAATAGGGAATGAGCGCGCCAAGACCTACATAGGTTAAAAGAGATGCCGAACCCACCCAGCATAGCGGGCACACTCCGATTGCTCCAGCGCCCAAAATGGGCGTCAATCTTGCGAGCAACTTTTTAAGACCATTTTTCATAAATTTGACTAATGATTATAACGAAAACTTTGTTCATAACCGCAGTTATTATTTACAGCCGCAATCGCACTTGCCGTCTTGCTTGTGTTCGTGCCCGCAAGCTGAACAGGTCTTCGCTCCCTCGGTTTTATCTTCAACAGGGTGGTTGTGTTCTTTGTGCATCTCACATGGGCAACTGCAAGCCATGCAGGTTGTTTTGTTGTCTTTTTGATCCATATTTTTGATTGATTAAATTTTTAGTAATTTTTGACCTCCTCAATTATAAATTATTTTAACAATTCTGTATCGGGATGCGCCGCCACCCAAGAAAACCAGAACGAGCCGAACGGATTGATGCGGACAAGTTCTTCGTCATTTTTCTTCTCAAAAATACGGACGGCATCGATATCTTTTTCGTACTCCGCAATAATTGTCTTCCCCTGAAATACATCTTCAATCTCTCCTGCTTTTTTAACGGCTGGCGGCCAGTACGCCTTGGTCTTACCATTTACCACTATCCCTAAAACAAACTCCTTTTCGCCCAACCGACTGTCTTTTTTATCGACCGGAAAAAAAGTGCCTGGCGTAGTGTAGTAATCACCATATGGGTCTTGTCCGTAAAACCTTGTTGTTCCGGTGTCTCGTGAAAGAACCTCGCCGCTTGGATGAAGTTTCCGCCAATCGCCAAATCGAATCTGGTCTGATGGCAAAACTTCAAGTCGTGTTCCCGTCATTTCTCCCACGATTGCTTCGCCTAAAATCTGCGACCACAAAGAATCGGTTTTGCGGTCATACAT
>CAYIYW010000047.1:0-2826 GCA_964367845.1 uncultured Candidatus Saccharibacteria bacterium | reverse complement strand
CCGCCGAAAGTTAAAGATGAAGTGAGCGCCGAACTCCGCTCGTTGGTTTTTGATTTCCAATACTCCAATCATACCGGAGTAATTGTCTATATTCGGGTCATGACCGGCACAGTTACGAAAAATCTGCCTCTTAAATTCTGTGTTTCCGGCCGACACTTTACCTCAAACGACGTCGGAGTTTTTACGCCGGAAGAAACGCCGACGGCATCGCTTGGCGCCGGCGAAATCGGTTATATCGTAACAGGGATAAAAGAGCCGGGCGTGGCGTCAGTCGGCGACACTGTTAGTTACGCTCGCGACACCGCTCCGCCTCTCGCCGGTTACCAAAATCCTCGGCCGGTTGTCTGGTCTTCGGTTTACACCGAAAGTCAGGATGATTTCCCGCTCCTTAAACAAGCTCTCGGCCGTCTCAAACTCACCGATTCCTCGCTTTCATACGAAGAAGAATCATCCGGGATTCTCGGCAAAGGTTTTCGATGCGGTTTTTTGGGCATGCTTCATTTAGAGATTGTTTCCGAGCGTCTCCGTCGCGAGGCCAATCTGAACCTTGTTGTTACCACTCCAAGCATTAACTACGAGCTTGACCTTGAGAGCGACAAAACGGTTACTATTTTTTCGCCGTCATTTTTTCCGGAAGAGCACGAAATAAAAGCGGTGCGCGAGCCCTGGGCGAAAGTTACGGTGATTGTGCCGCCGGAATATGTCGGCGCGATAATTCAGCTTATCTTTGAACATGAAGGAGTGGTGGGGAATACGGAGACATTCGGCGACAGCCGAACGTCGCTCTCGGCCGAAATGCCTCTCCGAGAACTGATGCGCAATTTTTTCAATAAAATAAAAAGCGTTTCTTCCGGTTATGCCTCGCTTTCATACGAGACCCTCGGCCTGCGGCCGGCCGATGTTTCCAAGATAGAAGTTTTGGTGGCCGAGGACTCGGTTCCGGCCTTTGCAAGGATTGTTTCGCGTCAGACGGTTGAGAGGGAAGCCAAAGAAATTGTTGAAAAATTGTATAAACTCCTGCCAAGACAAATGTTCGCCACCAAGATTCAAGTCAAGGCTCTAGGCCGAATCGTTTCCTCAAGGACGCTTCCGGCCTTGAAAAAAAACGTTACCGCTCATATGTACGGCGGCGACCGAACCCGTAAGATGAAACTTTGGGAGAAACAGAAAGAAGGCAAAAAACGAATGAAAGCCGAGGGTTCGGTGAATATTCCACATGAGGTTTTTTTGAAGATGGTGCAGTCGGAATAAGATAGCGAGGCAGAATGGTATTTTTCTGGGCACCCTTTGGCCCATTCAAAATACCATTCTGCCTCGCCATAATACGCAATGAAAAACGCCTCCCGAGTGAGAGGCGTTTGTGATGCGTTGAACCTTTGTGCGTTGTCACTCGATTACTTGTCGGCCGGTTGGGGAGTCAGTTCCGGTTGCACCCTATTCTCAAACTCAGCCAAAATGCTGCTGTATTCGGGCGACCCCGCGTTGATTGCAGTGTAGAAGCCGGATTGCCACACTCTTTGAAGTTGATCCATTGAGAGAGTGGTTTGGGAGTGTGGAGAACCTTGTTCTTTGAGACTGATGTAACCACTCGATCCATTCAAACCGTTATCCCTGAGTCTCTCCACTTGGTAGAGGCCAGGTACGACGTATCGGCCGACTGCCAGCTTCTCACCCGTCACTCGCACGAAGTCCCCTATGCTTAGCGAGACCTCGCCGTCCGGTGTGTAGATTGAAACCGACCCTGGCATGGCTGGCGGGGACATGAATTGGGGGATGAAGATGACCGCCATGATGCCCAGGATGGTCAAAACGATGAAGGTCTCGATGATTGTCCAAGCACGACGGGTATTTTTCAAACTTCGCATGCCAGTCTCCTTTTGAAAGAGCTTGTGTTAATGGCTACTTACTTTCACCATTTTGATTCCTTGATAATACTAGCATTTTTGCGACAAAAAGTCAAATTTTTGGACCAGAAAACTCCCCAATATAAACATTTTAAAGAAAATGAAAAACGCCTCTCGGGTGAGAGGCGGTGAGAAAACATGGTCTGAACTGATTACTTGCCAGCGGCAGGCGCCGTCATTATGTCTTTCACTTCGGTGGCGTTGAGGAGTATTCCGGACGGAAGCTCTTCATCGTTTCGCGGTGTTCATCTGTGCCTCTTCTGATTACCGTAAAGGCGGTGAGCGTCTTTTTTGAGCGATACTCCTCCGGCGGAAACCAGCGCGTGAATTCATCCGAGGCCATGAGACCCATGTCTCGGCCGAATCCGTTTTTGTTTTGCCGGACAAGCGCCAAGTAAACACGTGGCTTGACGGGACTGCTGGGGTTGTTCGTCGCGCCAACTCTGACAAAGTCGCCTTCGCTGATTGCCACCGCGCCGTTTGCCGTCGGAATCGAAACTGACATTCCCGATTTTAAAGGCGGGACTTTGACAAGAACAGCCACGAGGATGCACATGACGACGATGACAATCAGGAGTTCAGCAAGTGAAAAAGCTCGCGAAAAGGTCCGAGAAAAAACCCGACCGACTGCCTGCGTATTGCGCATGACAATCTCCTTTCAAAAAAGACCGTTTGCCGGCGATTATCTTTTGCCAACGGCTACCCCAGTATCCGTTGCCACTAATTCCGCTGGCATTTTGGCACAGCTAGGAAATAAAGTCAAATTTGAGCGATTTATTCTCGTCTATCTCTCCTATTGCCTAAAAATCGGCGCGTAGAGAAGAATCATGCTGACGATGATTAACACAGCCAGCACGCCCCAAGCGATTTTGATTATTTTCGTGGTTCGTTTGTCCCAAAGCATATTCCGCATATCATAACA
>CAYIYW010000046.1:0-3167 GCA_964367845.1 uncultured Candidatus Saccharibacteria bacterium | reverse complement strand
CGTCGCCGGCGTCGGACTTCCGCTCGGCAATCTGACGTCCCAGCTTTTGGTAAACATTTACATGAACGAATTCGACCAATTTATGAAGCATCGCATCAAGGCGAAATATTATCTGCGCTATGCCGACGATTTCGCCGTTCTTTCGACGGACAAGACGTACCTCGAAACCATTCTGCCGGCGATGCAGGACTTTTTGGGAAGCAAACTCAAGCTCTCCATGCATCCGGATAAGATTTTTATTCAGACCGTCGCCTCGGGTGTCGATTTTCTCGGTTGGGTGTATTTTCCGGATCATCAGGTTTTAAGGACGACGACCAAAAAGAGGATGTTCAGAAATATAGATGCCAAGGACGGAAAGGAAGAAACGGTGCAGTCTTATCTCGGCTTAATCGGTCATGGCAACAGCTGGAAATTGCGACAGAAAATTCTCGATTATCCTTATGATTAAGTTATACTATACACATGGCCAAAATTCTCATATGCACAGGCATTTACCCGCCGCAAATCGGCGGGCCCGCCCAATATGCCAAAGAAACGGCCGATGAATTTCGCAGACAAGGACACAAGGTAAAGGTTCTAAAATACAACCTTGAACGAAAACTCCCGACTCTCGTCCGCCACGAACTTTTTTTTTGGCGAACACTTTTTTATCTGTGGAGAATGCGTGGTGCGGGTGATTCGTCTGACATTGGCGACATGGCCGACACGGATTTCGTTTTGGCGCTGGACACGTTTAGTGTCGGCTGGCCGGCGGTTACGGCCGCCAAAATCGCAGGCAAAAAAATTCTTATCCGGACGGGCGGTGATTTTCTCTGGGAGTCCTATGTTGAGCGGACGGGCGACCTTATACTTTTGAAAGATTTTTACGCCAAGAACCGAGGCAATTGGAATTGGAAGGAAAGAATAATTTTTGAAATCACCAAATGGACTCTTCAGAACGCGAGTGCGGTAATTTTCAGCACGGAATGGCAAAGGAAAATTTTTGAACAGGCGTACGGGCTCGCGCCGGGCAAGAATTTCATTGTGGAGAATTTTTATGGGCGGAAATTGACGGGCGGAGAATTGCCGACAGTCGCGCGCAAAAACCGAACTTTTATCGCCGGCGTCCGGAATCTTAAATGGAAAAATCTTGAACGGCTAAAGCACGCCTTTGAAGAAGCCGTGAGAATTGAGCCGACAATCAATCTAGACCTTTCAAACGCGCCGTACGAGCAATTTTTGGCTAAAATTCAGGCGGCTTACGCGGTTATTTTGGTTTCGCTCGGCGATATCAGTCCCAATATGATTCTTGACGCGATTCGGGCGAATACGCCATTCATCTTAACCAGAGAAACTGGTTTGTACGAGCGGTTGAAGGACATCGGCCTTTTTGCCGACCCGGAAAATATAGAGGACATAAAAGAAAAAATTTTATATTTGGCCGATGTCGCCAATTATCGGATTGTTAAGGAAAAAATTGAGAATTTTAATTTTACCCATAGCTGGGGTCAGATTTGCGACGAAATTTTGGCGGTTGCGGGGAAAAAAACGACCGAGATTTTTTCCTAACTCCGGTTTGCCTCAATAAATTCAATTTACTTAAATAAAATGACCAAAGTAATCAGCATCAGCACAGACCGAAATATCTTTAAGGAAAACAGCGCCGTTCAGGCGCGGCAGATAGAATACGGCGCGCTTTTTGACGAACTGCATATCGTCGTTTTCACCAAACTCACGTCTTTTTTGCCGTCCAAAATTCAGATTGCGCCGAATGTCTGGGCATACGGAACGCATTCGCTTTCAAAGTTGCTTCACATAAGTCAGGCCGTAAAAATCGCCGAGCGGATTATCGCCGAGAATAAAAAGAGCGGGGAATTTACACCCGAAAGTTCTGTAATTACTGTTCAAGACCCGTTTGAAACCGGTCTTGTCGGCTCAAAACTTAAGAAAAAGTTCGGCTTACCTCTGCACATTCAGATTCACACAGATTTCCTTAATCCGTATTTTGCCAAACAATCCTTACTGAACAAATTCAGGGTAAAGATGGCCAAAAAACTTTTACCGCAAGCGGACGCGATAAGAGTGGTAAGTCGGCGAATCGCTGACAATCTTTCGGAACTCTCGGGAATTTCTTTGAATCCAGGAGCCGCGACGGAAACGCTTAAACCAAAAGCTGTGCCGGAGTCACAAACCAGCAGGATTGTTTCGCCGACAATTTTACCAATTTTCGTGGATATAAAAAAAATTAAGGATGCGCCGGTTACCGTTGATTTAAAAAATAAATACCCGCAATTCAATTTTATAATCCTGATGGCCTCGCGCCTGACTAATGAAAAAAACATTTCTTTCGCCATTAAGGTTTTTGAAAAGCTGGTCAGCGTATATCCGAAAATTGGGCTTGTTGTCGCCGGTTCCGGGCCGGAGGGAAAGAAGCTTGTGTCACTGGCCAAACGTCTTAAAATCGCCAAAAACGTCATTTTTGAGCCCTGGCAGGACAATCTGTCGTCATACTACAAAACCGCCAATTTATTCCTTCTAACGTCAAATTACGAGGGTTACGGCCTGACTTTGGTGGAGGCAGTCGCTTCGCGCTGTCCTGTGGTTTCAACGGATGTCGGCGCCGCTTCGGAGCTTTTGCGGGATGAAAAAAATCGGGAGGTCTCCGGAGTTCCTTCGGTTTCTTCAATTTCTTCGGTTTGTCCGGTCGGCGACACGGCTTGCTTTTTTAACAAAATCTCTGCTTTTATAGAAAATCCAGGGATTAGGGAACATTCCATTCACGAAGCGTATGCCCGACTTGGCAAGGTTGTCATTTTTGATAAATCGGAGTATTTGAAAAAGTATCAAAAAAGCGTTGAATCGGCGAAAAAAGAGATAAAAACAAGATAAGAAGAACCGAAAAGTTGAAATAAAATTGATAAGAAAACGGCCGGAACGAGACAGCACACGAATTTGGAAAATAACCAGCCGACCCTTATAATAGTGTCACTATGAAAAGACCGCTTATCGGATTCATCGGCCAGGGCTGGATTGGCAAAAATTATGCCGATGACTTTGAGAAAAGGGGATATAAAACGGTGCGATACGCCCTTGAGTCGCCTTACAACAAAAATAAAGAAAAGATAAAGGATTGCGACATTGTCTTTATCGCTGTGCCTACGCCGACGACGCCGAAGGGGTTTGATGAC
>CAYIYW010000045.1:0-3283 GCA_964367845.1 uncultured Candidatus Saccharibacteria bacterium | reverse complement strand
AGTATTATCAGGAGAAATTACCAGCAGAGTGCAAAAGTGGGTGGGGTTATTCATTTATTTGACACGCATATACCGTTGTATATAATATGGTATATGAATACCAAAACCATATTAAACATAAAGACCGATAAAAGTTTGAAGAAAGCCGCCCAAGAAACAGCTGAAGAATTAGGCGTTCCTTTGAGTACCGCCATTAATGCGTTTCTTAAACAATTTGTTCGCGAAAAGGAAATAGTTCTTTCTGCCGACAAGCTAAAACCGACTCCCTATCTTCAGAATATCCTTAAGGAAGCAGACAAGGAGTTTATTCGTGGCGAAACGATAGGCCCCTTTACTGGCGAGGAACTCATTGCGCATCTAAAAAAAATTTAGAGCATGCAATATATTTTATCTAATAATTTTGAAAAGCAATTTAAAAGATTGCCAAGGAAAACTAAAAATAAGGTTATTGGGCGACTAAATATATTCATTACCGACCCAATGGACTATCGATTGAATAATCATCCTTTGATTGGAGAATGGGCAGGGCATAGAAGTATTGATATTACTGGTGATATTCGAGCAATATATAAGCGGATAAGTGAAGACATCTCAAGATTTACTGCCATTGGCTCACACAGTGAGTTGTATGAATGAGATGGGGCTAAGGTTTGCGCGTAAGGTTTTGACTAACCCGTCGATTTATTCTCTAACCCCTTATCCCCATTGACAGGTGAACGCTCGTTCACCTATACTGTTTTTATAACAAAAAGTTTAAAAACATAAACAAATAAGCAAAATCAACATGGCTACAACCCACATCGCGCCGGTCTTGGAAAAACGAATCCAAGAACTTAATAAAAAAATTGATTCAAACATTCTCCGCGGCAAGTCATATAAAAACGAGGCAAGGGAACATCGGGCTCTTCTTTCTAAAATAAAGAACCTCGCTCGCCGAAGCGTGTTCAGCCACTCTTTCTCGTTTCTTCACTTGTTCTAGCGATTATCTCAAATTGAATTTATTGACCCGATTGAACGCGTCGTCACAATTAAATCCGCCAAATTTATCTCATGAGTGAACAATACAAACAAAAAATCTTAACCTTCTATAGCACCCACAAAAGAATGCCGGTGTATCGGGAGATTATGTCTATCTTGGGTCTCAAGTCCAAAAACTCTGTTCACAAACTTGTTCGGAAATTAATTGACGAAGGAGCGATAGAGAGGGACTCAAGTCATCGGCTCATTCCCAAAAAACTTCTAGGCGAAGTGCCTCTTCTCGGTCTCGTAAAGGCCGGTTTCCCTTCGCCCGCCGAGGAACAAATGCTTGATTCCATGAACTTGGATGAGTTTTTGATTAAAAGAAAAGACGCGACGTATCTTCTTGAAGTTGACGGCGACTCAATGATAGACGCTCACATTGCGCCAGGGGATTTGGTTATCGCCGAGCGAGCGACGACGGCACGGGACGGCGACATTGTCATAGCGGAAATTGACGGTGAATGGACGATGAAATATTTCAAACAAAAAATGGGCCGTGTCTGGCTTGAACCGGCCAATAAGAAATACAAACCAATTTATCCGACAAATGAACTGAAAATCACGGCGGTAGTTAAGGGCGTTGTCAGAAAATATGGGAAGTAACCCGGGAAATAATGAAAAAGTCGCCGCGGGAACCGAATTCCAAAAAGAATTCCCCAGAGCAGTTCTTCACGTTGACGGCGACGCGTTTTTTGTCGCTTGTGAAGTTGCCTGCAACCCGTCTCTTCACGGCAAACCGGTCGTAACCGGCGCCGACAGGCGGATTGTCTCGGCAATGAGTTATGAAGCCAAAGCCCTCGGAGTAAAACGCGGCATGCCCGTCCATGAAATTCGCAAAAATTTTCCTCAAGTCATAATCATCGCTTCCCATTATCGTCTTTACGAAATTTTTTCCCAAAGAATGTACAGAATTATTCGCCGATTCACGCCGGCCGTTGAATGGTACAGCATTGACGAATGTTTTGCCGATATAACCGGTCTGAATCATGAACTCGGTCTTTCGTACGAAGGTATTGCCGTAAAAATTCAAGAAACGCTTAAGGCCGAGCTCGGCATTACTTTTTCAGTCGGTCTTTCGGTCAGCAAGGTTCTGGCGAAAGTCGCCTCAAAATGGAAAAAGCCAAACGGTCTGACAATTATTCCTCTCTCTTTAATCGGAAGTTACACGAAAAATCTGCCATTAGGCAAGGTTTGGGGGATTGGACCGCAGACAAACCATTATCTTTCCCAGTTTGGTATTCAGACCGCTTGGGATTTTGTCAATAAAAGCGATGATTGGGTGAATGAACACTGCGCTAAACCAACTGCGGAGACCCGTCTTGAACTTTCCGGCCGAGCGCTTCATGACATTCATTCCGACAAACGCGCCAAGTGTAAATCTTTAAGCAGTACGGAAACGTTCATGCCGCCTTCGGCTGATTCAACTTTTATTTTTTCGGAACTCTCTCGGCATGTTGAAGATGTGGCTCGGAGAGCCAGACAGGAAGGTCTGGCGGCGACCAGGGTTTCTTTTTTTCTGAAGACCCGCGATTTTCGGTATCGTAGGATGGAATGTGTTTTATCGGCGCCGACCGCACTGCCACATGTGATTTTGGACTCGGTACGTAAATCGTTCGGTTCAATTTACGACCCGCGTCTGATTTATCGCGCCACCGGCGTTACGCTTCTCGGTCTTGTCCCGATTTCGCATGTCTCGCAGGACCTTTTTGGTAGTTTCAACGACTTCGGCGGCTTTGAGAATTTTAACAAGACTGAATCAATCAGGAAAATTTACGCGGTCATGGACGAAATGGCGAATCGCTACGGCAGTCATATCTTGCACGTCTGCTCTAGTCTTACCGCTCTCGCTCGGCGCAAAAAGAAAGAGAAAGTGTTTTCCATTCCGATTTTGGGGAGGGTTTCGTAGGGCGTTTTTTTCACATAGCCGTTCTTCAGGACCGGAAAGTCGGCTCCAGCGGCCGACTTTCCTTTTGGAGCCCGTCCTCGGCAAATTTCACCGAAGCCGTATGGCTTCGGTGACCAAGCAAATTTGCCTGCGGAGTCCTTCCGAACGGCTATGCGAAAAAAATACAAGCAGAAACAATCTCGTAGGGTCATATTCAAATCCTTTATTTTTATTGAAAATCACCAAGGATTGTAATATCATTCATGCACGCTGGTGTGGATGTTTGTGCCGTTGTAGCTGTTTTGGTAGGTCGAAAGTTAACGTGCCGTTGTAGCTCAGTTGGTAGAGCACGTCATTGGTAATGACGAGGTCTCCGGT
>CAYIYW010000044.1:0-3352 GCA_964367845.1 uncultured Candidatus Saccharibacteria bacterium | reverse complement strand
TAAACATGAACAAAAAAACAATAACGATAATCGTCATAATCGTAATTTTGGGCGGAATCTTCTGGTGGAGCAATGCAAAAAAACAAGATATTCCCGACACTTCGGCGGGCGAGAAGATTAAAATTGGAGTACTCGCCTTGCTTTCTGGAGAGGGCGCGGCATGGGGCGAAAGCGCTAAAAGAGGGATTGACATGGCGGTTGAGGAATATAAAAACATAAATCCCGATGCTATTGTGGAAGTAATTTATGAAGATACGGGCGGTGATACCAAAAAAGCAGTTGCCGGTCTGCAAAAATTTATATCTCTTGATAATGTAGACGCGGTTATCGGTCCACTTCTGCAAACGGAAGTGGCGGCCGTTGCTCCCATTATCGCCGAGAAGAACATTCCCGTTGTTACCCCAAGCTACGCGCCCGCCCCAAACCGACCTAATTTGAAAAATCCTCTTTCTTTGTGGTTGGATGGGACAGTTGAATCAGAGCGCATGGCGGCATATGTGGCGACACAAGGAATCAAAACCATTGGCGTTATCGGCACAAAAGATGGTTGGGAAAGTGAGGTGTCAAACGCCTTTGCCAAAAAAGTTCAAGAACTTGGAATCAGTGTGGTTGGTCTGGAAATTGTCCAACCCGATGTTGCGGACATGAGATTGTCAGTTACAAAAATTATTTCCCAAAAACCCGATGCGATATTTATCGGCACTGGTTTCCAATTTATAAATTCTGTTACTGCGCTTAGTCAGTTGCAGTACAAAGGTAAGTTGTACAGCATTGAGGTCGATTCTTATTTTGCCGAACAAACTGCCGACAAAATTGATTCAATGCAATTCATCGCCCCAGATTTTTACTCCTCGGACTTTATGAAAAAATTTGAGCAAAAATACTCCGTGCGACCGGGCATCCCCGCGGGTCAGGCATACGATTCCGCCAATCTCCTCTTGTCTGTTCTAGAAAAAAGCGATAATCCGCAGGAGGCCATAGAAAGTTTTTCTAAAATGACTTCTTATCAAGGTGTTTCTGGCAATATACAATTCATGCCTGACGGCAAGACATTTTTACCCACCGCGTTGTTTGATTTGAAAAAAGGTGAAATCAGTCGGGTGGTGGAATTGAAATAGCAAATGCCAACCCTCCAAACCCACAATCTCCTCAAGCAATTTGACGGCGTCAAAGCCCTTGACCACTTATCAATTTCCATTGAAAAAGGCAAAATCACCGGCATCATCGGGCCGAACGGCTCTGGCAAAAGCACGCTCATCAACACTTTGACGGGGCTAACCCCGATTACCGGCGGAACCGTTGTTTTAGACGGAAAATTAAAACTTACAAAGATAAAATCAAATGTTGCGTCAACTTACGGAATCACCAGAACATTTCAGGATGTCCGGCTTTTTGAGCAAATGCCGACGCTTGATAATGTTCTGGTCGCGCTCACCGAAAGAAATGTTTGGAGCGCGCTTTTTGAACGCCATAAAAAATTCCATCTGGAAAAAGCCGAGGAAGTTTTGAGGCGGGTCGGTCTTTGGAATAAAAAAGACGAACTGGCCATTAATCTTTCATACGGTCAGCGAAAACTGCTTGAAATCGCCCGAGTTTTGGCCATGAACGCCGAAATTTATCTTTTTGACGAGCCGTTTGCCGGTCTTTTCCCGGAGATGATTAAAACCGTAGTGTCGGTGCTCAAGGAGTTGAGAGTCGCAGGCAAAACTGTGATTCTAATAGAGCACAATGTGGCCCTAATCCGCGAGCTTTCTGACTATGTTATCGTTATGGACAGTGGCAAGCTTTTGGCCGAGGGCGAACCGGAGAAAGTTCTTTCTAAACCGGAAGTTATTGAGGCGTATTTGGGGGAGTGAGTTAATTGGGATGTTCCATTAATTTTTTAAAAGAGTCGCTCTAAACATGCCAAAAGAAACCCTTCTCAAACTTGATGACATCCATGTCCACTACGGCGGGGTAAAAGCGCTTGACGGGGCCTCGGTTTTTCTTGATGAAGGGGAAATTGTCGCGCTGATGGGCCCGAACGGAGCAGGCAAATCAACGATTCTAAAAGCAATCTTCGGGCTGGCGCCGATTGAGTCCGGAAAAGTTTCTTGGCATGAAATTCAGGTCAAACCCGTGTCTCATGAGATGGTTGAACGCGGAATTTCTTTTGTGCCGCAAGGCCGTCGAGTTTTTAGAAACTTGAGCGTTTTGGAAAATCTGGAAATCGGCGGCTGGTCGGTGAAAAACGCGCGGGAAATAAAAGAACGGATTGCCGAAGCACTGGAAATTTTTCCGGCTCTGAAACACAAAATCAAAGATAAATCCGGCTCGCTGTCAGGCGGTCAACAGCAGATGTTGGCTGTCGCTCGCGGCTTAATGAACGACCCCAAGGTTCTTTTGTTAGACGAACCGTCGCTCGGCCTTGCGCCGAAAATTGTTACGGAGGTTTTTGAAAAAATCCGTGAAATCAACGAGCGGCGAAAAACCGCGATTATGGTTGTGGAGCATAACATTACTTCGCTTTTGAAAATCGCCGCTCGCGCCTATGTTCTGGATAAGGGCAAAATTGTCGCGGAGGACAAACCGCAATCAATTATAAATTCCAAAGTGCTGGAAAAAGTTTTTTTGGGACAGCCGGTTAAATAAATTCGTATAAGTTTGCGAAAATTCGCGATTAGTTAGTTATTCCGGGCTTTTTCGTATGAATTGATGGCGGGATCAATTTGAATCCGCCAAAAATTTCTGCGCCGCCCTTTTAATCGCCAACCATTCTTTTGGATTTTGCGGATTGAACCATCGGATTCTTTTGTCTCGCTTAAACCAAGCCATCTGTCTTTTGGCGAATTGCCAGATATTTCTTTCAAGTTTTGCGGCCATCTCTCTTTTACCTTTATTTTTACCGCCTCTATTTTGAAGAAAATCCGCGATTGCTCGGTATTCCAAACCGAAACTCTTAAGCCGTTTCCATGAAACGCCGTCTTTATGAAGCCGTCTGACCTCGGCAATCATGCCTTGGCGCAGACGGGAATCCAACCGGTGTTTTATTTTCTTTTTTAATTCAACATTGCCGAGAACCAGTCCGATGAAAAGGGGATTATATAAATCTGCGATTTTTTTAATTTTCGGCACCTTGCCGAGCGTTTTGGCTATCTCAATCGCCCGGACGAGTCGGCGCGGATTGTTTTTGTCAATTTCGCTAAAACGCCGTCCGTCAACTTTCCTTAAAATCCGGCAGAGTTCGGCGGTTGTTTTTTGCTCCAGCTTGGCGCGGAGTTCGCGGTTTGGGGGAACATCTGAAAATATCATCGCGTCAACAAGGGCTTGGATATAAAAGCCCGAGCCGCCGCAAATAATTGGCGTTTTTCCG
>CAYIYW010000043.1:1271-3394 GCA_964367845.1 uncultured Candidatus Saccharibacteria bacterium | reverse complement strand
GTTCGGATTGGGGGCTGCAACTCGACCCCATGAAGCCGGAATTGCTAGTAATCGCAGGTCAGCTATACTGCGGTGAATACGTTCTCAAGTCTTGTACTCACCGCCCGTCAACTCAAGGGAGCCGGGGATACCCGAAGTCCGTTTTAACGGCCTAAGGTAAATTCGGTGACAGGGAGTAAGTCGTCCTGCCGAAAAGGCTTAGCGACCTGTGAGAGCAATCTCACAGAAAAATCCAACTAAAATCGGTGAAGCCCTCCTCTTTAATTGTTATAATTAAAGGTATGAAGGTAATACCGAGGGAAGCTGGGAAAGTCACATATTCAACTGAAATCCGGAAATTAAAAAAGATTCCGCTCACAAAATTGCAGAAGTCCGTAATAGTCGGAAATATTTTGGGAGATGGATGTCTATGCGAAAATTGGTCGAAGACGAATTTTAGAATGATAATCAGTCATTCTATCAAGCAGAAAGAATATATCTTATGGAAGCTGAAACTTCTCAAGAGCATAATTCTTTCTAAACCGAGATTTTATTTAAAAAATAATTCTCTAACCATTCGCACGATCAGTCATTCCGAATTGACTCAGTTAAGGAGTACTTTCTACAAAAATACAAAGAAAGTGATTCCTGCGACCATTAAAGATTTTCTCAAAGATCCTCTTGTGATTGCCGTATGGTTCATGGATGATGGAAACAAAGTTGTTCAAAAGGGGAAACTGACTGGCTATCACATAAACAGTCAATCGTTTTCTTTCAAAGAGAATAAACTTCTATCGTCTTGTTTGCATGAACTTTATGGGATTGAGAGTATCGTAGAGAAAAATCATAATGGTTACAGATTGGCAATCTGGAAAAAGGTTTCCAGATTAAAATTCCGAGATCTTATCAAGCCGCATCTGCTAGAAAGCATGATGTATAAAATCGGTTGAATTTGTGACTTTCCTTAGCCCCGTAGAGACTGGATTCCGCCACTTGGTGGATGAAGATAGTGATGACTGTAATTCATGAAAATTTCAGCATAATGTCACTATAATACGTTGGCTCCCTCACTTGTCTTTAATAAGTGAGGGATGAAGATATAGTCCATGCCCAGATGAAAATCGGGAACAACATGAACAAGGCACGGGTAGCGGAAGCTGCTCGTGGAATATTTCAAATTGAAAATCTGTCCATTTTTTGCTTGCAAAAAGTGCGATGGTGAACGAGTCGGTATCGTGCGTCTCGTTTGAGCGCATGATGGTAATGGTTGTGAATCAATATCAACCTGACATCCGGCAAAGACCGGAATCAAATGAACGGAACAAAATAAAGGGCAGAAAGAGCGTAAAAAAGCAAAAAATTTTGACAAAAAACCACTCCGCCAAAAGCGGGGTGGTTTTGCGTTCCCGCAAAAAACTTTCTATGTTAAATTATCAGCAGACCGTTCTTTTACCCATTTCTTTTTTTGGGAGGACTCGACATGGGCAGAAGTCGTTTTTCCCCGCGCCGCTGCAGAATGTCACCATGGCCAGGAGGTCCCAGGATTGTTCGTCACCTGTTTTTGCCTGGTGAACAGGTGAGCGAACAATTAAACGAAGGGAGAGTCAAAGAGACAACCGATGTTCCAATTCCGGTTCAAGAAGTGAAGGTTGAAACACAGCCTGTTTGTCCTGTAATCGTGCGTGCCGCATGCGGTGAAGTCAGTTAGCCATTGCCAGGAGAGGAGGCGACGAAGGATTCTGTCTGAACCCTGTCTGCTGCGCCTGTGCAATCCGCTGATTTCTGCAGGGTCGTAACACGGGGTTTGACAAAAATTCCCCATGTGTTAAACTGGCCGGCAGTCAGTCCTTTCCCTGTGTTTCCAACCATTTCATGGAGGATACGGTATGCGTCGACCAGGTACAAGCGGGCGGCCACTGGGGATGTGTGGAGTTCAGCCCGGTTCCATGGCTCAAGTGCGAGCCGCAGAGGTGGAAAGAGTCAGACAGAAGATTGCCGCCGGTTTGATTGAGTCAGATGATGCGCACGATGTCACAACGGAACGCGTTGGAATGGAGATTTGGCCCCAGTCGGTATCCGAATCTCGCCTTCGTCCTGACAGATGCAGGAAGTGCGACTGGCCGTTGATTGCTAGCGGCACGAAA
>CAYIYW010000043.1:0-1171 GCA_964367845.1 uncultured Candidatus Saccharibacteria bacterium | reverse complement strand
TCGTCCTGACAGATGCAGGAAGTGCGACTGGCCGTTGATTGCTAGCGGCACGAAACTCCTCTGCAGTGGTCCGTGTCGTGTGTCCGAGTCCTGTTGATTCTCGCGGATGGCCGTTGTTTCCGCGCAGGCAGGCATCAAGTTCCCAAGTTTGTTTTCACCCCCCGCCGGCTAACACCGACGGGGTTTTTTGTGATTCTTTTGCCAAAAAATTAGCGGCGGTGAAAAGCATATTGCGAGCTGTTCAGAAACCCTTGAATATGCTTATCGGAGCAATTGCGTTTTTTGCGAAGAGAAGCATATTCAAGGGTTTGGGAAAACTGCCATTGACAGAAATGATTAAGCGTGATAATCTGGCAAAGGACTTGCGAAAACCAAAGCGGTTTTGGTTTTCGGCAGGACGAATAATGTAAAAAAGGAGTTATGCCAATGAGTGCGAGAACGAATGTGAAATGGCGCACGAAATGTTTCTTTCTGGTTCTTTTTATCACTTTTTTCCAACCCAATCTTCATGCGAGCATGGTCCTGGCGACCGATACTTCCAGCGCGTTAATCAGCGCACTTACGGAAGTTGAATCGGGCGGTGACGACCAAGCAATCGGCGACGAACATCTTACAAACAAGGCCTACGGATGTTTGCAGATTCGGAAGCCGTGCGTGGACGATGTAAATCGAGCGCATGGCACGAATTATCGCCCCGAAGATTGCCTCAACAACCGCGAGCTTTCTATTTGGATATGTGAGCGCTATATCGCGCTCTACGCCACAGAGAAGCGTCTGGGTCGGGAACCAACCGACGAAGACCGAGCGAGAATCTGGAACGGCGGCCCGAATGGCTACAAAAAGAAAAGCACCGAGGGCTATTGGCGGAAAGTGAAGAAACAATTGCGAGAACAAGCGTTGGAAACGCTTGACGGCTGGAAAGCTGTCTAAGTGGATTTGAAAACCGCCGGCGGATGCCCGCGGTTTTTTACTTGTTTCAAAGCCATTTTTCTGATAATTTGTTACGGCGAGCGGTTCTTTTGGAAAGAAAATATTTGCTTGCGCGGGCGTATAGCTCAGGTGGTTAGAGCGCGTCACTGATAATGACGAGGTCCCAGGTTCAACTCCTGGTACGCCCACCAAAATCTGACTTTCAGAAAATTGACCGACTTTTTGGTTGGCGGCGCAAAGC
>CAYIYW010000042.1:0-3400 GCA_964367845.1 uncultured Candidatus Saccharibacteria bacterium | reverse complement strand
TTTTGATTATTTTCGTGGTTCGTTTGTCCCAAAGCATATTCCGCATATCATAACATGCTTCGCGCCGGTATGCGTAGCGGATACTTCCCAAGTTCAACAGCTAATTGCAATACCGGTATTAAAATATAGGTAATGAATTAAAAGGAATTTTCATTATTGCTCCCCGCCAAGTATAATATCCACGATGAATTATCCAAAACAACGCCCAAAAACCGGTCGCCGGCTGTATTCAAAGGTGGCGATTGCCGGTCTGATTATTCTCATCGCTCTTCTCATCCGTCCGACCTGGAAAATTTTTGAAAAAAGTCGCGAGAGCAAAGAAAATCTCAAAAAAGCTCAAACGGAATTGGCTCAACTTGAGTCCCGCAAACAGCAATTGGCGAGCGATGTCGCCTACCTAAAAACAGAGCATGGGCGCGACCAAGAAATCAGGAATAAATTCGGCGTTGCGAGAGACGGCGAAACAATGATAGTGATAGTCAGAGATAACAACGAATACAAACCGGTTGACATTATCACCCCGCCGAGGTTTTTCAGGCGAGTTTGGTCTGGATTTATCTCGGTTTTCGGGTTAGATTAAACGCTCTTAGATTAAACGCTCGCGGAATCATGGGGTTATTTTAATGCGGGATTGGTTTAGTGGCAGAACGGATGCTTCCCAAGCATCAGGCACCGGTCCGATTCCGGTATCCCGCATATGTTCCAATACCTGCAGGTGTGTGGGATGCACGCATGCTGAATAATGATTTATGAAAATTCTATCCATAGAAACCAGTTGTGACGAAACTGCGGTCAGTATAATTGAAGCTGATGGCGGTCTTCAAGACCCAAACGGGCCGTCCTTCACAGTACTTTCAAATCTGGTTCTCTCGCAAATAAAAATTCACGAAAAATACGGCGGGGTTTTCCCGAATCTTGCCAAACGCGAACACGCAAAAAATTTAGCGCCTCTCCTTAAAAAAGCGTTTGAAGAGGCCGGATTTTTAAATTCGGCCCAAAAAGACTTGCGTTCCCGAGGTCCGCGCCTAAATAAATTTCTTAAAGAAAAAATTGAAAAAGAATTGTCCCGCGAACCGGAACTTTTCACCGCTCTCGTGGAATTTTTGGAATCAGTCGCCAAGCCAAAAATTGACCTTATCGCCGTAACTTTCGGTCCCGGACTAGAACCGGCACTTTGGGTCGGAATAAATGCGGCAAAAGTTTTGGGCGAGGTCTGGGATATTCCCATAATGCCGATTAATCACATGGAAGGCCACATTTCCTCCGTGCTTTTTGGCCTGAAATCGCCGGTTGAATTTCCGGCGATTGCGCTTTTAATATCCGGCGGTCATACCGAGCTTGTGCTTGTTTCCGACTGGATTTCATATAAAATTATCGGCCAAACTCGGGATGATGCGGTTGGCGAGGCCTATGACAAGGTTGCCAGAATGCTCGGCTTGCCGTATCCGGGCGGGCCGCAAATCGCGTCGCTGGCTGAAAAGGCGCGAGAAGAGTGGAAAGAGCGGAAAGAACGGGGAGAGCGAGAAGCGCTCGAAAATTCGTCGCAAGAAACGCCAGCAACGCGTGAAAGTCGTTTCAATTTTCCCCGGCCGATGCTCAAATCCGGCGACCTTGATTTTTCATTTTCCGGTCTGAAGACCTCGGTTTTGTACGCTATCCGTAAAATCTCGGTTGGGAAAATCTCGTCCATGAACATTTCGGCGCCAAGCTCGCCGGCAGACATGCATTCCTCGCCTGCCACGGAATCAAAAATGGATAAGGAAACAAAAAAAGAAATCGCGATGGCCTTTGAAGACGCCGTCGTTGAAACCCTTGTGGTAAAAACCAGGAAAGCGATGGTTGACCACACCCCGCGGAGTATTATCGTCGCGGGCGGAGTCATCGCCAACAAGACCATCCGTCTGGCATTTGAAGGTCTGGTGTCTGAATTTCCCGATACAAAACTTCTGATTCCGACTCACGGACTTTCAACCGACAATGCACTTATGATCGCTCTTGCCGCGTATGTTAGATATGTTAAAAAATCCTCAACAGAGTTCCCAAGTATTGGCGCGGGCGCCGATATCAAAGCCCAAGGAAACGCTCGGTTGTCGTATTAATTATTTTTTCGCTGGCGGCAGGGGAATGACTTTGTTGCCCGTTCTTTTTGTGATTGCCCAAGCAAGAAATGCTCCTGAAATAATCACTAGAATAAGAAGCGGGATGACGATACTGAAAATTTGATACCAAGTTGCCGCAATAATCGCTATAAACAGGCCGATAATATAGCCCGAAATTTTTCGCGCCCAGACCTGATATTTGGAAAGTTTGTTTGCGTTCATACTGCCGGTGACAATCTCAGTTGCCAGGTAAATGGCGATTATAGCAATGAAAAGGAAGTAAAGACCTTGAAGAATCGCACCGCGACTGTTCGGTATGCTGAAGATTGCCGAGGCAATCGCGTTTAGATTATTGGGCTCAATTCGGCCGTTTGGCGTTAAAACCGGCGGCGCCAATCCCACAATGTCCGATATGTCCTTTATCGGCTCGCTGATTATCTCTGGCGTGCCAGTTGCGGGATTGTCCTTGCTTGATTCGGTATTGCTGCTTGGCTCGGCGGTAAAAGGCAAAATGGTAGGCGAAACAGTTGTTGTTTTCAAACGCGCAGGGAGTTCTTTGAAGTTTTTTATCTCTTGCTCCTGAGATAAGGTAATTGGAAATGCTGTCTGACAAAATATCTCGTTAATTTTTTTCTTGGTGAGAATGTAAACAAAGCCGGTTGGGTTCTTTTCTCCCCATGGTTCTAAAATATCGCTTGAATAGCGTTTCTGAAATTCTGAAACGGCGGCAAATGTTGCTTGGTCAAAAACGCTGTTTAGCGTTAATTCCGTAAAGCCCTCGTAATATTTAAGAAAATACTGAAGTTTCAGGACCTCAATTGGTTTATTGTCGCGATTGCGGTGCAAATCATCAACGAGATATGAACAGGATTGTTGCGGGACGGCTGTGATGTCAAGAACAGAATCACGAGAAGAATTACGACGCCCACCTCCGCCCCCTCCGCTTCCACCACTACCACTCCCGCCGCCACCACTGCCGGCCGGTATTACATTCACTGTTCGTGTTTCCATATCAGTCAGTCCGCCTGCATCAGTTACAGAATATGTCCTTAAGTATGAACCGAGAGTATTGATGTCAACGGTTCCGGTTGCAACAATTCGTGAAGTGATGTTGCCGTCTTCCGCGTCAAATGCCGTTGCTCCCGGGTCGGTAAAGGATTGTCCAACCGTTACCGACATCGGATTTGCGCCGATAAGAGTGATGACAGGGGGCGTGTTTGCGGGTGCCGTAGCCGTAGTATATTTGTTTAAAACCACCATCGTCCGATTCGGCCGCTCTTGTGTCAGTCCGATTATTCCAT
>CAYIYW010000041.1:0-3571 GCA_964367845.1 uncultured Candidatus Saccharibacteria bacterium | reverse complement strand
GATTCAATTTTTGAGAGATAAGATTGGGTTTTTCCGAGTTTTTTTGCAACTTCAACCTGTCCAAGCCCAGCCTTGATACGGACTGTTTTTAAACGCCCGGCGATTTCATTATGTTCTTTCGTATATATTGTTCTGGGCATTGCATTGTTATCATAGTATTCCATTGTGTGATATTCCAAACTGCCATATAACGCATGGGCGAGCTTTCTTGTTCGGATTTCGCCAATTCCATCGTTGTTGCAAACAAAATTGTTGCTGTGTAAACTAGGCGAGAAAAGTAAACAAAAGATGGTGAACAAATTAGGGAGACAAAAAACATCGTACCAAATTTTTACAATCAACATGAGCGAGGAGACCTATCGGAATATAAAAATTGAAAAACTGCCCAAGTCGCGGGTGAAAATTTCGGGCGAGGTCACTGAAACGGCTTTTGAGAAAGCGAGGCAGGCCGCTCTTGAACAGATAAAACTGGCCACCGAAATTCCCGGATTCCGAGTCGGCAAAGCCCCGGAAACTCTGGTCGTCAGGCATGTCGGCGAGATGAAAATCCTTGAGCGAGCGGCTGAATCAGTGATTGAAGACGCCTACGGTAAAATTCTTGACGAGCGCGATGTCCGAGCAATCGGCTCGCCTTCTATTTCAATAACCAAAATCGCCGTCGGCAATCCGCTTGGTTTCGTCATAGAAACAGCGGTCATGCCCGAAATTTCGCTTGAAAATTATCGGAAAATTTCCAGCGACGCGATGGCGAAAATTCCCGACGCGCCGATTTTAATTGAAGAAAAAAAGCGCGAAGTAAAAGAGAAGCGGCGGGCGACGATTGCCGACCAGCTTATCGCCGAGGCAAAATTTGATATTCCGGAGCTTATCGTTGAATCGGAGCTTGACACGATGATTGGACAGTTTAAAGCGGACATTGAAAGAAACGGTTTAACTTTTGACAACTATTTGGTTGGTATAAAAAAGAAGGAGGAAGATATTCGGAAAGAGTGGCGAGACAATGCGGAACGCCGAGCGCGTCTTGAACTTATCCTGAAACATATCGCTCGTACCGAAAAAATTTCACCGGCCGAGGAAGAAATCAAAAAAGAAGTTGACCATATTCTGGCTCATCACAAAACGGCCGACCGTTTCCATGTTCGGATGTATGTTGAAAATATGATGAAAAACCAAATGGTTTTGGAATTTTTGGAAAGTTAGTTTCCCGATATAACTATTTTTAGAATCAAAAAAACGCCAAAAAACAAAATTGGGGCATAGTATAATGGACGCATGGAATCAATCCCGGAGCCAATCCCCCACTATTACGGCAACATTGTCCGAAAAATTTTTCTGATTTGCGGGCTGGTAATGCTCATTACTTTGCCGTTTCTCAAAGAGAATATTTCATCGCCGGTATTTTATTCTATCCTGGCAATTCTTGTCCTGACATTTTTTGCAGGCATGACAAACCCGAAGCATAAGGGAATAATCGTGAGCGATATCGTTGTTTCTGTTCTGGCTTTCGGAATTTTCACCCATCAAGCGATAACGAAATCTGACGGCTTTTTGGATTTATTTTTCATAACTAACTTGGTTTTGTCTTTGCTTTCGCTTACCGCATTTTATTGGAGCGTAAAAACTATCCGTTGGCTAAAATTTCCCAAAAAAATACCGACTGAGAACGCAACGGAAAAAATTAAGGGGGGAGGGACGAGAGAGGAAGCAGTTTTTACTGCCGAAATTGCGGCAACATCGGTGCCGACATCAACGCCGACATCATCGGCAACTTCAACGGCGCCGCCGGAAATAGCGAAATTGACCGAAGAACAACGGCGTCAAAAACGGTTTTTAGGAAGTGAATAGAGGATTAGAGAATGAGGAGGTCAGCGGGACAAGAGCATGATTGAGGCAATGGCGACTGCCGCTGTTTCGGCTCGCAGAATTTGTTTGCTGATGGAGTAAATTGGAATATCCCGCTCTCTAAACAACTCAATCTCGCGAGGGCTAAAACCGCCTTCCGGGCCGATAAAAATGTTCACTCGCTTGCCGACTGACTGCCTGATGCTTGTTCCTGCTTTGGACGTTTGTTCCTCCGTTTGTTCCTCTTTTTGTCGCATGTCATTTAATTTTGTTTTTTGGGCGTCAAACGGTTCGCCTGTCGGGTCAAGCGCAAAAGAAATCTCGGGAAAAGTTTCTGCTGAATTTTCCGAGAACAATTTTGATGGTAATTCCGATGAAAATTCCGCGCACAAATTTTCAAGGGACTTGACGAGTGTTACCTGTTCAAAAATTTCAGGCAAGACCGCTCGGCCGGATTGTTCGCATGCTTCCTTGATGATATTTTTTGAGCGTTCAATTTTCAGGCTCTTTTTCTCGCTTCTTTCGGAAATAATCGGAACGAAACCGGAAACGCCAAGTTCAGTCCCTTTTTCAAGAGTCCATTCAAATGAGTGGCGTTTTGTAAGCGCGATGTATAGAAAAACAAGAAACGGCGGAGCGAAATCAACCCGTCGGCTTTCAAGAATTTCCACTTCGGCCGACCGATTACCGATTGACACAATGACCGCCCGAAATTCCAGACCGGAATTATCCAGCAAAATTACTTCCTGACCAACCTGGAAACGAAGGACATTCCGCCACTGGTGAATCAGTTCGTCATTTTCAATTTTTATTTTGCCGACAATTTTTCCGCCGGTTTTCCCGGCCACTAGAACAATCGCCGCGCGCGCGGGTAAATCCCCGCCACTGGAAAGTTTTTGTTCCACAAAAAATCGGTGAAGTCGCATGGAAACAGTATGACAGCTCATTTTTAGCAATCAAGTAACCCGCAAAACTCGGCAAGGCGCCACGCCACGCCACGCCGCAAAAATTGTGCGCGAACCGTAAATTTCTGCTATACTGCCGCTACCAAAATTTGCGCTAAATTGCGCCACGAAAAGTTTACGATTTGGGAAATTAAAATTATAAATAAAAAAACCACCAACATGCTAGTACCAATGGTTATTGATAAGGGTCAATTCGGCGAGCGAGCTTACGATATTTATTCGCGCCTGTTGAAAGACAATGTTATTTTCCTTGGCGGGCCGATAAGCGACGATGTGGCCAATTTGGTTATTGCCCAACTTCTTTTCTTGCAATCAGAAGACCCAAAGAAGGACATCAGTATATATGTCAATTCCCCCGGCGGTTCGGTAACCGCCACTTTAGCCATCATTGACACGATGAATCACATTAAAAATGATGTCTCTACGGTCTGTGTCGGCATTGCCGCTTCCGGCGGAGCGATTGTTCTGGCGGCCGGCAAAAAAGGCAAGCGCTACGCTCTGCCGAATTCGGAAATCATGATTCATCAACCATACGGCGGCGCAGAGGGCCGAGCAGCCGATATTGAAATCACCGCCAAGCAAATTCTCAAAACCCGCGAACGACTCAACAAACTGCTTGCTGACTATACGGGCAAACCGTTGGTTCAAGTTGAAAAAGATGTTGACCGCGACTACTTTATGACCGCTGAAGAGGCCAAAAAATACGGAGTGATTGATAAGGTGATTTAAGGATAATCAAACCTCGCCTAGCAAAATAGTGTTCC
>CAYIYW010000040.1:0-3642 GCA_964367845.1 uncultured Candidatus Saccharibacteria bacterium | reverse complement strand
ACGTGTGCTCTTCCGATCTCTGAGTTTAGTAATAGCCAAAATGCCAATATTCAAAAATGGAGTGCGTATATAAAGGGCAGTGCAAACCGACAGGCATTTTTTGAGAGAGCTCTAGACTGGGCAAGCAAAGGAAATATTGATGATTACATGAGTAGTCATCGCAACGATAAAAATATCAATGAGTTAAAGAAATATTTCAAAAGTGTAATTGACTGGGTATCTAGTGTATTTACCGATGTAGAAAGCGAGATGTGCGGACTTGAATGGGGACGACTTTACGAGAAATATCACAAAAAGGTGTATGACCCGTCTAAAGTTTCAGCGGATGTGCAAAAACTCTTAAGTAATCCGTATGTTACAGACCGCAAAGGTATTTTTGAGTATATCCTTGGCGACTATACTGATACAAAATTGCTTAATGTTCGCGTTTTTGATGAAGTAACCAAAAGAGCTGTTTACGCAAAGCAAACTAACAAAGCTGAAACTAAAGAGAAATCAAACTGCCCGGATTGTGCTAATGGACACGATGCTAACAAGAGCAAGATTTGGAGTTTTGGCGAAATGGAAGCAGATCATGTAGCCGCATGGAGCAAGGGCGGTAAAACTAATATCAAGAACTGCGAGATGTTGTGTATAAGGCACAATCGAGCAAAAGGAAATCGATAAGAATTTAGATTAGTTTAAAAGTAGCGAAAATAATAGACCGAGTAATCTTTAAGAAGCATCATTATGAAACCGCATGTCATAACCGGAGGGCCGGGCGTCGGGAAGACCACTGTGTTGGAACTGCTCTCCGCCTATAAATATGCGACAGTGCCGGAAACGGCCCGCGCGGTTATTGAGGAGGAAACAATAAAAGACAGTGACATGCTATCGTGGAAAAATCTGGTGAAGTTCCAGGAGGAAGTCGCCAAAAGACAGCTTCAGGCCGAACAAAGCACCCGTTCTAAAATCACATTTTTAGACAGAAGTTTAATTGATGGTTATGCATATTGCGCGCTTGGTAAGGTTCAACCGCCTGAAATAATTCTCCAACACGGCAGGAGTCGGTATGGGAAAGTTTTTTTGCTTGAACCTCTGGATGTTTATGTAACAGACAGAGCGAGAGCCGAGGACCGTGAATTAGCTTATGTCATACACAATGAGATTTCCAAATCCTACTCATTTTTTGGTTACGATTTAATCAAGGTTCCCGTTTTTCTTCCGGAAAAAAGAGTTGAGTTCATTATAGGCCACTTAACTGAAGATAAATAAAATGCAAATAATTCCGTTCAGTAATCCCTCCGAGTAATTTTCCCGAATAATCTTTTGAAAAAGACCCGGCACTTTTGTGCGGGTCTCATGAACGGTTCTCATGTGGATGTAGTCACGGCACGAGCTCGCTGACGAAATCTCCTATGTCCCTTCTCATCCTCGCGATGCAATGGCGGTATCCATTAGGGTCATTTTGTGGCGGATTCAGGATACCGCCCTCTGTCTTGTTTACCAAAACAATCCTGATTGCGCGGGCTAGTCCCAAACCGCGAACTTCCCGCTCGATTGTCATGTCCATGCAGAGTATGATGTCAAATCCATCAAGGCAAAGGTCCTTGGCCCAGCGACTCCGATGAGCGTCCAAATTTAGCCCAATTTCTTGCATGCAGTCCCTGGCTTGTCTGTCCGCACGCCAGCCATTATAGGCCTTTTCCACACCGGCGCTTACAACGACAATGTTCATTCTGGCTTTGGCCAACGCATCGCTAAGCAAGGCCATGAACATTGGACTTCTGCATATGTTGCCACGACCCACGCAGAGGATTTTCTCAACCACTCCTTACCCCCTTTCCGTATTTGACCTTCCAACTGTCGTTAGAACTCTAACCATATTAAATCATAATATTAAATTTGTGCAAGAGTTGCGGCGGGGTAGCAATGTTTGGCAGTGTTTCGTCCCGCAAGGTCATAGAAAAGAGTTATAGAAAAGAAGCGACCCACGGTCGCTTCTCAATGCCCGTTCGGGCTTGGTCAAATATGATGGACGCGAGGGAAAAGCAATTCGCTGAATCGTCGTCGTCCTTTTGCGGGATGACGTTGCTTCGGAGTTACGACGCCCATTCGCCTCAACTCGGCAGTTCTCGCACCACCGCGCCGGCCCAATACGCTTCCCATTGCCCGAAGACGCTCCGTGGTCGCTTCAAGGTGCGCCTCTTCCAGCACCCGCTTGAAGTAGTTCTTCAGCGGTAATTTCCTGCCACCTCTCAAGTCGGCTCTGCGAAGTTTTGCGGCTAGGTCAGCAAGTTCGCGTATCTCTCTGCTCACCTGCACGGTCTCGGGTCCCCGAACCGCCTTCTCACTGGCAATCATCGTCGGATTCTCCTTTTTTTGATGATTCGCGCCAGACGTCCGTGTTTGATGCCGCGTGTACTTCCTTGTACATAGCTATTCTTTTTGCATTCTACTACGCATTAGTCCGATATGTCAAATAAAAAGGGTTTCAACCACCGCCTTTACCTCTGCTCCATCGGCCTTGCCTTTTAGTTCCTTCATCAGAACACTCATGAGTTGGCTCATCTTGGATTTATCGGCTACGCCCATTTCCTCCTTCTTTTTCTTGGCAATTTTCAGAATCTCGTCGCGAGACATGAATTTTGGACTGTATTCCTCAAGCACGGCAAGCTCGGCGCTTTCCGACGCCACGAGGTCGTTTCGCCCGCCTTTTTTGAATTGGTCAATGGAATCCTTTCTTTGTTTAATGGCTCGCAAAATGACGGCGACTGCTTCGTCGTCTGCCAACGGCTCCTCCGGCTTTTTCTTTTTGGCCACAAGTTCGTTTACGAAGCTGGCCATCAATCCGCGAAGAACCCCGACTCGCAGGGCGTTTCTGTCTCGCATTGCCTGAACCATATCCGTTTTGATTTTTTCCTGAAGGGACATTTGATGTCGGTTAAATTTAGTTTGCAAACTGGTTTGTAAGTTAGTTTATGGTTCAGTATGTCAGTCCGTATAGTATCACAAACCGCGTTGAGTGGTATAATTATTTTCAATATGTCCACATCAGTCGTCATCTTAATCGTCGCCGTTGTCGTTGTTCTAAACGGCGGTTTCCTTTGGTTTTTGTTGAATCGCCTGAATCGGTCCAAGGAAAATTCACCGGAGCAAAAAGACCAGGGCATGTCGCTCATGCTTCAGCATATAAACGATTTAAGCCGGACGATTAACGACAGAATGGGGGAGACGACAAAGCAGGTGCATGAATCAATGAAAACCCAATTCAGCGAGTCGGCCAAGTTAATCCGGGATGTGACCCAAGGGCTTACGAAATTGGACGAAACAAACAAACAAGTCGTCTCATTTGCAGACCAGCTTCAGTCGCTTCAGGATATTTTGAAAAATCCAAAACAGCGCGGGATTTTGGGTGAGTATTATCTGGAGACTCTTCTTAAAAATGTCATGCCGCCCGGCAGTTTCCAAATGCAATATCCTTTTGCCGACGGCACGATTGTGGACGCCGTTGTGTTTGTCAAGGAAAAAATTATTCCGATTGATTCAAAGTTTTCTCTTGAAAATTATAATCGGCTGGTGGAAGAAAAAGACCCGACTCGGCGCGAGGAATAGATCGGAAGAGCACACGTCTGAACTCCAGTCACGGCTACATATACTATG
>CAYIYW010000039.1:0-3730 GCA_964367845.1 uncultured Candidatus Saccharibacteria bacterium | reverse complement strand
GCTGTTTTGTCTGTCTGAAGATTACTACTATTCTTGGTGAATAAAATCCCTCCGAGAACTACGATTATTACAATTATGATGATTGCCCAGAGTGTTTTTTTCATATTTACGGCAATGTAATAAAACACATATTAATGCCGTCATGCTACACTTTTTGGCGCACTTCCGCAATCAGGAAATAAGAGCCAGATTGATTTCTACAACTTATACTCCCCGACTAAACCCTGCGGCCGATACATCATGAGAACGATTAAAAGCACGCCGTAGACGACCTGCCTCATTTGAGCGGCGACGTCTGACGGAAAACCGACGAATCGCAGAATCTCTGGCAAAAGAATTAAAATTACCGCCCCGATAACCGAGCCACGCAAGTTTGCCAAACCGCCGAGAATGATGATGGACAGAACAAAAATGGACTCGTTCAGGACAAAAGTTGATGGGTCAATAAATGTAATGTAAGTGGCGAAGAGCGAGCCGGCTACTGCGGCCATGCCGGCGCTAATCACAAAAATCGCCAGTTTGTAAAAAAGGGTGTTATAACCAAAAACCGAAATTGCGTCTTCGTCTTCCCGAATTGCTTTGAGAACCCGGCCGAAAGACGAATTTACGACAAACCAAGAAATAAAATAAATGAAAGCGACGACGGCCGCGACCAAAATCAAAAAATGAAGGTTATCTGACAAAACAAAGTCAAAAATCTTCGGCCGAACGATGCCGGGGATGCCGAGCGGGCCGCGAGTTAAATCCTGCCAGTTGAGCAAAATGCTGTAAATAATGATGTTAAAACCGAACGAGCCCAAAGCAAAGAAGTCGCCCCGAAACCGGCTTAAAACATAGCCGATGGCCAAACTCGCCACAACCGTAATCGCCACTCCGATGGCGACCGACAAAAAGAAATTCATGCCGAAATTGGAAAGCAAAATGGCGGTTGAATAACCGCCGATACCGTAAAAAGCCGCTTGCGTTATGGAAAGCAAGCCGGTATAACCCACGACTAGATTGAGCGAGATGCCCAAAATTGAATAAATACCGACCAGAATTCCGAGATGAATTAGATATTCCATGTCATTTTTTCAAAAGACCGTTCGGCCGGAACAACAAAAATAAAATCAGGACGACAAAAGCAATCGCGTCCTTCCACTCACCGGAAATTTTCCAAATACCGAAATTTTCCACGAACCCTAACAGAAAAGCGCCAAGCACTCCGCCGTAGACATTGCCGATGCCGCCGATAATGGAGGCAATCACTCCTTTGAGCAAAAGTGAAAGACCCATCGTCGGTTCAATTCCGGTGTCCAGCCCGTAAAGAATACCGGCCAGACCGGCAATCATTGACCCGACAAAAAAGACCTTGCCGGTAACTTTTGAAGTGTTAATGCCGACGATTTCCGCGACTTGTTGGTCGTCGCCGATGGCCCGAACGGCCTTACCGAAACGCGAAAATTTCAGGACTAAACCGAGCGAGACCATGATAATTATGGCCAAAATCAAAATGAGCAGCTGAACTTGGGTGATGACTCCGCCAAAAATCTCATAAACCTTTGACGGGCCGAGGACTCTTGAAAGTGTTTGAAACTGGCTGGTGAAGATAATGGCGACTATCGCCTGAATAGCGGTAAGAACTCCGAGCGAAGCGACCAAAAGCACCATAGAGGTCGCTTTGTTTTTTACGAGTCGGCTGTATACGAATTTATTGATAAGATAACCGACAATACCGGCGACAAGCACGCCGATTATCACCGCAAACCAAATATTAAGGCCGAGCGTTTGGGAGAAATAAAACGCCGCGTAACCACCGACGGTCGTCAGCGCGCCGTAGCCGAGGTCAAAAAACTTGACCGTTCCGAAAATCAGATTAAAACCGAGCGCAATCATCGCGTAGATTGCGCCAGCAATAATGCTATTCACCGCCAGTTGGGGCAAAATGTCCATTACCGTGTATTTTAGCGGTTATGTGGGATTTTTGGAAGAGAAGGGTCTGCGAAGTAGCA
Source organism: uncultured Candidatus Saccharibacteria bacterium (assembly GCA_964367845.1). GTDB lineage: Bacteria > Patescibacteriota > Minisyncoccia > Phycocordibacterales > DATGWK01 > JAHFLV01. Next base: position 1,739 of record CAYIYW010000039.1, on the reverse strand, counting down.
AAAAACTGCTCTGGAGCAGTTTTTTGTGTTTGTGTATTCAATTTTACTGAACAAACAACTCCACCTTTCCGTCTTTAATGACCTTCGGCACATGACCACCTGCTCTGTCGCCGGTTTGTTCAATCGTTGTATTGCCAGACGCCCCGCTCCAATCTTTAACCGTCCGCGACCATGCGGCGATTTTTTCTCCGCCGTAACCAACCGCCTTAATCGCGTCGGCAATCAGGAAGACGGCGTCGTATTCGGTTTGAGCGTAACTTGGGAATGGGACATCTGTTACGTGTTTACTTTTATACACTTCGGCCATGCGCGCAAATTTTGGATTTGTCGGGTCAACTCCGAATTCCGCGGCAAACGCGCCTTCAAGAATTGCTTTATTGCCCTCAACTAATTTCATATCTATGCTTATATCGTTCATCAATAACGCAGGTTTCCATTTAAGGTCGCTAAGTTGTTTTAAGATTCTTTCCGTATTTGCCGGAGTTTGAGGGTCAACGAACAGCGCTTCCGGATTTTGGTTCTTCAACTTAGTGAGAATGGTCTTGAAATCAGTGGTGTCTGAAGGAAATTCCTCTTTAACTGTGGTGCCGCCCAGTTTATTGAAATTTTCCGAGAATGCTTTGTAATTCCCCAGAGCATAATCGGACTGTTCCTGAATTACGGCAACCTTCTTCCACTTCTTTACATTGTAGGCGAGTTCGGCCAAAACTCTGCCTTGGGTCGCGTCGCTAGGATAGTTTCGGAAGAAATATGGACTTTTGCCGGTAAGGTCGGGACTGCTGGAGCCGGGAGAAAAAAGAGCGACTTTCGCGGTCTCGGCAATCGGAATCGCGGCCAAGGACTCCCCGCTGCAAAAACCGCCGATAACGATTTGAACTTTGTCCACGTTCGCCAGTTTCTGCATGGCGTTTGCCGCGTCTTTGCCGGAACATTTTCCGTCTTCGTAAATCGCCTCAAGCTGTTTTCCGTTTACGCCTCCCGACTTGTTGATTTCTTCAACGGCCAAAGCGTAAACATTTCGGCCCGGTTCGCCATACGCAGCCGCGTCTCCGGTGAGAGGCAGGATAAAGCCGATTTTATAGGTTCCGACTTCAGCCGGTTTTGCGTCCTTGCTGACCAGAGCGGAAATACCCCAAATCAAAACAATCAGAACGACTATCGCTATAACTACTTTTATTATTGAATTCATGTTTGCGGTTTATTACGACACTTTTTGTAATTGATAACTGCTAGCTGATAACTGATAATTAATAACTTGATAATTGATTCCGCCGCAATTATAGAAAATCGGACGCCCAAAAACAACCATTGACGTTAGAGGTTAGAAGTTTCCTGATGAGCTGGTCTTTTTTACTTCGCCGTGTTTCTTGCGCTTCGTTGCGGGCCCACCCCGATTTGAACGGGGAACTGCGCGTTTGGAGTGCGACGTTTTACCGTTGAAACTATGGGCCCGTATTGAATATCTTATCAAATTTCCTCGCTTCGTTACACCTTTGCCTCTTTGTGCGTCGTTCGCTTCCGGCAGGTTTTACAAAATTTTTTCAAATCAAGCTTCTTTTCAACCGATTTTCGGTTTCGGGTAGTATAATAATTGTCCTCTTTGCATTTCGTGCAGGCGAGTTTTACGAGATGGTCTTGTGACATGGTGAAAGAAAATATACATTAAGGCCCCCCAAAAAGCAAACATAGCCGGTTTTTTCACTCGCCTGCCCGCAATAGATAATCCAACGATTTTTTGA
>CAYIYW010000038.1:2196-4086 GCA_964367845.1 uncultured Candidatus Saccharibacteria bacterium | reverse complement strand
CAGCAATAAATTCATTTTGGCGAATTGCCTCTATTGGTTCACCGGCGGCGATAGTTCCTAAAAGAGGAATTTTAACCATTGGCTCCTTGGAAGCAACGCTAATGGCACGAGCTTTGTTCCCCGCATTGTCCAAATGGCCACTCTCTCGGAGTTTTGAGATGTGGAAATGGACAGTAGAAACAGAAGCGAGTTTAAGTCGCGTTCTAATCTCCTCAAACGAAGGAGCATATCTTTTCTTCGCCGTGTAGCTTTCTACAAAGTCCATAACCTCTTTTTGGCGTTTTGTAAGCATGTGCTTTTAAATATAATGCCCGTTTATCGCACATTGGTTATAATAGAACAAAAGTAGAAAATCAAAGTCGCGTTATCCCCAAATCAATTACCTCGCCGCAAGCCGACGGGAAAATCTGCTACGTGTATTATAAATTTAGCAATTAACCGCACGAAAATACCAAACATTTCTGTCGTTGCATATCGCTAAATAAAAAGTCGTCTCTTTACAAATCAGAACCAAGCCCGTCAATGTCGGATTCATTAAAGGCGTTCAAATCGGCCTCAATAGCCGAGGTCTCGTCGGAAGAACTCTGATTTAGAATTGCTTCCGGACTGACCGATTCTCCGCTATTTATCGCTGGATTCGGGTTATTGTCGGGGGTTATGTTTGTTTTTGAATTCATTCTTGAACTCCAGAAGTATATCCCGCCGATTAGAATAATGGCAAGAATTATGATGAGACCTATCACCGGACCGACCGACCGATTGCTGGCCGGAGAGCCGTTGCTTGAAGAGCCCGAAGTGTCAACTGTGTTGGTGTCCATAGTATTTTTGCGCACCGCTTTCGGCGCGCGGCTAATTAATAATTAATTATTTGAATTGGCTTCTGTGGAAGCGGATGGGTCGGTTTCAGACACCCCGTTTATCAAGGTCTTCCCTTCTTTGTTGATTCCCGGCTTGAGACCGACAATTGCCCTGACAAGGTTTTGATGGGCATTTTTAAGGTGTTCTCTTGCCAATCTGATATTTTCCAAGGTCTTGGTTAAAGTTGCTCGGATGTTGTTTGCCCCGTCTGTCGCCGATGAGTTCTTTGCCGCCGACGAGACATCATTCTCGGTATTCTCGGTCGTGTTTCCCGGCTCTATTGAACGGTCGGCGTTGACATAAGTTGTGCCGCCAAAACTGCAACGCGCCGGGTTGCTTTCCATAACAGTACCTTTGTTTGCGACGCACACCCTGAACATTTTCGTGCTCCACATTGTTTTCCCGCCGTATATCGTGTTGGCCTTTATGCTGGTTATGTCAGTTTTATCTACCTTATCTACGGATGCGACTTTATCGGCGAACGCGGCGAACTCGGTTTTAAATGAAACTCTAGCCGCTTCTATAAATGTTTTTGCCAGTCGCAGTTCTTCGCGGGCGACGGCCGTAAATTTCAAACCGGCTGACACGTCAATGTTTTCGGATGACAATTTCTTCATCCGCGACTCAATTCGCTCTGCCAATTTAGAAATCCGACCATGAACCGCTTCAAGATTTTTGACGGCATGTTCAAATCGTCTCGCAAAGTTTTCAAATGGATTTCCTTGATTTCCTGATTCTCCTCTAGATTTATCATCGGCCATAATTTTTCCTTTATTCATCATTTCTAATCTGTTTCCGCTAACCGCTGAACCGTCGGGTTGACCTTTGTTAGACGATGTCATCCCGCCGCCTTCGTCCGGAATTGGCCTGTTCCCGGGTAACAATTTGTTTGTAGGCAACAATCTGTCTGCGGGCAAGGGCCGGGGGTTATTGTATTTTATCCTAGAGTTAGATTCTGCTTGAGCAATCGCAACGCTTCCGATGAGGAGAGAAGCGACCGCAAATCCCAGGACACTAAAACGCGTTAGTTTT
>CAYIYW010000038.1:0-2096 GCA_964367845.1 uncultured Candidatus Saccharibacteria bacterium | reverse complement strand
TCCGATGAGGAGAGAAGCGACCGCAAATCCCAGGACACTAAAACGCGTTAGTTTTTTCATGGTTATTTTTTAATTGATAAATGACGATAAAAATCGGCTTTATGTGCAATTATAAAGACGCTCTGATTTTTATTGTATTACACTTTGGAAAATTTATCTTTATAGGTCTTTATGCCCTGTTTGAATGCTACAATGGCGTCCTTTTTCGGCAAAAAACCCTTTACTTCAACTATTTTGTCTTGAAGTTTCTTGTATGTGGAATAAAAATGTTCAATTTCTCTGATGGTATGGGGGTTTATGTCCTTTAGGTCTTTGGTGTCTGTCCAGCGCGGGTCGTCTATCGGAACGGCGATTATTTTTGAATCCGAGTCCCCGCTATCAATCATTTCCATGAGAGCAACGGGCCGAACTCGGACGAGGATGCCCGGAAGAAGGGGAAAAGTGGTTAAAAGAATAACGTCAACAGGGTCGTTGTCTTCCCAGAGGGTCTGGGGGATAAAGCCATAATCAAAAGGGAAATCCTGAGCGGTGTGAGCCACTCGGTCAAGAGCGATGAGGCCGGTTTCTTTGTCAACTTCATATTTGTTTTTTGAACCCTTGTTGATTTCGATGATTACATTCATTTTTTCCTCGGTGCCGGGAACGATGTCGTGCCATAAATTAAAGTTACTCATGTTATAAAGAAATTTAAATTACTCATTTTTAACGTTTTCGCCGGCCTCGGCCATTTTCTCGCCCTGGGCCGACTGGATGTCAATTTTCCAGCCGGTAAGTTTGGCGGCCAGCCGGACATTTTGACCGCCCTTGCCGATTGCGAGCGACTGCTGGTCTTCCGTTACCGTTACTGACGCTTTCTTTTCCATTTCGTCTATATCAACGGACAAAACCTTTGCCGGAGACAAAGCGTCCTCAACGAATTTTTTCTGGTCGGCCGACCATTCAATTATATCAATTTTTTCGCCGCCGAGTTCGCTCATGACGGTTGTAACCCGCACGCCACGCTGGCCGACCATTGAACCGACTGGGTCAATATGGCTGTCGTTTGAAGCCACGGCGATTTTGGTTCGGGAACCGGCTTCTCTAGCCACGGCTTTGATGACGACCGTGCCGCCGCTGATTTCCGGCGTTTCAACCTCAAAAAGTTTTTCCAAAAATTTCGGATGAGCGCGGGAGAGTCGCAAAAAGATGCCACGGGGCGATTCCTCCACCCGATAAAGATATGAACGAACTCGCTCGCCTTGGCTGTAACGCTCGCCCGGTATCTGGTCTTCGTAGGAAAGCATGCCTGTGGCTCGTCCCATGTCCACAAAAATATTGCCGCGCTCAATTCTTTGGACAGTGCCGGTAACAATTTTGCCTTCTTGTTCGCCGTATTCTTTTAAAACCGCGGTTTTTTCGGCTTCGCGGATTTTTTGAATAATAACCTGTTTGGCTGTCTGGGATGCAATCCGACCATAATCCTCTTTATTATCAAGCGGAAAAATAATTTCATCGCCGAGTTTGGCGTCCCGTTTTATTTTCTTTGCGTCGGCCAGCAAAATGTGGTGTTCCGGATTGAAAATGTCTTTTTCAATTTCTTCACTTTCGCCTTCCACGCCGGTTTCTTTCTTTCTTGTTTTCGGCTCGGTTTCGCTGGTCGGGTCAAAAACAACCGTTGATTCGTCAACGACGACTTTTACTTGGGAAAATTCGGTCTTGCCTGAATTGAGGTCAAATTTAGAATGGATAATCTGACCTTTTTGGCCGTATTCTTTTTTATAGGCGGTGGCCAGAGCCATTTCAATGGCCTCAATGACTTTTTCTTTTGGAATGCCTCGCTCCTGTTCCAGCTGTTCCAGAACGGAGTTTATGATTTTTAAATCCAACATGTTATTTTTTTATTATTTCTGCGGGTTTTCGCTGGCAAAGGCGTTTTTTGCCGGTTTTTTCTAAAATTCTAAAAAAATAGTCCGCCGTTGGGCGAACATACTTACCGATACACTATCAAATTATTAGGTAGTTGTCCAATTTTCTCCTAATAGCCCGCAGTATGCTTTTTTTCGCAGAAAACGCAACTGCTTCAAAAAGCATACTGCGGGCTATTAGAGCCACATATT
>CAYIYW010000037.1:0-4447 GCA_964367845.1 uncultured Candidatus Saccharibacteria bacterium | reverse complement strand
CTAACTATCATAGTATAACTATACGAACTATGTCAAAGCAAGAAGCGACAATCGGGGAAAACATAAAGAAATACCGAAACAAACTCGGCATTTCTCAAGATGTCCTCTCAAAAAAAGCCGACCTTGCTTTTCACACCATCGCGAAGATTGAAGCGGGAGCAACGCCTAATCCCACCATTGATACTGTCAAGAAAATCGCGGACGCGCTCGGCGTATCGCTTGATGATTTAATGCAATAAAATTATGAAAAAAGATTTAGCAAAATTACAGAAAATTGATCTCCGCGATGTTTGGGGCATTGAGCCGGATTTTACAAATTGGCTTGCTCAAAAAGAAAATCTTGATTTACTCGGCGAAGAAATTGGCGTTGATATAAAAATAATTAAAACCGAGGCAAATGTCGGAAATTTCAAGGTAGATATTTTAGCGGAAGAAGAAAGCTCTGGCCGGAAAATCATTATTGAAAATCAACTTGAAGACACTAATCACGACCATCTCGGAAAAATTATCACTTACGCCTCCGGTTATGACGCGGAAATAATCATTTGGGTTGTTCGTGATGTTCGAGAAGAACACCAGCGAGCGGTTGAGTGGCTGAACGAACACACCGACGAAAAAACTGGCTACTTCCTCATTAAGGTTGAGCTTTGGCAGATTGAGGGTTCAAAACCCGCCCCGAAATTTGATGTTTTGGTTAGCCCGAATGAATGGGCAAAGGCAATCAAAGCAAGTCCAGCGGGTGGCGAATTGAGCGACACCAAACTTCAACAGTTGGATTTTTGGACAAAGTTTAAGGGTTTCGTGAGAGCAAAAGATACGAGAATTCGTCTACAAACGCCGCGCCCACAACATTGGTACGATGTCAGCATGGGAAGTTCCGAAGCCCATGTTGCACTTACTATAAATTCCAGAGAAAATTTGCTCGGTTGCGAAATATACATCAGTAGAAATAAAGAACTTTTTAACTTTTTGCAGGAGCGCAAAGAGGAAATAGAAAAAGAAATTGGCGAACAGGCCGAGTGGGTGAACGCGGCGGTTGCTTCGCGTATCAAAATCAAAAAAGAAATTCCTGATCTATTCAGCCAAAGCGAAGCCGAAAACTATTTTGCTTGGCTTTATGAAAAGACGACGCTTTTCCAAAAAGTTTTCGGTAGACACTTCCGCGAGTTCAACAAATAACTATGCAATCCACTTTTGAAAAAATCTTAAAAGATGGCGAACGAAAGGGATATTTTCGCTTGCATAATGACGGAGCGAAAATTGAATATCTGCCGTCCGGCCATAAAGAAAATCTAAAAGACCCCGAAGAAAAAGTCCGAGCCGAATACTACTTTGATTTGATTGAGAAATATGGCTATCCGGCCACGCGTATTGGCCTTGAAGTGGAAATGCCGGACCGGACACCAGAACGTTATGCGGACATTGTTATTTATGAGGATGACGCGCAAAAGAAAACCTACATCGTCGTTGAATGTAAAAAAGACGGCATTTCCGACGCGGAATTTGAACAAGCGACAAAGCAAGCTATCGCCAATGCGCGTGTCCTCCACGCTCCGTTTGCGAACTGCGTCGCGGGTAACACCCGCCGCGCCATGGAAACGGCTCTTTGGAACGATAAAGAGCCGGAAAAAGCGACTATCACCGACATTCCGATTTCCTACGGCGAGGTTGAGGAGTTTCGCTACAAGAAAGGCGATCCTAACTGGGATTTGAAGCCGATTGACCAAGAAGACCTAAAACGCGCGTTTCAAAAATGCCACGATACGCTTTGGGCGGGCGGCAAACGCGCGCCGACTACGGCCTTTGATGAATTCGCAAAAATTATTTTCGTAAAAATTCGCGATGAAAAGAAAGGCCGCCGCGCGGGCGACCCATACGATTTTCAAATCAAAACACATGAGAGCGCGGAGAGTGTTTATAGGCGCATCAACGCCATTTATCTTGAAGCGAAAAAGATAGACCCAGAAGTTTTTAAGGAAGATTTGAAAATCGAGCCAGAAGAACTGTATACAGTCGTTGAACACTTGCAGGCCATTTCATTGGATAAAACCGACCTTGATACCAAAGGCGTCGCCTTTGAGCATTTTATGGAGGATTTTTTCAAGGGCAAGAGCGGCCAGTTTTTCACCCCGCGCAATATCGTCAGTTTCGCCGTCAAAATGATGAGCATAAAGAATGACGACCTCGTGCTTGACCCCGCCTGCGGCTCCGGCGGCTTTCTTTTGCATACACTCGATGAAGTTCGACATCAAGCGGCCGAGTATTATCCCAACGAGGAAAAAGAACAGTGGCGATACTGGCACGACTTCGCGCAAAATAATCTTTTCGGAATAGAAATCAACGACTCTATCGCGCGCGTCGCCAAAATGAACATGATTATCCACGACGACGGTCATACCAATGTCATCGGCTTTGACGCGCTCAATGATATTGAAAAAATGACGGCGAAAAATCCTGGCTTTGCGCGAAATCGTTTTGACTTCATCGTTACTAATCCGCCATTTGGTGCGACCGTAAAACGAAGTGAACACCCGTATCTTGAAAAGTTTGCACTCGCAAAAAATGGCCAAAAAATCCGCGACAACCAAAAAACCGAAATTTTGTTTATTGAGCGGTGTATAGATTTTTTGAAACCGGAAACAGGTAAAATGGCGATTGTTTTGCCGGACGGAGTTTTAACAAATGCAGGCACACAATATGTCCGCGATTTTATCATGGAGAGGTGCCAGATTTTAGGAGTTGTGAGTATGCCGATTTTTGCCTTTGCCCATTTTGGAGCGGCAGTAAAATCATCGCTAGTTTTCGTGAGACGAAAGGGCACAAAGGAAAAACTTGGCCGCTACAAAATTTTTATGGCAATCGCAGACCATATTGGGTATGACGCACGTGGCAATACGGAACCCCGAAATGATTTGCCGATGATTTTAGAAAAATATCAGGATTTCAAAAGTTGATATGAAAAAGAAAACCAATTCATCACCGCAAATTTTTACCATTTGGAGCGACGAAATAGAAAGTCGGCTCGATCCTTTCTTTTACCAAAGTTATTTTCGTGAGCTTGAAAAACAGCTTAGAAAAAGCAAACATAAACTCGTTAAAGTCGGGGATGTTTGTGTAGCCGTTCGCGGAGTAACCTATTCAAGTGAAGATGAAGCAGAAATAGGTGTGAAGGTTTTGCGTGCCAATAACATTACTTTGGCAACAAATGAAATAAATCTTGATGATGTTAGGAACATTCGAGCCGACTTTCCAGTTTCAGATGAGCAAAGATTGAAGGCGGGTGATATTTTAATGAGCGCGGCGAGTGGAAGTAAAGAGCACGTTGGAAAAGTTGCATATATTTCTGATGATACGGATTTTTATTTCGGAAGTTTTATGATGGTTCTCCGAGCCGATACTACTGCTATCAATCCTCAATATCTTTTTGAATTTTTGGCGAGTAAGATTTTCCGAGGATTGTTATTTCGTATTCTTGGCGGAACAAATATCAACAATCTCAACTTCTCCATGATTGAGGGTTTTGAAATACCATTACCAGCACCATCGGTTCAGATGGAAATTGTAAAAACCGCGCAAAAGAATCGAACAAAAGCCAAAGAATTGGAAGACGAGGCCAGAAAAATCATTGCGACGATTGATAATTTCGTACTTGACGAGCTCGGCATAGACATCGCGGGCGGGCACGAGAGAGAGAGAGAGAGTAAGTGAGGCGGCGCCGGAAACTTATGTTATCTGGAGTGATGCCATTGAAAAGCGGATTGACCCGATGTATTTTCACCCCGCGCGCCTGCGAGCCGTTGAAGCCATAAAGAAATCCGGTCAAAAAATAGCCTCGCTTTCCGAAGTCGCCGAGTTTCATCGCGAGATTGTCGGCGAGATACCGGAGGGCACGCTGTATCTCGGACTAGATAATGTCGCCTCCAATTCCGGTGAGTATGTAGAGAGTGGCGACAAGGAAAGCGTCAGTAGTGCGTTTGTGTTCAAGCGAGGCGACGTGCTCTTTCCAAAACTTCGGCCATATCTCAACAAGGTTTTCTACGCGGATTTTGACGGCGTATGCTCGACAGAATTTCATGTTTTGCGCGCGCAGAAATGTCAGCCGTTCTATCTGTTCGCATTTTTGAGCCGTTCAATCGTCGTTGAGCAGACAAGCCGCTTGATGACTGGAAACACTTTGCCACGTTTGCAGACGGAAGATGTAGAAAATTTACTTGTGCCGCTTCCGAGTGAGGCGAAGCAGGAAAAAATCACAAGTGGCGTTCGGTCGTCTTACTCAAAAATGCGAACTCTGCACGCGCAAGCGGCCGAAGTTTTGGGGAGCACACAAAAACAAGTCGAGCAGATGATCTTGGCGTAGTGTTGAGAAATTTCCTGTTTTTTGCTAACATAGACCTATGTTTTCGCTTACGAGGAAAAGAAGATAAAGATTGTTCAACGCACTTGTGCG
>CAYIYW010000036.1:0-4616 GCA_964367845.1 uncultured Candidatus Saccharibacteria bacterium | reverse complement strand
GTTTTTGCACACGCGAGTCCGCGAGCGTGTCCGAGGCGCATTGGTTCGCATCACCGCGCAATCGGAGCGTACGAAGCAGTTTCAAGCCACCACGCGCTCCGCGCGTGCGAAGCTAGGGGTTCTGCTCGAAATGGGTTCTAACTTTTTCAAACAAACACCACCAAGAGAAACGTTTGCGAAATTAGAAATGCGGGGCGTTTTTTGCAGAAGCCAAAATCGCGGGGCGACTTCTCTCTAAATTCGTATGTATAATTAGTGCAACATTGCCGCATAATGCATCAACTTGCTACTCAGCGGATGAATTATTGAAATGAACATGACCGACGAAAGGAAATTATTCAAAGGAACAGCGTACTATTACGCAAAATATCGCGCGAAATATCCGACCAAATTTTTTGAACATATAGCAAAGATATTCCATCTCGATGGGAAGGGTCGATTGCTTGACCTCGGTTGTGGTACGGGACAAATTACACTTCCATTCGCGCGATATTTCGCAGAAGTCGTCGGTCTTGACACCGAGCAAGAAATGCTGGACGAGGCCGTACAAGAAGCTAAGGAAGACAAAATAAAAAATGCAAAATGGATTTGTGATAAAGCGGAAAATATAAACGCCGCGCTCGGCGTTTTTCATCTCATCACAATGGGAAAATCGTTTCATTGGATGAATAGAAAAGCGGTCCTGCAAAAGAGTTATGAAATTTTGGAGAAGGGTGGCGGTTTGGTTATTGCCGGGCCAACCGCCGCACCTGGGAAAGATGGATGGCGGGTAGACGAAGATAATTGGAGGGAGGCGAGAAAAAAAGTGGTAAAGAAGTATTTTGGCGAAAAACGCCGAGCTGGAAGCGGATTTTACCAAGAGCCGGGAGAAAGGTTTGAAACCTTGCTTGTGCAATCTCCGTTTGGATATTGTGAGGAATGGGTATACAAGTACACGCGAAGTATGACGCTCGACGAAACTGTAAATGAAATCTACTCTACCTCGTATGTCTCTCGCGAGGAGCTGGGCGATAAACTTTCCGATTTTGAGCACGATATGCGCGAGGCACTGTTGAAAATCGAACCATCGGGTACTTTTGTGGAGCATATAACATTACAGGCACTTATCGCACGAAAATGAAACCTCAATTTACAATTGGAATATTTGGAATCATATTCGACGAACAAAAGCGAGTGTTGCTTTGTCATCGGCGCGACTATGATTTATGGAATTTGCCCGGCGGTGGTTTGGAAAGTGGAGAATCGCCGTGGGAGGGCGTAAAAAGAGAAATAATAGAAGAAACTGGTTTGGACGCCGAAATTGTCAGTTTGGCGGGAGTTTATAGCAAGCCAGATAAAAACGAGATTGTACTTTCGTTCGTTTGTAAAATCATCGGCGGCGAAATCACACTCAATGATGAAGCCGACAAAATAGAATATTTTGATGTTGATAAATTCCCGCCGAACACTTCGCAAAAACAGATCGAAAGAATCAAAGATGTCATAGCGAATCCTGATAAGACGATTTACAAAGTCCAAACCGGAAAATCGTCAATCGAATTGATAAAGGAGGGAAAGCTCTGAAAAAGAATTTTGCATGGCGAGGCACCGTTTGTATTTGAATCCCGCCTCCTCCTTTTTATTAAAAGGAAGCTGCCCATCGCTTTTGCCGCCAAAGCAGTATTTTTTTCAACCCATTTTTAATTGAAAAATTTATTGAAATGATTTATTCTTAAATCATTCAAAACTTAAAATTGTCATCAGCGCCGCGGAGCCGCGATTATGACCAATTTATGGCGGATAACATAAAAGACAGAAACTGGCCGGAGTATTTTCAACTCACCAGAAATAAACCGCCTTCGGAACTTCTCATTAAAGCTCTTGAATATGTCGTTGGCAAAAACAAGGCGATTGATGTTGGAGGTGGCGCGCTCAAGGACACCCGTTACCTGTTGGAATTGGGTTTTGATGTGACAGTGATTGACAAAGTGGATTTAATGGCGAAAGAAGCGGAAACGATAAAATCTGGCAAATTTCGTTATTTTGTTACCACTTTTGCCGATTTTGATTTTCCGAAGGATAAGTATGATATCGCGTCCGCCATCTACTCCTTGCCGTTCAATTCGCCGGAAAGTTTTAATGCTGTTTTTGTGAGAATCAAACAATCACTCGTTAAAAAAGGAATTGTCTGTGGCCAATGTTTCGGTGTCCGCGATGAGTGGAGTGCGAATCCGAAAATGACTTTTCATACCAAAGAGCAAGTGGACAAATTGCTTTCCGATATGGAAGTTATTTTACTTGATGAGGAGGAAAAAGACGGCAAAACTACAAATGGCACGCCGAAGCATTGGCATGTTTTTGATTTTATCGCTAGAAAAATATGATTCACCTTTATCATTGATTTGAAAGTAAAAATATGAAACTCACAAAATTTGGACATTGTTGTTTGTTGATTGAAGAAAATGGAGTCAGGATTTTGACTGACCCCGGAACTTACTCAACACAACAAGGCGAAGTAAAAAATATTGACCTCGTGCTGATTACACACGAGCACGCCGACCATTTCCATATTGATTCGCTGAAAGCACTTTTGAAAAATAATCCACAGGCAAAAGTTATTACAAATAAAAGCGTTGGCGCACTTTTAGAAAAAGACGGTATTGCTTTCAGCATAGTTGAAAATGGTCAAAATTCTGACGCAAACGGAGTTTTGATTGAGGGTTTTGGCGAAAACCATGCCCTCATGCACACTTCCATTTCGCCAATTCAAAACACTGGCTATTTTATCGCCAACAAACTTTTCTACCCTGGCGATGCTTTCACCAATCCAGGAAAACAAGTTGAGGTTTTGGCTCTGCCCGTGGCAGGGCCATGGATGAGATTATTAGAGGCAATTGACTATGCGCTTGAAATCAAACCGAAAGCTTGTTTTCCTGTGCATGAGGGCATTTTGAAACAGCCCGGCTCCACGCACGCTATACCGCTCAAGGTGCTAGAACCAAAAGGAATAAAATTCGTGGTTCTGGAGATTGGTAAGGAACACGAATTTTAATAGACGCTGCCTTCCCTAAAGTCTCTTAGTAGAAATTTGCACAGATTTAAGCGCAGTGTTTGAAGATACAATTAAGCATGAAAAAAACGACTAAACTCAAATTACAAAAAGTAGTAAAAGTAAAACCGACAAAACCGTTTGCTTTTGACCCCACTTTTCATAAACCAGACCATTTTACTTCGGGCGACAATTATTGGGAGGCGGGTATTCGTTGGCAAACTTGGAACTGGCGATGCAAGTGCCTTGGCGTCAAATTTTTAAACAAGGGGACTGTTGCAAATCCGCTTGTCGAGATAAAGATTTATGCGAAAGAAAAATTGTCTGCTGATTTTATTGATTCACTTATTGAGGAAATAAAATACCTTTACAATTTCAATCTCAACTTAACAGATTTTTACAAGACTTTCAGCAAGGACAAAGTCCTTGGCCCAATTTTCAAAAAGTGGCGCGGGATGCGCCCCGGACATCCCAGCTCGCTTTACGAGTATTTGATTATCGGAATTGTTTTACAAAATGCTTCGGTGCGCCGTTCTGTGCAAATGTTCAAGGCACTTTTAGAAAATTATGGGACTTTGATTGATTTTGACGGCAAAAAATTGTGGTGTTTTTGGAGTCCGGGTAGATTGCAAGGCGTAAGCATTGACGATTTACGCGCTCTCAAAGTCGGCTATCGTGCAAAATCAATCAGAAAAATAGACGACAGTTTTTCGCAGGGCTTGATTGACGAATACGAATTGAGGGAGAAAGGCAGAGATACACAAATGGTGGAGTTATTGAAATTATATGGTGTTGGCCCCGCGACAGTTTGGTATTTACTTTTTGATGTTTTTCATCATTGGGATTTTTTCAATCATGTTTCGCCGTGGGAGCAAAAAATTTATTCCAAACTTTTTTTTAATCGCAATCCCGAAAATCCCGTTTCGGTTTCGAAACTTCTCAAGCATTTTGAGCGATACGGAAAATACAAACGGCTTGCCGTGCATTATATTTGGGAGGATTTATGGTGGAAACGGAAACATGAGCATATTCCGTGGCTGGAAAAGGAAATTCGGTTGTAGATTTTTGTTTTTCTCTGCTATATTTTGGGGTAATGCTTAACATATTATGACCACAAACAAAAAAGAATTATCCAGTCCCGAAAAAACTGGCGCCGAACCAGAATTTATAGAGTTTCAGACCAAAGACGGGCTAACCTTACCTGGACTTTTGTACCGAGGCAAAAAAGACAAGGCCGTTGTTATTTACTTGCACGGTAATGGTAGCTCGTCCGTCTTTTATGACGAGGCAAAAAATCGTCCTCTCGCTTTCGCTCTCGCAAAGAAAAATATCTCAACTCTATATTTCAACAATCGTGGTGCTCACATTATTAAAAAACTAAATGTAAAAGTGGGTAAAAAAGATGAGCGGAAGCGTTTTGGGATGGCATACGAAAAAATCAAAGAGTGTGTAGAAGATATTGATGGAGCAATTTCTTTCCTGAAAAAACAGGGGTATAGTAAATTTTATCTTGCCGGAGCTTCAACGGGCGCAAATAAAATTTGTGTCTATAATTTCTATAAGCCGAAAAACGATGTAGAAAAATATA
>CAYIYW010000035.1:0-5309 GCA_964367845.1 uncultured Candidatus Saccharibacteria bacterium | reverse complement strand
GGGCAAGGATTCATCGCCGCGACAAGGATAAAGTGGGCCGGAAAATAAACGCTACCTTTGGCGCGAGTGATATTGATGACGCGTTCCTCAAGCGGTTGGCGGAGGGTCTCTATCACTCGCCTGTCAAACTCCGGAAACTCGTCCAAAAAAAGGACGCCGCGATGAGCGAGAGTAACTTCGCCCGGACGTGGAACGGCACCGCCGCCGATTAGCGATGCGTAAGAAGACATGTGATGAGGCGCACGAAACGGCGGTTGCGAGACCAAATCAAAAGCCAACCCCGCAATGGAATGAATGGATGTTACTTCAAGCGCCTGTTCAGGCGAGAGTTTCGGTAAAAGCGAGCGCAGGGCGTTCGCTAGCATTGTCTTGCCTGTTCCCGGCGGACCGGTCATCAAGATATTGTGGCCACCGCCGGCGGCAATCTCAAGGCCTCTTTTTGCAAGCGGCTGGCCGATGATTTCTTCCAGACGGACATTTTTTGAGAACTCTGTATTTTCTGGGACTTCTCGGTTTTCTTGATTTCCGTCGTGGCTATCGTGTCGGATTCCCCCTTTTTTGTTTCTCGCTAACTCTGTTGTTTTTCTTCTACGCTCGTCTAAAAGGTCAATGACATCTTTGAGAGTTGAAACGCCGTGGACGCTAATTCCGTCAACAATTCTCGCTTCACCGATATTTCCGGTCGGGATGTAAATTTCCTTAAAGCCCGCTCGCTTGGCCTCAATGACAACAGAAAGAACCCCGCGCACTTTTCGCAAAGTTCCGTCCAGAGAAAGTTCGCCGACGAATATTCGGCCGCTTGGGTCAAAACTAATATCGCCGCTGGCGAGCAAATAGCCGAGAGCCATCGCCAAGTCAAAATGCGTTCCTTCTTTTTTGATGTGAGCCGGGGCCAGAGAAATTACCACTCTGTGATTTTTTTGCTTCGGTGAAACAAACCCGGAATTTTTTATCGCCGCCGATATTCTGTCCTTGGCCTCTTCTACCGCCTTATCTGGAAGACCCACAATGGAGAACGAATGCAGGCCTCTTGAAAGGTCAACTTCCACATCTATTATTTGACCTTTCAGGTAATATGATTGACCGCTGTGCGATTTGGCAAAGCCCATAGTGTGAAACAATTTAACAATTTCGTCAAAATTTTTTGACGGAAAAAGAGCGAGCGGCGTAACTCCCTCTTCGTCATTCCCCATGGTTTCACACCGAGGTTAAAGTTTTTCTTAAGAAGTTCTAAAGTTCTTCTTCACGCGATCTTCTTCATGTGTGCTTCACAGGTCGCGGCCGCTGGATTGGCTTCAAGCCGTTCGGGTTCAATCGGTTGCCCGCAAACATCACAAACGCCGTATCCTTTCCCCGAATTTATTTTTGCCAAGGCGTTTTTCACCTCGTTATATCTGATTTCAAGCGGTTCAAGAATTGCGGAATTTTCTTCATATCCTTCAAACTTGTCGCCAAGCTCATTGATGTCGGACTTTAAAATATCTTGGTTAGCCGGTGTTGACTCCCAGTCCGCCGGATTCTCCGGATTTATTCGGCCGATTGACTTAAGGTCGTCTTCAAGAGTCCTTTTTTCCTCCTCCAGTTTATTTTTGAAATTTTTGATTTGGTCTTTGTTCATGCGTCTATTATATCAAGCGGGAACGCAGACGCAAAATTTCCACTATCTCACAACCCGCGAAGAAAAAAACCGATTGAGAAGTTCTTGGAACGTCCGTTCGTTTGTCGTAATGACTAAATTTTTCAGGTCAAGAAAAGAGTATAGCAAAACGATGTTGCCCAGATTATCTTTAAGAACCCGAGTGTCCTTACTGCGAATTATCAAGTCCTCAAAACCACTGCCGTCCGTTGTCTTGCCGGCGATTTTTGTTTCCGGCTTAAGAAAAATCTGTCCCAAATTTTCCGTGGCCGTATTTTCCCACCGGAGCATGCCGTCAAAAGCGTTATCAAAAGAATCTATGCTTACAAAAATAAAAGGCGCGCTTGCACCGTTGACACTTTGAAATCCAAAAACCCACTGGTCGCCGAATGCTCTGCCAAGCGTCGGCGGGGCGCCTATCGCAAACAATTCAAAAAATCTTTGAGCCGAGATTGCCTGTTTATTTTCCGCTGGACCCTCCGTAAGTTCTATTTGGATAAGGTCAGTTTCTTTGCCTGGATTTTCCATTGCTTCCAGGATTTTGTCCGGAGCGCCGTTGACGCTCAATCCAGCAATATCAATAGTCCGTTTTTCGTTTGTAGTGATAAGCGACGGTATGACAGGCACGACTGCCGGCGGTCGGTTTGAAGCAAAATAATAAATTAAAACGGCAACGCTCACTCCGGCGACGACCAAAACCAAACTAATCAAAAGCGTCAGACCTTTTCGGGCAATCTTTTCCGTTTTTTCAGTTGTCGTTTCGCTCTCCTGCTGTCTTTTTTGTTTGGCCAGATTGATGCTCGTCACCGATTCGTTGTTGAAGCGAATCGCCTCCGCAATGTCGCGCTCGTAGGTTTGAAGCGGTTTGATGACCGCGTCGTTTTTTTCAATCTCCGTCGAACCGGTTACCGCCTGACCGGTTTCCACCGGACTGTCCGCCGATGTTGAACCGCTTTCAACCGAATTGCCTTCAAGGCGTTTTTTTTCCTTCGCCAATGCTGAAGTGATCTCCTCTATTTCTTTGTCTTTGAACTCAAGTTCGTTGTCTTCGTTCATGGGTCTTGCCTCGACCTCCCGCTTTATTCTTCCTTCGCATCTGTTTTCTCTGCCCGGTTTTCCCCTCTGCGTCGCGAACCACTTCCTGCGCCGGCGTTACCGCCATTCCCAATCATTAAATATCTCCTCGGGTTCAAATCAAGGTCAAGAAAATCGTCCACAATTTCAATCAAACGAGCCGACGATGATTTGCCGAAAGAAACCACTTCCACCTGACAACCCTCATTTACTTTTAAGTATTCAACAAGCGGGACGAAATCGCCGTCGCCGGTAACGAGAATAACCGTGTCAAGTTTCGGCGCCAGCTTAATGGCGTCAACCGCCAGGCCGACATCCCAATCGGCTTTTTTGGCGCCGCTTGAGAAAATCTGGAGATTTTTGGTTTTGGTCTCAATCCCGACCTTGCTCAAGGCGTCAAAGAACCCCTTTTCTTCCCCCGATTCTGTGGTGATAACATAGGCCACCGCTCGGATAAGGGAGCGACCGGCAAGAGCGTCTTTTACAATCTGGCCGAAATTGACTTTTGATTTATATAAATTTTTCCCGCTGTGATAAAGGTTTTGAGTGTCAATAAAAATTCCAACCCGCTGACTTTTGTGTTTTATGACTGACATTTGGTTTTTTGACCAATTCGGCCCAGTTATTTATAAATTTTTGCGGGCAGTCTGCCCATTTTATTAAAAGTTTTCCGCTTCTTAAGCCCGCTTTTTGAGATTCAGTTTTTCCATAACGATATTAAAACGCTCCGGACTTTTTTTCTGAAGAAAATTCATGCGACGCTGGCGGTCGGCAACCATACCCAAAAGGCCTCGGCGAGAATGAATGTCTTTCTTGTTTTTGGTAAGATGGGAGGCCAATTCCTCAATTCTTTTTGTCAGCAAGGCAATCTGAACTTCCGGCGAGCCGGTGTCCTTGTCGTGCACCTTATATTCGCTGATTGTTTTGGTTTTTTTTGTCTTTGTTAACATTGCAGAGCAAGGATAGCACGGATACGCTGATTTCGCAACATTTTTGAAGGACGGGTCATGGTCGCCAAAAGAAATGAACAACCGTTTTAACGGTTTTGGCAGAAAAAACCCCAGCCGTTTCCGGTCGGGGTTGAGTGAGCAAAGAACAGGAACGAGGATTTAGTGGCGACCGTCGGTGGTGTTTTTGGTGCGCACGTAGAATCCGAAGTTGAGCGCGATTTTTTGGCCACGACGAGCGGCTTGTGCTTGAAAATGTTTTACCCTAATGACATCTCTAACGCAACCAACTTGCATGGCGAGTGCGCATGCTATTCCGTACTCGTTGTCTTTGGACGCCTGCTCTATTGCTTCGTGGATAATCCGGTTGAGCGCGCTGGTTACAGAATCCTTGTCAATATTGTCTGATGAATCGCGATGGCAGAGACCGAAGTAACTGCCGAATTGTGCGAACATCTGGAACGCACGGGCGACATTGCCCCGTGACAGGCAAATGACAAACATCCTCTCTACCGCCTCGCTTACTAGTGGGCTGTGGCGCCATTTGGGACAGCAGAGAGAACAAATTCTCTCTACCATGGTCAGGAAACTTGCGTCAACGAAAATGAGCCCTATTGAATCCGGCTGAATCGCATCGTATACGCCCTTTTCAATAAGAGTCCTCAAATCGCGCATGACGCATTGCCGGTTGACTCCTTCAGTGACATCTCTACCAACGCACCCGTCGCCGATCTTGAGGTCGCGCCACCACACAAAGATGTCATGGGTCCCAAATCCCCGCGCGAATCTCAACCCCAACATTTTTTTCCAAGCCAGAGCGATTTCTTCTTGGCTACAGCCATACGCGCGCAGTTCCGCTATCACTGCCTGAAGAGAAGCGGTGTCCGGCGGTCTGTTGGGCAGGATTGCTTTGATAAGGTCGGTTGGCGATTTTTCTCGTCCGCCTTGGCAAGTAACCATAGCGAGAAGAATTCTTTTGCGGAGGTTGCTGTTCCTCCATAGGTGTTTGTGGGCGGCCATAAGCGCGCATTCCCACATGTGTTCCGCCGGTGGTTCTATTTCCGGTCTGCTTCCCCATTGAGCAAGCATCCCGTTTATCACTCTTTCAACGAGGTCCCCGACTCCGATTCCCGTGATGCCCAAATTCTGCGCCTCATCCAGAAGGCTGATCGTCTCAAATGTGTCGTCTGGCAAACACCGGTCAAGACCAATCCGAAGTTGCGAGCATTCCCCGTGACTAATGTTGATTGGTCCTGTTAAAAAAACATCACGAACACCCGGAGGATATCTTCTGTCAAGCTCGTTTGGCCTGGACACATCGGTTTTTTCTCTTTCCGCTTCGACTTCCGCTCCGGCACTACCCATCGTTCTGACACCGCTTATCTCCATGGCTTCTCCCTTGTAAAAACTTGTGTGCGGTTCTTTTGCGATTATGGCATAACAAGTGTTTTCTTGCCAAACGCCCGGTTTCGTGATTCTTCACGGGCAAATTTTTATTGTGCGACACTTGTACTATAATTAACGCAAGTTGGGCAAATTAAAAAACAGACAACCAACAAATCAAGCGAAAACAAGCTTTGTTCAGATGAAATTCACCCATTGAACATGAAACTCACCGACCTAAAACGCCAATTTCTTGAATACACGGAAAT
>CAYIYW010000034.1:0-5385 GCA_964367845.1 uncultured Candidatus Saccharibacteria bacterium | reverse complement strand
CTTAGCATGAATTTAGGGACCTTAAATAGAGATCTAGGCTGTTTCCTTTTTGACCACCGGAGCTTAGCCCCCGGAGTCTAACTGCCGGACTTTTGCCGTGAGTATTCGGAGTTTGATAGATGTCACGAGCTTTCGCCCTGTTGATATCTTCCAGTGCTCTACCCCTCACAGGAACATCCGACGCTAGCCCAAAAGCTATTTCGGAGAGAACCAGCTATTACCAAGTTCGATTAGCTTTTCACTTCTTACCACAAGTCATCCGGAAGTATTGCACGGCTTATCGGTTCGGGCCTCCCGTCGCATTTCTGCGACGTTCACCCTGCTCATGGCAAGCTCACTTTGGCTTCGGGTCTCATATATTCTACTTACGCGCTATTAACACTCGGTTTCCCTACGACTCCGTCCTTTATCGGGACTTAGCCTTGCAGAATACATGAACTCGTTGGCTCATTCTTCAATAGGCACGCCGTCGCGGACTTGCGCCCGCTTCGACTCCTTGTAAACATATGGTTTCAGGTCTATTTCACCGCCCTCACCGGGCTGCTTTTCACCTTTCCCTCACGGTACTAGTTCACTATCGATCTCCCGCTAGTATTTAGCCTTGCCGGTTAGTTCCGGCAGATTCCTCCGAGGTATTCGTGTCTCGAAGTACTCAAGAACAACAACAAAAGAGACAGCAATAATTTCACTTACGGGGCCATTACCCTCTGGGGCGGCGCTTTCCAGCGCCTTCAGTTATCATGCTGTTTTTTAACTCTTCTCGTTTAATTAAAAACGAAGTCGTTGCCTTACAACCCCCAGTATCATTCCCACGAAACATCTATTTTATAGATTGGCATCGTGAGAATGAAACTGGGTTTGGGCTCATTCCTTTTCGCTCGCCGCTACTCGGGAAATGTTGTCTTGCGACAATTATTTTCTTTTCCTCCAGGTACTGAAATGTTTTACTTCCCTGGGTTCGCTCCGTCCAAATAAATTGAACGGTCACTGCCATAAGCAGTGGAGTTTCCTCATTCGGAAATCTTCGGGTCAAAGGTTGCTTAGCACCTCACCGAAGCTTATCGCAGCCACGCTACGTCCTTCATCGCCTGCGGGAGTCAAGGCATCCACCATACGCTCTTAGTTTCCCATTAGGAAACCAATGCACCACAATCCCGCGTCGGTCCGCTTTTTTAAGGAGTGGCCGGCAACGGGTCTTCCTGCGGCAAGATAAATTAATAAATCACCGCAGGACTTTTACACCCTGTTCTATGACATTGTCATATGTTTTTTGTCGCGCCATCGTCGGTTCAAGAGATGACGCGACTGGTTCACGCAAACTGCTTGCAAAGGGTATTAACCCTTTCCTTCGTCTTCGCTCGGACGTTGTGAAAGTGAGTACACTTTCACACGCTCCTCGCTAGCCGTAGTAAGCGCAAACCATTTTTCTGCCTACGCACCGAAAAGACCCGCTTGGGTTACTGCGCGCGACAGGATTAAGTTTTCAAAAATCATTCGTTCGGTCGTGACTGATTTTCTGCCTCTCTAAAATTTTCGTTTACGAACGCTTTAGAGAAACAAAAAACCGCTTTGTCGCGGTTTTGGATAACACAATAAAGAAGGCGTTATCTTTTCCGCTTGGATATTAAGTTAATAAAGGTATTCATAAGTTGTATTGGGATAGTATAGCGGGATATAAAAAGGTGTCAAATGGCCTGAATTCAGCAATACCCCGCTCATTTCCATTCTGGACAGTCCGCAATGTGCTTTTTTCCGCAGAAAACGCAACTGCTTCAAAAAGCACATTGCGGACTGCTCAGGGAAATAGCCAAAACTGCTCCGAAAAGCATATTAACACCTTAATAATTTTGACTGCTCCTTGTCGTCCCGGGCGGTGGAGGCCCCGCCGGCGGGTCATCGCAAGACGCAGGTTCCAACTTGCCGTCTTTGTATTTCAAGCAGATGTTCAAAGGACCCTCGGGAGTAGAAGCGGTACAAGTTATATTGTAAATGGTCCCGGGAGGATTATTATCCGGGTCATACGGCGGCTCTATTTTGCAACTTCCTTTATGATTCGCTAGCCAAATAGAAAAATCAAGAGTAATCTCGCAGTTCTCAAACTGTCCGTTGTCGTTTTCCACGCATTTTATGTAAACATCCACACATACTTTTTCACCGTCATTTTTTTGGAAACAAATCCTGACGCGCCCCTTCTCTAAAAATTTACTGATTTCGCCGGGTTTGTCGAAATCATTGTAAACTTGAACGCATATCCCCGTCGGGCCTGGTGGTGGCAAAGGAATCCAGCGCTGTTTTTCCCCTTGGCACCACGACGGTGGCGGGGACGGCGGGGGGTCTGTGGGGTCCGGAGGATTATCAAAAAGATTAAAAAAAACTTTTAATAAAGCGAATGACTCGGTGTTTTTCGTCGACGAAACCGTTGTTTTGGAGTCAGTCAAACCCAAACCCAAAAAATTGATTCCGCTCTGAAACTTTTGGGCGACAAATTTTACGCTAAAGAATCCCGTCTGAGCAACTTGGTCGTCCGGCCGCGAGATAATTCCAGATTGAGTTATCAAAGAAAAAAACAGAACGGCAACCACAGATATAAGCAAAGAGTAAGAGGCCTTTTTCATAAATTTTTACCTTAGTTTAATACCCTTTATCGTAACACAACAAAAAACCACCCTCCCGGGTAGATTTTTGTTATCTATTTTAAATCTATTCGGAAGGAGAGTCTCGCAGGCCGCGAAGGCGGCCGAGAGGAGCAAAAGTCAGCAGACTTTATGCGCTCTCCTGAAGAATAGATTTAAAATTACTCCTTGTGCGAAATCTCCTGTCTTGTCTTTTCAATAAACCGAGCGGCCGCTTCCTGACCGCCGAGGCCAAAAGCCAAACCGACAGCCAGCGACAAGGCGACGACAATTCCAGTGAAAAGTGTCTGGATGAATGTTGCCGCGATGTTGAGCTGGAAAAGAGCCGCTAGGATTGCAAAAATCCAAATCGCCCACTTTGTGAAGCTACCTAGAAACCGAGCCGAATGAATTTGCGCGGTTTTAGCCGAAGTAGTAACGATTTTCTGCATCACGTCGCCGATAACCGCCGCCAACAAAAGAATCAGAACGGCAATAATGACCTGTGGCAGATAGAAGAGCACTACCCCTTGAAGGAATTCATTGACTTGAGTCAATTTGAGAACATCCAAAGCCGCGACAAGGAAAACCAAGATGATGAACCACTTTACAAGAGCGCCGACAAAACCGCCTGAATTCAAGACAACACCGCCCCGAGCGAGCGTGTCTTCAACGCCGGCTTTTCTAAGACCCTCGTCCACCCGAAGCGAGCGAATAATCTGGGCCACAACTCGGCCGATAAGCGCTCCGATTAGCCAACCGATGACAACAATCAGAATCGCGATAACCAGCTGGGGCAAAAAAGTTATTACTCCGCCCCAAAGGTTCTGAAATGATCTTGAAAGAACATTTCCCCAGGTTTCTATTATCATAATATCTGGATATGCGGGTAAAAACACCGCATATTTATAAATTTAACTAATAATTCAAATAATGTCCGACAGTTTATTATACCATTGCCGATTTATCAGATAAAGCGTTTATACCCACCCTCATGACCTGCCCGTTATCGTCGGTTTTTTGTTCTCGCCGGCCGAATTTCACTGAAACTCACACTGAATCAAAGCCCCAGCCGATTTACGAGTTTTTTGTGGGGATAATCCAAAATATCTCTGATGAGTTTGTCATACATGCCGAGCCGATATTGGAAGTCCTTTGTCTCAAAAACAGAATAAGCGATATCCTTGCCAAGTTCGGCCTCCATGTCCTTTATAGTTGTATCAATAGTCCCCCGCCGCAAACCGTCGCCAACCACCAGAATATCAACACGGCTGTCTCTCTCCTGGATAAAAACCCCGGAAATTATGAGGAGTTTGATTTTTCCGACTCGGTTGAATTTCCTAATAATAATTTGGTCCTGCAGTGGGCTGGCTTGAACCAAAAAGCTTTGGAGCGGAAGAAGGTAAGAAAAATTCTCGTTCAAAATCCAACCGCGAACCCGTTTCCTGATTGCAACCGATTTTCGGCCACGATTATTCATTTTGTTTCCCGCTCCTTCCCTCCCTTCTTTTTCACCATTCTCCGCCTCCCTTTCCGCTTTCCTGCCATCTTTTACAAAAGTTCTCGGCCTTATGAGATGAGCATTCTCAAGCAATCTTATATTTAACCGAGTCGCTTGCGGAGTAATTTTCGCCCTTTCAACTATTTTGGCCAAGTCAAAGGGAGTATTGGGGTTGAAAAGAAACAACCTCATAATCTTGACTTTGGCGGCACTGCCAAATATTTTTTCTAAGACGTCCATGTTCTATTGGCGGTAGTATAGCATGAGAAAAATCAAGTTCATTTCAGCTTTGCCCCCAACTCCTTTCTCCGTGAACGCGATACATTTCTGCTGAAATGTTCGCTCCCTCTCGGCCGCCTACGCGGCCTCCGAGAGTCACTCCGAAAGGAGTTTGGGGACAAAAATGCGAGGAGTGAACTTATACAGTGGCTCCAAAAAACCACCCCCGCCACAAGCTTCTGCATGGGCCAAAGGGTGCCCAAAAGAAGGTTGTGGCGGGGGTGGTTTTCCCCAGTATTTTGATGATTACTTCAACTCAATTTTTCCGCCCGCTTCTTCAACTCTCTTTTTGAGAACTTCGGCTTCTTCTTTCTTCATGCCTTCTTTAAGCATAGAAGGAACGGCGTCAACGAGGTCTTTGGCTTCTTTAAGGCCAAGAGCGAGAAGTTCTTTAACGACCTTGATTATCGCAATTTTGTTTGCTCCCGCGTCTGTAAGTTTGACGTTGAAGGTTGATTTCTCTTCTTCGGCAGGACCGGCGGCGGCAACAGGGCCGGCGGCGACCGCTGTAGCTGAAACGCCAAATTTCTTCTCAAACAGCTTTACAAGCTCGTTTAATTCAAGAACCGACATCTTTTCAATGCTTTCAACGACACTTTTGAATTTGGCTGGGGTTTCTGTGGTTTCCGGACCACCATTAACTCCGGACATTTTTTGTTCTTCCATGATTTTAAATTTGATAATTGATAATTACACTGTTTTCTTTTTAGCAATTTCGTTCAAAGAAATTACCAAGCGCTGAATCGGCGAATTGATGAGGTTTACAAACATACCCCGAAGCGTCTGAAGAGGCGGAATTTGGGCGATTGTTTCCATTTCCATTTTATCCGCAAACTTCCCTTCAAAAATCCCGCCGAGAATGGAGATTTTATTCTCAAGTTTTTTTTGAAAAGCATAGACGCCTCTGGCTGGAGCAATAATGTCAGAGCCGTAAACGATTCCCAGTTCGCCTTCAAACTCCGGCCGATTGCCCGGCACTTTTGCTTCATCAAG
>CAYIYW010000033.1:0-5488 GCA_964367845.1 uncultured Candidatus Saccharibacteria bacterium | reverse complement strand
AAATAGTCAAAAACGATAACTGATAAATAATAACTGATAAATAAATTAACAAACACAAAATGCACAAATTTATTGAGACATTGCGCGGGAAGTCAGAGACCTATCGGCGGGCCGTCGCGTTTGGCGTGTCACTCGCGGTAACGCTTGTAATTGTCGGCGTTTGGGTCACCACGGTTTTTCCGAACGCCGTTTCCGAACAGGCGGTTCTGGCCAAAAATTCGGTCGAAAAGACCAAAATCAAACAAGGGCCGGTGGCCACTTTTCAGCGAAATTTTGCCCAATCATTTAGCGCGATAAAAACGCAATGGAGTTCTTTCAGCGATTACCTGAAAGCAACAAATTATGAAGCCCAAAACGAACTTAAAGAGCTTCAAGTTATCTCTCTGGAACAAAAAAAAGCCGAAATGAACGGAACTTGGGACCAAATTGACGGTCAAACAAATGGGCGGAATATGCCTACAAATAAGGGTGATTCTGTGATACACTATTAGTGATGAGCGATAAGGATTCAAAAAAACCCAAGAAAGAAGGGGACGGGGTGGCTGTGCCGTCGCCTTTTTCGGCAAATGTCATAGACCGAAGCATAACGACCGAAATGAAGGAGTCGTATCTTGACTATGCCATGTCCGTTATCACCGCCCGAGCATTGCCCGATGTTCGGGACGGTCTTAAACCGGTTCATCGCCGGATTCTTTATGCCATGTTGGAAAAAGGTCTGACGGCGTCGGCAAAATTCCGAAAATCGGCGGTCGTGGTCGGCGATGTGCTCGGCAACTATCATCCGCACGGCGATGTGGCGGTTTACGATTCAATGGTCCAAATGGCTCAGGATTTCAAGATGCGCTATCCGCTTATTTTGGGTCAAGGCAACTTTGGAAATATTGACGGCGACCCGGCGGCCGCCATGCGTTATACCGAGGCCAAAATGTCTCGGCTTTCAGCGGAAATTCTCCGCGACATTGAAAAGGAGACCGTTTTATGGAGGGCAAACTATGACAGCACAAAAAAAGAACCGACTGTTTTGCCCTCGGCCATACCAAACCTTGTGCTGAACGGCACATTGGGCATTGCTGTCGGTATGGCCTCAAACATTCCGCCTCACAACTTGGGCGAAGTGTCGCAGGCCCTTTCTCATCTGATTGACCACCCCGATGCCACGACCGAGGATTTATTGGAATTTGTTCAAGGGCCGGACTTTCCGACCGGCGGTGTCGCTTTCAGCCGAAAAGACATTCATCACGCTTGCGCCACCGGCCGAGGCGGAGTGGTCGTGCGTGGCGTGGCCGAAATTGTTGAGACCAAAGCCGGAGTCAATCAGATTGTTATTTCGGCCATTCCGTATCGGGTCAACAAGTCCGATTTAATCATAAAAATCGCCGACCTTGTCCGCGAGAAAAAACTTGAAGGCATCAAAGGTCTTCGCGACGAATCAACAAAGGATATTCGCATCGTAATTGACCTTAAGGGCGGCGGTCATCCCCAGAAGGTTTTGAACGCGCTCTACAAGCACACTCAACTGGAAGAAGCTTTTCACTACAATTTGGTGGCGCTTGTTGACGGCGTGCCCCAGACGCTTTCGCTCAAAAGCATGCTTTCCGAGTTCATCGGTCACCGCAAAACGGTTGTTCGCAAGCGGACAGAATATGACCTCAAAAAGGCCATGGAACGCGAGCACATTTTACTCGGTCTGACCAAAGCTCTTGACCATATAGACAGAATAATCAAGCTCATCAAGGCCTCAAAAGACACCGCCGAAGCCCATCGGAATCTGATGAACGAGTTTAAGTTCAGCGCACTTCAAGCGACGGCGATTCTTGACATGAAGCTTCAAAAACTGGCTGGTCTTGAGCGGAAAAAACTGGAAGACGAGCTCAACGCTATTCAGCAATTCATCAAGAAGTGCAAAGAAATTCTCGGCAGTGTAAAAATAATCGTGGATATTATCAAAGCCGAGATAAAAGAAATTGCCGAGAAATACGGTGATGCCCGCCGGACGCTCATCATGAAGCAGGGGGCGAGGATTCTTTCGGTTGAGGACCTTGTTCCGGAGGAAGAAAATGCTCTGGTCTTGACCGCCGGCGGTTATGTCAAGCGCACCAAGCCCGAAGAATTCCGCAGACAAAAACGTGGCGGCGTCGGAGTCGTTGACCTTGAAACAAAAGAAGAGGACTTCGTGACTCACTTAATGATTGGCAACACTCACAGCGATGTTCTGTTTTTTACCGACAAAGGCAAGGTCTATCAGATAAAAATGTTTGAATTGCCGGAAGGCAAACGGGCGACAAGAGGCAAGTCGCTGGTCAATTTTGTGGCTCTTGAGGCCGATGAAAAAGTTACTTCAATTCTGGTTATGCCGAAAGAGATGAAGGGAGCATCAAAAGGTGGTGTTTCGGGCGGCGGATTGTCGGGTGACGACGGCAAGACAGAAAAATTGTCTCTTTTAATGATTACCAAAAATGGCGTCGGCAAAAGAGTGGCGGCGGCCAGTTTCCATGACGTTCGGCGGAGCGGTTTAATCGCCATCAAACTCAAAGCCGGCGACCAACTTGTATCGGCCTCGTTTGTCGGCAAGGGCGACAGCGCGATTCTCGTAACAAATAAGGGTCAATCAATCCGCTTCAAAGAGTCGGACATTCGGGAAATGGGCCGAGGAGCGGGCGGCGTCCGAGCGATGCGCCTCGGCAAAGGCGACAGAATCGTCGGGGCCCAGATAATTTCCAAAGAAGATAAAAATCCATCATTGCTCATAATCAGCAGTAACGGTTACGGCAAGCGGACAGAAACGGACGAGTATAAAATTCAAAAACGCGGCGGCTCGGGCATTAAGACCTCAAAAGTCACTCCAAAAACCGGTGATATAATTTCCGGCATGATTGTGACCGAGGAGACCGAAGAACTCGTCGCGATTTCTCAAAAAAGCCAAGTTATCCGGACGGGCGTGAAAGAAATTCCGCTTCTCGGCCGTTCAACTCAAGGGGTGAGGATTATGAAACTCCGCGACAAAGACCAAATCGCCTCGCTGATTTGTTTTTAGTTGAATTCTGGAAATATCATTGTCTGCGGGTCTTCTTTGTGATGATATTTCCAGAATTTATGCCTACCAACAAAACTCCTAACGGTGTAAGATAAACCAATCATGTTCTCCGACCCTCAAAAAAATTTAGCCCAGTTTGACATCGCTCCGGGGATGAAAGTGGCCGACTTTGGTTCAGGCGCCGGGCATTACGCTCTCCTTCTTGGTCGGGCGGTCGGGCTGTCTGGTCAGGTTTTCGCTCTTGATGTTCAAAAAGACCTTTTGGTAACGCTTAAACGCGAGGCGGAAAAGGCCCATTTATTCAATATTGAAATCGTTTGGTCCGATTTTGACGGCTCGGGCGGGACAAAACTTAAAAGCGGAGTTATTGAGCGCGGTATCGTCGCTAATGTTTTGTTTCAAATTAATCATAAGGAAAATCTGGCTCGCGAAATCGCTCGAGTAATGCGCCCGGACGGCAAACTGCTCGTGATTGATTGGTTGGATTCTTTCGGCGGAATCGGGCCGGAGCCGAAATCCGTATTTTTAAAAGAAAAATGCCGAACGCTTTTTGAACAAGCCGGTTTCGGATTAGAAAAGGAAATTTCGGCCGGTTTGCACCACTACGGTTTTGTGTTCAAAAAATCTGACAATCCCAATGCAAAAAAAGTGCAGAGCATGGGGTTGGTGGATGTTAAATAGTGTAGAATATAGCAAGCGCGATAAAGGCAGGATATAAAAAAACAAAATACAAAGAGCATGAAGGGAATGAGCAAATTTCAACTGATTCTGACCGGAATTTTCGGAGCTTTCATTCTTATCGGTGTCTTGGTTTTCGCTTTTGGTCAGAGTTCAAAATCAAAAAACATCGCCACGGCGACGATTTGGGGGACGATGAGCAGTGGCATGTTTGAGAGTTTTCTCAAGGAAGCCGGTTTGGACCAGGATAAAACCGTCAAAATAACATATATTGAGAAGAGGAAGGATGCGTTTGACCAGGAATTTCTTGAGGCGTTGGCGGTGGGCAAAGGCCCAGACCTCTTCTTCTTGTCCCAAGACGGCGTGCTGAAGCATCAGGATAAAATTATTCCGATTCCGTTCACTGCCTTTCCGGAGCGTGATTTTAAGAATTCTTTTATTGAGGAAGGGGAATTGTTCATCTTCGGAGACGGTTTTCTCGGCCTGCCGTTTCTCATTGACCCGATGGTAATGTATTGGAATCGGGACATTTTTTCCAATGCCGGATTGAGCGTTCCGCCTAAATACTGGAGCGAAATTTACGGTCTTTCCGCCAGTTTGACAAAGAAGGATGCAAATCTCAACATCAATAAAAGCGTCATCGCTTTCGGCGAGTATGGCAACATCACCAATGCGAGCGAAATTCTCGGACTGCTTGTCATGCAGGCCGGGAATCCGATAACCGCCCGAAGGCCGGAAGACGGGGCGGTATATAATCTTTTCAATCAACGGCTTGAAAACACCGTTTCGCCTGCAGTTTCAGCTCTCAATTTTTATACCGAGTTTGCCAACCCGCTTAAGCCGTTTTACTCATGGAACAGAGCGCTCCCGGAATCAAAGGACTTTTTCCTGTCG
Source organism: uncultured Candidatus Saccharibacteria bacterium (assembly GCA_964367845.1). GTDB lineage: Bacteria > Patescibacteriota > Minisyncoccia > Phycocordibacterales > DATGWK01 > JAHFLV01. The sequence continues at coordinate 882 of CAYIYW010000033.1, read as the reverse complement.
GGCGACCTCGCTCTTTATTTCGGCTTTGCTTCGGAACTCTCGGATATTCGTCTCAAAAATCCCAATCTGAACTTCGCCGTCGCGCCAGTCCTGCAATCAAAGAGCTCCGAGCGAATTGTTACTTTCGGTCGGATGGCAGTGCTGGCGATTGCAAAAAATTCTGCAAATGTCGCCTCGGCTTATCAAGTGGCGTATAAACTGACGAACACTCAAAGTATTTTGGCGCTTGCTAAAGTGACAAATTTACCGCCGGTCAGGAGAGAATTACTCGCATCGCGCCCGCCGGAAGCGTTTTTGTCGGTTTTTTATGATGGCGCAATTCAGGCCAGAGGTTGGCTTTCGCCCGAGCCGGCGAGATTAGGGCTGATTTTTAAGGAAATGATTGAGTCGGTAACCGCCGGACGGGCCGGCACGGCCCAAGCGGTTTCAAAAGCGCACGAGCAACTTGATGCGGTTTTGAAACGGCCTTGAAACATATCTAAAACGGCCATATAAGCATTAACGAAGGAATTAACGAAAAATGATTAAAAACCCCATTAAAAAACTTTTAATTTTTGCCCTCACGCTTTCCTTCGTCTTTGTCGTCATCGGGTCGCCGGTTTTCTTTCCGCCGGTTTCAGTTCACGCCCAGTCCATTGGGATTCCTTGTGACGGCGGTGCTACCGACCAATGTGATTTTGACGACCTTATTCAGTTGGCCAAAAACATAATGAATTTTCTCATTCTTCTTTCTATTCCGGTTGCGACGATTGCTTTTGCCTGGGCGGGTATTCTTATGTTGACGGCACGCGGAAATGAAAGTCAGGTCGCAAAAGCCAAAGAAATCTTCACAAAAGTCCTTATCGGGTTCCTGTTTGTGTTGACGGCTTGGCTGATTGTGCA
>CAYIYW010000032.1:0-6578 GCA_964367845.1 uncultured Candidatus Saccharibacteria bacterium | reverse complement strand
GAAAAAGTAACCGCCCGACGCGGAATGGAAATTTTTCTTGATGAAGAATCCGACAATCAAGTGGTTTTAACCGTTCTTTTTCCGGACAAAGATGTTTCAAAAGAAAAACCAAACGACGGTTCAATCGTCATGCGACTTAAATACGGCGAAACCGAAGTTATGCTTATGGGCGACGCGCCGATTAGCGTTGAAAAACATATTCTTTCGTTTACGGAGGCGAAATTAGGTGCGCGTTCGGACATTGCGGCGACGGGCCCAAAAGAGTCAAACGCACGGTCAGGCCAAGAGTTGTTGGACACGGAACTTGAAAGCGATATTTTGAAAATCGGTCATCACGGTTCAAAAACCTCAACAAGCGAGGAATTCGTAAGAGCGGTGAATCCAAGTTATGCTGTAATCTCAAGCGGCAAGGAAAACAAATATGGCCATCCGCACGAAGAAACGCTTGTCACGCTTGCCAAATTCTCCCAATTTCCTCTGAAAATTCTCCGGACGGACGAAGCGGGCACGATTGTCATGAAAAGCGACGGGAAAAATTTCGTTCAAGCAAAATGAGAACTCTTTTAAGTTTTGCGGTCTTAAACAATCCCCGCTTTTTTGAGCGTCCTGTGCAAACCGAGCTTGTTCATGGTTTTGATGCCGCGAGCGGAAACGGTAACTCGCACATATTTTTTAAGTTCGGGGATGTAAATGCGCCGCTTTTGGAGATTCGGGTAGCGACGGTTTTTACCGGTAGGGTTAAACTGCGTGGCGCGAGTTCGGTTGCTGTAACCGCCGCCGACCACAGAACCCTTTTTTGTAATTGGACAAGTTCTTGCCATAAATTTAATTACCTTAAAAACCTTAAGAATCAGTTCCAGCATGCTATCATAGACGCAAAAGGACGGCAATCCTTAAATAACCGCGCTTAATCCGCGCTTAATGATTACGTCTTAATAACCGCGCCATGAACGCTGATTTTATTTTTCAAATAGTGATTCTGATTTTTTCCGTTGTCGTGCATGAAGTTTCGCACGGTTACGCCGCTTATTGGCTCGGCGACTCAACCGCCAAATACGAAGGGCGACTGACCCTTAATCCCGTAAAACACTTGGATTTTTTCGGTTCAATTTTCCTTCCGTTTCTGCTTTTTATTTCCGGTTCCGGATTTTTAATCGGCTGGGCGAAACCGGTGCCGTACAACCCTTACAATCTCCGCAATCAGCGTTGGGGCGAGGCGATTGTCGCTGTCGCCGGGCCGCTTTCAAACATTGCTATTGCCGTCGTTTTTGGGCTTCTGATGCGGTTTGGCGTCTCGGCCGGAATTGTTGAGAGTGTTGAGATTTTGAAAATTACGAGTTTTATCGTTTTCATCAACCTTCTGCTCGCCGTTTTTAACCTCGTGCCGATTCCGCCTCTGGACGGCTCCAAAATTCTCTTCTCAATTTTCAAAATGGGTTCAAGCCCGGCTCGCGTTTTCTTGGAGCGTTTCGGGATTTTGTTCGTCCTGTTTTTCATTTTCTTTTTTTGGTCAATCATTGCGCCGGTCATAACCAAATTGTTTATGTTAATTACCGGTCTTGGTATATAGATTTAATTCAATGGCAAAAATTCTTGACGGGAAAAAACTAAGCGATTCATTGGCTCTTGTGCTTACGAAAGAAATTTCGGCCATGAAAATAAAACCAAAACTGGTGATTATTCAAATCGGCGACCGCGAGGAGTCAAACACTTATATCAAAAACAAAAAACTTTTCGGCGAGAGAATCGGGGCGCTTGTTGAGCACAAAAAATACTCCGACGGCGTTTCTCAAAAAAAACTTATCACCGACATCGTTAAATATAATTCAGACGTCTCGGTTCACGGCATCATCGTTCAACTGCCCATTCCGGCGTATCTTGACACGAGCTCGGTCATTGAAGCGATTGCTCCAAACAAAGATGTTGACGGCATGACTTCAAAAAACGTCAAATCACTTTTTGAGAACAAAGAGGGCTTTATGCCGGCGACGACAAAAGGCATTTTGGCCCTGCTTGACGGCTATAAAATCAATCCGGCGGGCATGAAGGTCATTGTCGTTGGCCACTCAATCCTTGTCGGGAAGCCGACCGCCTTGGCGATGCTAAACCGAAACGCGACCGTTACGGTTTGTCACACTCAAACCAAAAATCTGCGGGAAGAAACTCGGCGGGCGGACATGATTATCGTCGCTGTTGGCCATCCGAAATTAATCACCAAAAATCATGTGGTAAAAGGCCAGATTGTCATTGATATTGGGATTAATTTTCTTCCGCAAAATATCAAAATTTCCCAAAAAGGGAAAATCGGCGTAACCCTTGTGTCCAAAAAAATCGTGGGCGATGTTGATTTTGAAAATGTGAAAAACATTGTGCGAGCAATTTCACCCGTGCCCGGCGGCGTCGGCCCGATGACGATTGTGTCCCTTTTTCAGAATCTGATATCGGCGTGTCGGAACCAAAATTAGGCCTGCATAGCATCGGGTACCAACAGGGCATAAAATCAAAATACTATGGAAAAAAGACCAAGTTTTAGACCTAATGAGGTCAAATAAAACCGTAAAATCATATTTATGTCCTTCTTTAAATTCAACAAAGAAATAAAAACTGAGAATTTGAAACTTGCTGATTTTGATAAAATCTGGACAAAGTTTTGTTTTCTGGATGAGACGGGCACATTAAGTGATCAAAAAGACCAGTATTTTACTGTCGGTATATTAAAAATGAGCCAACCGTATTATTTGCAGAGCAAGCTACATTTTGAGAGAAGTAATGCTAAATTTTACGATGAAGTAAAATTTAATAAATTATCAAAAAATAATCTAGCTTTTGCGAAAATAGCGATTGACGCCTTGTTTGAAACAAAAAGTATCAGTTTTTGTTCATATTCTATTAGTACCAAAAGCGATTATTACTTGGAAAATTTTGATAGAAATCCATGGCTAGCATATGAACAAATAACACTTAAACTTTTGGGGGCGGCGTTGTCCGATCACGAAATTATTATTCTTATTGCAGATTATGTAACTACGCCGAGGAAAATTCGTTTTGAGGTGGATGTAAAAAAATATTTTAATCAGGCAAACAAAAGGTTGGCACTAGCAGGCGTTTGCCGATTTGACTCAAAATCAAATGACTTACTCCAACTTACTGATCTTTTAATAGGAGCAATAACCTACGATATAAAGTTTAAAAAAGGCCTCGTTCCAGGTTCAAAATATAAAATTGAATTAGCAGGGTATTTAAAAGCAAAGCTTGGGACAGACTCTTTTGTCAAAGGATTTAAGAATCATAATTTCAATGTTTTTGTCGATAAAACAGACCATTTAAGTAAAATCGATGAAAGTGGAGCAAATGAAAAGGGGCTATCGTCCTAACGGTCGACGCCCTTTTTCGGTACAAAGACAGTGTAGCAAGCGGTCGCCATAAGTCAAGAGTTTATACACATCGAAAAATATGATCCCAAACATTCAATAAATCCATGCAATCCAAATGAAATTTACTGAATTATTCAAAATTATTTTAACCGCGGGAAAGGGCGACAGCCGCAAAGCGGCGAGGGATGCGCGGAAATTGGTGTATGGCTCTGGCGGAAGGGAAAAGTACAGGCGCATCGCGGCAATTACTGAAAACGCTTCCGCGGAATATACAAAAATCGTTGAAGATTGGCGACAGGAAAATTTTGTTATGGCCGTATCGGTCATGTATTTTTTGCATGCTCGGGAAAATCAGCCGGATTTTCTTTTTCCGTGGCTGTTTCAGTTGCTTCAACACAAAAACGGCAATATTCGCCATGCCGCAGTCCGCATGATTCAAAACGAGCTCGGGGTATTAACCTATCACATACGTTTTCCAGGCAAAAAATCAGGGCATCCTAAACTCTCAAGAGAACAAGCCGACCAAATTCTTTTTGGCTTGCGCACAAACCTGAATAATTTAGCGGCAAGCTCATGGAAGGATTCTTATAAAAAATTCAAGTACATAGACAATCTTCCGAGCGGAATTTATAAATCAGTTCAGCTGATTTTGAGTTCTTTGGATGACTATTGCAGTGAAACGACTCGTCAATAGGTATAAGTTGAAGCGAAAGAACAAATTCCTGGTTTTTTTTCTAGCATAATCATTTCTTGCGCATTTTTTGATAATTTAGTAAAGTATGGGCTCGTGAGCTTTCGCTTGGTCGGCGCTCGCCGGTCGGGTTTTCTTTTTTCAGGAAAAGCGAAAAAATTCAGTTTTCAAAGAGAAGTATAAGTTCCGCAAAATTTCCGCAAATGGCGACAATAAATCAATTAGTCAGAAAAAGGAGAGTTTTAACGGCCCGAAAATCCAAAGCGGTCGCTCTTTTCCGCGGTTTCAACACCCTTAAAAATCGTCCCGCCTATTATCCGTCGCCTTTCAAGAGGGGAGTTTGCATCAAGGTTACGACCAAGACCCCCAAGAAACCGAATTCAGCAATCCGAAAAATTGCCCGCGTTCGCTTGACGAACGGTCTGGAAGTTACGGCCTATATTCCGGGCATCGGTCACAATCTTCAGGAGCACGCCGTCGTGCTTCTTCGGGGCGGTCGCGTCAAAGATGTCGGTGTGCGCTATACCGTTGTTCGTGGCAAACTTGACGCCGGTGGCGTTGAAAATCGCCGAACTAGCCGAAGTGTTTACGGCGCGAAGCGACCGAAATAAATTACAAAAATCGCTGTCTGAAACAATTTAAGCCAACCCAAAAATTTAAACTAAATCAACTAAACCAGACCTAAATGAGAAGAAAAATAAAAAACAAGCCAAAAATTGAACCCGACTATACTTACGAATCCGTAAAAGTGTCAAAACTGATTAACTATGTAATGGTTGAAGGCAAGAAAAATACCGCCCGAACCGTTGTTTACGACGCTCTTAAACTTATAAAAGAAAAAGCCAAAACCGAAAGTCCGGTTGAGATTTTTGAAATGGCTCTCAAAAACACCGCGCCTCTTATGGAAGTTCGCTCTCGCAGAGTCGGTGGCGCCAACTACCAGGTGCCGCGAGAAGTTCGTCCGGAACGCCGTCAGGCCCTGTCCATGAAATGGATTGTCGGCGCCGCTCGGGCCAAAAAAGGCAAGCCGATGGCTGAAAAGTTGGCCGAAGAGATATTCATGGCTTCAAAAAATGAGGGTGAAGCGGTGAAAAAACGCGAAAATACCCACAAGATGGCGGAGGCGAACAAGGCATTTGCTCACTTCGCGTGGTAGGTTTTTTGTGTGTTGATTATTTTGTTTTGAGCGCGTGTATCCTTTCGGAGTGAATGCGGGTGTATCATTTTCACGTAGAAAGGATACACGCGCTCAAAACCACAAACTTTAACTAAAAAAAATGAATCGCGATTATCCGCTAGAACGAGTCCGAAACTTTGGAATCATTGCTCATATTGACGCCGGGAAAACCACCGTTTCCGAGCGAATTTTGTATTACACCGGCATGTCCCATAAAATCGGCGAGGTTCACGAAGGTAACACTGTGACTGATTGGATGGAGCAGGAGCGAGAACGCGGCATCACTATCACCGCGGCGGCCATTACCTGTTTTTGGAACCCGACGTATATGGGCGCGGATGTTTCAAAAAAGAATCGTTTCAATATCATTGATACTCCCGGCCACATTGATTTCACCGCCGAAGTCAAACGCTCTCTGCGGGTTTTGGATGGAGCGGTTGTCGTTTTTGACGGCGTGGCCGGCGTTGAACCGCAATCCGAAACGAACTGGCGTTACGCCGACGAGGGAGGCGTTCCTAGAATTTGTTTCATAAATAAACTTGACCGAATGGGCGCAAGTTTTGAGCGTTCCTACAAATCAATTCTTGACCGGCTCAACAAAAACGCCGTTCGGATGCAGATTCCGATGGGAGTGGAAGAAAATTTCATTGGAGTTGTTGACCTGTTGAAAATGAAGGCCTTTTATTTTGAAGGCGAGATGGGCGACAAAATCCGCGAAGGAGAAATTCCGGCCGAATATCTCGCAGATGCTCAAAAATATCGGGCGGAACTCATTGAGAAAATCGTTGAACACGACGACGCCCTCATGCATTCATATCTTGAGGGCAAAGAGCCACCGCTTGAAGACCTCAAAAGAACTCTTCGCAAAGCCGTTTTGGCCGTAAAACTCATTCCGGTTTTTACCGGCTCGGCTCTAAAAAACAAGGGCGTTCAGCTTGTTCTTGACGGCGTTGTTGATTATTTACCGTCACCGCTTGAAGCCCCGCCGATAGAAGGCATTGACCCAAAAACCGGCGACAAAATCACTCGCAAGACCTCGGACGACGAGCCGTTTTCCGCCTTGGCCTTCAAACTTCAGACCGACCCGTTTGTTGGACAACTGACTTTCTTCAGAGTCTATTCTGGCACGATTGAAGCTGGAACATATATTTATAACGCCACGACCGGCGACAAAGAACGTCTCGGCCGCATTGTCCGTCTCCAAGCCGACAAGCGCGAGGAAGTAAAAAAGGTCTTTGCCGGCGAAATTGCCGCCGCCGTCGGTCTCAAAAGCGCCAAGACCTCGCATACTTTCTGCGATGAAAATAATCCGATAATTCTTGACCCAATTAAATTC
>CAYIYW010000031.1:0-6732 GCA_964367845.1 uncultured Candidatus Saccharibacteria bacterium | reverse complement strand
GTTTCAATCTTGGTTAGCGTTGTGTAAGCAACATCTGCCTTGCGAGCAAAATCATCTTGAGAAAGTCCTAGTTTCTGTCGCAATTTCCTTATTTTTAGTCCCAGTTGATTACTTTCCATATATTGATAACATTTAACTGTTGCTTGTTTTCACTTGCAGTATTATAATAACAAATACGAGAACATTATTCAATTTTATAGCCGCCGAATTTCCGAAAACCCCCAGTCCGAAACTCTTTTCGAAAATTTGCGGAGGAGGTGAGATTCGAACTCACAAGCCCTTATCAGGCGCCAGTTTTCAAGACTGGTGGAATACCGTTATCCGACTCCTCCAAACTATTTGTTGTTTTTGAACCAACTATTCCCCAGATAATGCTCTTCGGCATGACAATTTGGACAGATCAGTTCTAGATTGTCCAGATTGTTGTTTTCTCTGTTCCTGTCTTTATGATGCACCTCTAATATCTCATACCGGTCGTGACCACACTTCTCACATGTTCTTCCTCTTGCTTGCGAAAGTCGACTTTTCAGCGCTCGATAAGTTTTTACCTTATCCCTTGGCCGATTAATTTTGTACTTTACGCCAGCTCGATGCTTGTTGGCACAAGCCCGGCTACAAGTTTTTTTATTCGCACCAGCCAAAATTAATTGACCGCATACCAAACAGGGTTTCTCTTTTCTGCAATGTATACCGTAACAAGCTGATCCACAAAACACCCGGCCGTTATTTTCTCTTATTTCTATCGGCCTCCTGTAAATCAAATTACCACAAACAATACATCTTATATTCGGGTTTCTTCGATATTCCTCAGCCACTCGTCCAGTATACCACAAAAAAATTTATTGCCCCTCCTCAACTTTTTCTTCAACCGTGTATTTTCTGGCCACAAAATAAATGTAAATTATTTCCAGAATTCCGATTGTGTTGGCGACGAGAATGATAATAAACCACCACTTATGTGAAAGTCGGGACGCTTTCCAAAGCGCCATTCCTTTCCAGACGATAATCCACGCCGTGAGCAATATCAGGAGAAGGGGATTCTCTAAAAGGAATTTCCAAGGGCCGGATTGGTTTATAAAGGACTGGTTGAACATATTTATGCCGCGTTTTGCATTTTACGCTTAATCTTGCGCTCGTTTTCCGTCCAACACGCTCATTTACTATACCGAATTTTGTTCATTAGTAAAAGTCGGCAGGCGCGATGATGTAGAATAATCCCATGACCAGATTCATGGGCATTGATTACGGCTCAAAGAGAGTCGGCATCGCTCTTTCCGACGAGGGTGGCACGATTGCCATGCCTAAGGCCGTTTTGCCGAATAATCGCTTTCTTTTCGGCGAAGTCAAAAACTTGTGTGAAGGACACGATGTGAAAGAGATTGTTCTCGGCGAATCAATGGATTTCAAGGGCAACAGTAATCCGATAATGAAGGATATTCTTTTGTTTAAGGGCGAGCTGGAACGCGACCTGCATTTGCCTGTTCATCTTGAACCGGAATTCATGACAAGCCACCAAGCGGCGCGGGAGCAGGGGAATCATGTTCTTTTGGACGCTTCGGCCGCGGCCATCATTCTGCAGAGCTATTTAAACGGCGTAAAAAACAGAAAAAAATAGAAGAAGAATATGTTGCGGGTTTGTAATGGTATAATTGAACGCGATGAATACTCACCGTTTCTTTGAATTTTTTCCACCGCCGGTTTTTCTGACAATGCCGGCTGTCGGGCTTTCTGTGGAAAGCGACCTACTCCGGCTTGTTTCTTTTGAGAAAAAACATGGTCGTACGGTTTTGAAAACGGCTAGCGAATTTAAACTTGAATCGGGAACGATTGTCGCCGGCGATGTCGCGAAACCGGACAATCTTGCTGTGGTTCTTAAAAATATCCGCAATGAACACGGCGCGCGTTTTGCCCGCGTCGCCTTGCCGGAAGAAAAGGCCTATGTTTATGAAGCGATAATTCCGGTGCCGGAGGATGGCGAGATGAGCGACGCGGTTGAATTTTCTCTTGACCAAAATATCCCGCTTTCGGCCGATGAAGTCGTTTTTGATTTTGCCGTGGTAGAGGGGCCTTTTTCTAACAATAGCGTTCAATCGGCGCGGGTCGTGGTATCGGCATATCCGAAGGGAATTATTGAGACATGGGTTGGACTTTTGGGACAAGCAGGCATTACCCCGTTTTCTTTGACGCCGGAATCGCAAGCCATCGCTCATTCTCTTGTCGTTCACACTGACGCTCGGCCGTCCCTGCTGGTTCACTTTTTGAAAGATAAAACTATTGTTGCCATTGTTTCCGGCGGTTTCGTGCGTTTCTCAACGACGGTTAGTGGTGGTTCCGCTGGGGGTCTGGAAAACACTGAAAAAATTCTCGCCTCTCACGAAGGCGAAAAAATTTCCGAATCAATTGAGCTTCTCTCGGTGCGCGATGAGGTCAAAAAGGTCTTTTCCTATTGGATGTCAAAAGAAGAGATAAAATCCCGAAAAGAGCCGAGGAGCATCGGGTCGGTGATTGTTACCGGCCATATCGCGGACATGATTGATGTTGCGGAATATCTGGGCAAACATATCGGCGTGCCGGCTATTCTAGGCAATGTTTGGCAGAACGCTTTTTCACTGGACAAATTTATTCCCGAGATAGAATTTGAGGATTCGCTTTGTTTGGCGGCCGCGGTCGGTGTCGCTTTGCCAGAATAAAACATCGGACCGATATCAAAACCAAACCAAACCAAACCAAACCTATGCTAAACCTTCTTCCTCAAAAACAAAAAATTCTCCTTCAAAAAGAGTATTCCGGCCGGCGGATGATTGTATGGCTCGGTTCAATCGCTCTCGCTCTCGTCATTTCTCTCATCCTTTTGTCGCCGTCATATTTTTTGACTCGGATTAGAGCCGAAGAAGCCAGAGGGGAACTTGAAAGCGCCAAACGAGCCCTTGACGCCGAGCTTCCGCCAAAAGAAATGCTCGCTGAATTTCAGGCGGCTGTCCGAAACGCCGAGGCCTTGAAGCCCCTGACAAAATCACTTTCCGTCTATGAACTCGTAAAGCTTTTTGAAGCCCGACCGAAGACCATTCGCATCACAGGAATTTCATTTTCGGAACAAGCTGAAGGCCGTCCGACGATTGTCGTAAACGGCCGAGCGGAAAATCGCGACGGCCTGACGGCTTTCGGCCGAGCGCTTGAAGAGCGGGTTGAATTTGCGACCGTCAATTTGCCGGTTTCCAATTTTGTCAAAGAGAAAGACATAGATTTTTCTATGACGGTGGTCTTGAAATAAATAAACTCCCTAGAAATAAATGAAAATTCACTCAACAAAACAGATTCTGATTCTCCTCTCAATTCTGGTTATCATTCTGGCCGGCCTGCATTATGTCGCTTTCAGTTTTATTAGAAATTCCGGCGCGGCGGTTTCCGCGCTTGAGAATGATGTCAACTTGCTTCGGTCGCAGGTCTTGGAATTTTCAAAATACAGTCCCGAAGACATGGTCGTTTTGGCTCGGTCGGTAAACGCTCATTTTGTTTCCCGGACCGATATTGTGGATTTCATTGAAAACATTGAGAGTGAAGCCAAAAATCAAAAGGTCTCCGTTTTAATTCGGTCGGTTGACGTTGAATCGCGAAGCGAGGATGAAAATGAGGACAAAGAGATAATCCGGCTCAAGTTTGAGACGCGCGGTTCATGGGCCGATACGATGAGGTTTGTTAATTATCTTGAACATTTGCCTTATAAAGTCGTTCTCCATGGTCTCGGGCTGTCTCTTGTTTCTGAAGAAGGGCCGTCAAAAGAAGGATTGGCGAAAATTCCGCAATGGCGGGGACAGATTGAAATCACGGCCTTAAAATTCAAATGAAGCTAAAATAAATCCTTTGAAACAAACAAAAATAAAAGGAAAGGAAATGAAATAAAATGAGCAAACGGAAATAAGCAAATGAAATTCTTCAGTAAACAAAAAAAGATTTACCCAATCGCGCCACATCATGGGGGAGTGGGCGGTGTTCGGTTGTTTCGCGACTGGGCGACGATACTTATCGCGTTTGCCATTCTTATTTTGATGGCGTTTCTCGTTGACGGCTATCTTTTAATTCAAATCAACCGTGGCGATTTTTTTACGACCGGTTCGGTCTCCGAATCGGGCTCTGAAACGCTCAACCAAAAAACCCTTCTTGATGTGGCGGGTTTTTTTGAAGCCAGACAAAAAGAGTACGACACATTTCGGTCCGTAGTCGCGCCCCAAATTGACCCGTCAATATAGCCCTGTTATATTGACTGGACACTGCGTCGGCGTTCCGTTGCCGTGGCAATGTCCCGCGCCCTTGTAGCTCAATGGATAGAGCAGTGCTCTTCTAAGGCATTGATGTAGGTTCGATTCCTACCGAGGGCATCAGACAGAAAATCACAGGTTTAACAAGAATACAGTATGTAAATGACCACTAAACGAAACATCTTTCTATGGTTGCTTTACGACTTCGCCAACTCAATGGTGTCTATTGTTTTTTTTCTGTATTTTTCCCAGTGGATTGTCATTGAAAGGGGCATTCCTGATATTTGGTTTAATTTAACGTTTACCGTTTCAGCGCTCCTGCTTTTGCTCACAGTTCCGATTTTCGGTTTTCTTCTCGGCAAATTTTTCAGGCGCATTACCGGCATACGATACACGACGGTTTTTACCGCGATTTTGTATAGCGCTTGCGCCATCAGCGCGATTTTTGAGAAAGATACGACGGCCCTGGTTTTTTTCACTCTCGGACTTTACGCCTATCTGCTCTCATTTACTTTCTACACTCCGCTCATCAACGACATCTCATTGCCGGGGAAAAGAGGTCGGATTTCCGGTTTCGGCATAGCGGCCAATTATCTCGGCCAGTTGGTCGGGCTGTTTCTTGTTTTACCGCTTGCCAACGGCGGTTTTAGTTTTTTTGGTTCCTCGGCTCGGGCCGAAACGCTTTTGCCGGCGGTGGTTATTTTCTTCATTTTGTCCCTTCCAACCCTGATATTTTTCAAGGAATTAAAACAAGAAAAGCCGGTTTTCCATTTCATGCCGGAGTTCAAAGAATTATTCAGAAAGACCAAAGAACTTTTTTTGTATCCCGGAGTCGCTTTGTTTATTCTGGCCTATTTTCTTTTCAATGACGCGATTTTAACCGCGGCAAATAATTTCTCAATTTTTCTGGAACGGGTTTGGGGCGCGCCCGATACGACCAAGACCTACATAATGCTCGGAATTCTCATCACTTCCGCGATTGGCGGTTTGGTCTCGGGCATCGTTGCGGACCGGTTTGGCCACAAAAAAACATTGCTGTTTATTTTGGCGGGCTGGGTATTTATTCTGCCTCTTGTCGGGTTCATAAAGGACTTCACTTTTTTTGTCAGCGTAGCTTCCGTCATGGGCTTCTGGTTCGGCGCCAATTGGGCGGTTTCAAGGTCGGTCATGTCTTATCTCGCACCTGAACGGGGGCATAATCTGGCTTTTGCGTATTTTGGTTTGGCCGAACGAGCGTCGTCTATTATCGGACCGATTGTTTGGGGACTCGTTTTATCCGGCTTGGCGGGGACGGGGATGGGAAGCGACAGATACAGGTTTGCAATGCTCGCGGTTACCGTGTTTATTGTGCTAGGCCTAATTGTCCTGACGCGGGTTAGGAGTGATAGGGCGGGGCAGAGAGGGCTAAAGAAGGATTTATGACTTCCTTCAACAACAAAAAAAAGATTGTTGAACACTATAATTTTGTAAGCCCTTTTTACCATTCGCTTTGGGGCGAACATTTGCATCATGGATATTGGGTTAGCGGCAAAGAAACCAAAGAAGAAGCTCAACTAGCCCTTACTGTGCACCTTACGGAAGCGGTCGGAGTGAGATCGGAGAGTAAAATTCTTGATGTGGGTTGCGGGTTTGGCGCAAGCAGTATTTATCTTGCTCAAAAATATAACGCGCAAACAACGGGTATCACTATCTCTTCGGTTCAGGTTGCGATGGCACAAGACATGGCGAAGAAAGCAAATGTAAATTCAAAATTTTTACTAATGGATGCAGAGGCCATGAATTTTGAAGAGCCATTTGATGTTGTATGGTCTATTGAATCAATATCTCATTATAGAAATAAGGAAAAATTTTTCGGAAAAGCAGTCCAGTTACTTAAACCGAACGGAATCATAGCGGTTATTGATTGGTTCAAAAAGGAAGATTTATCAGAAGATAAACTAAAAAAATATATTTTACCAATTGAAAAAGGCATGTTGGTTGAATTACACACCATGAGCGATTATCATTCTATTTTGAAATCAAACGGATTGGACATTATCAAATCGGAAGACATTAGCAAAAATACCATCAAAACTTGGGATATATCTTTAGAAATAATAAAGGACAAAATGTTTTGGAAGTTAGCGTTGACTAACGGGAAAGAATTCGTTAATTTTCTTCGCGCGTTCAGGGCTATGAAAAATGGTTTTGTCTCAGGTAATTTTGTTTTCGGGTTGATTGTGGCAAAAAAATCAAACAATGTCTGATTGCGACGCACCAGTAGTAACCTGTTCGGAATTAAGAATATGGAGCGATTTTGGCTTCTTCAAAACCTTTGAGTTCTATTCTGGTGTCTGTATTGTACCAAACTCGCACCTATTTCCAAAACAAAGTGAGGTAATGACTTCGCACGCGCGGAGCGTGTGGTGATGTGAAATGTAATCGTACGCTCCACGACGAATTCCGTCACGCCGTAGCGTCCACTTCAGAATACTGT
>CAYIYW010000030.1:0-6885 GCA_964367845.1 uncultured Candidatus Saccharibacteria bacterium | reverse complement strand
ATCCGCAAATTCCTTTTCTGCTCCGCCGAATTCACCCTTGGCCATGCTCTGGAATGTAACCTTTTTATCGTTAAAGAAAAGTTCAACCTTTCCGGTCTCGCCGTTGCGATGTTTTTCAATGAGAATTTCGGCGATATTATTTTTTTCGGCTTGTTCCTTATATTTGTCCTCGCGATGAATGAACATCACAACGTCGGCGTCCTGCTCAATTGAGCCGGAATCGCGGAGGTCCGACAAACGAGGCCGACCGCCACGCTGTTCAACCGCTCGGGAAAGTTGGGAAAGGGCCAAAACCGGGATATCAAGTTCACGGGCCAGATTTTTAAGAGAACGGGAAATCTCCGTAACCTGCTGGACGAGATTGTCCGAGGCCCGAGAATTGACTGGCAACATCAGTTGGAGATAGTCCACGACCAAAAGTTTCAGGCCTTTTTCGCTCTTGAGCCGTCTCGCGACTGAACGCATTTTGAGAATGTTGTTGCCCGGCTGGTCGTCAATATATATCGGCGCTTTGGAAAGCTCGTCAAGCGACTGGCGGATGGATTGGAATTCATCCTCGCGCGTCAGCCGGCCGGTTCGCAATTTCCAAGCGTCAACATTTGATTGAGCCGCCAGCATTCGGTCAACAAGTTGTTGCGAGCTCATTTCCAAGGAAAATATGCCGACCGGGGTGTTATGAGCGACGGCCGTCTGGCGGGCGATATCAAGGGCCAGAGAGGTCTTGCCCATTGACGGCCGAGCGGCCAAAATAATCAAATCCGATTTTTGGAGGCCGGAAAGTTTATTGTCCAGTTCAACGAAACCGGTTGCCACTCCACGCAACCCCGCCTTGGAATTGTGAAGTTTGTCCAGCCGCTCCCAGGCCTCGGACAGTTCGTCCTTGAGCTCAACGAATTTGTGAATTGAAGAAAAGTTCGTGACATCAAAAACATGTTTTTCGGCTCGGTCAAGAATCTCCTCAAGCTCCACCGTTTCATTAAAACCAAGATTGGAAATTTGCTCGGCCGCCTCAATCAGTCGGCGCATCATAAATTTTTTCTGGACGACCTCGGCGTAATACTTGGCGTTGGATGCCGACGGCACGTTCTGGACGAGTTCGGCCAAAAACGACGCGCCGCCGATTTGGTCAAGCTGGCCCATTTCCTTAAGCCGAGCCGAGACCGAAAGGAGGTCAATCGGATTGCTTTTGCGGAAAAGGTCCACTATGGCCGAGATGACCATGCGATGTTTTTCGGAATAAAATGATTCCGGCGAGATGATGTCAATAATTTCATACATCGCGTCCGGCCTTTGCATTATGGAACCCAAAAGAGCGGCCTCGGCATCCAAATTTTGGGGCGGAATTCTCAACCCCGGTCGTGAATTTGATATTGTCATCATACTGGTCGTTGTCATCATACTAGCAGAGTGAGCGATGCGATTAAGATGATTTTCCTGCATATCAAGTTTACAACCTGTTTATTAGTTTTCAAAAAGAGTTGAAAGCGGGCGATGAATTCTCGGGCCTTCCTGCGTATCGTCAATATAATAGCCCATATTTTCCGTTTCCCGACGAATGGCGTCGGCTTTTTCCCACTCGTTTGACAGACGAAATATTTCTCGTTCTCTTGATAAATTCTTAATTTTTTCTGGAATATCGCCGGTGTAGCGAGCCAAATCATTGAGTCGCAATCCGAGCACCGCGTCAAAGTCGCAGATGATTTCCGGCCCGATGTCGCCGGACGCTATTTCGTCCGCGGTCTTGTGAAGAAGGGCGATGCAGGCCGGTGTGTCCAAGTCGTTTTCAATGGCCACCGTCAAGTTTTTTTTAATCTGGGTGATTTTTGAAATGTCCTTGTCTTTTATTTTGGCGTTCCCATCATTTTTCGCGCCGGAGCCGGCCTTCTCAACCGAACCAATTTTCCGGACGAGCGATTCAAGAGCGTTTTGAGCCGCCCGAACGGCCTCAAAACTGAAAAGAATCGGCGAGCGATAGTGGGCGGTGAGCAACCAGTAACGATAGGCGAGGGGATGAATTTTATTTTCCTCAAGAGTCGCAAGGCGGATAAAATTCTCCTTGGATTTGGACATTTTTCCGTCCGGGATATTTACGAATTCATTATGGAGCCAAAAATGGACATAAGGCTTTCCTGTTGCAGACTCCGACTGGGCGATTTCGTTGTTGTGATGAACGGGCACATGGTCAACGCCTCCGGTATGGATGTCAAACGTTTCCCCGAGATATTTCATTGACATCGCCGAACATTCAATATGCCAGCCCGGGAAACCCACGCCCCATGGCGACGGCCACTCTTGCTGTCGTTTCTCATCCGGCGAAGAGAATTTCCACAGCGCAAAATCGGTCGGGTTTTTCTTTTCCAAATTTTTAGTTATACGCGCGCCTTCTTCAAGGCCGGCTAAAGCGACTTGGCCGAGTTTGCCATATTTTTTGTAATAGGAGGTGTCAAAATAAACGCCGTCCGAAGTTATGTAGGTCGCGTTCTTCTTCTCCAACGCTCCAATGAGCGCTATTTGTTCGCCGATATGGTCGGTTGCTTTAGGAAATAGCGTTCCCGAAATGTTCAGGTTCAATTTTTGGATATCAGCAAAAAAGGCCCGGGTATAAAAATCAACAATTTCAACGGCGGTTTTTTGCTCCTGACGGGCTTCTTCTTCAATCTTGTCTTGACCGTGGTCCATGTTGCTCGTAAGGTGGCCGACATCGGTAATGTTGATAACTTGCTTTGTTTTGTAGCCGAGATATTCCAATGCCCGTTTGAGCGTATCGGCAAAGACATAAGCCCGCAAGTTGCCGATGTGGGCGTAGTTGTAAACAGTCGGGCCACAATGATACATTCTGACAACCTTATTATCAATCGGTTTGAAGGTCTCCAATTTTTTGGACAGAGTGTTGTAAAGTCGCATAGAAATATATTAGCACTTTTCTGTCTCGGCGACAGTTTGACTCCAACCGACAGCTTTGAGAGAATATCCAAGTAAATGTCGGACGACCGAAAACGATTATCCTACGCCCTCGCCATTCTCCTAGTAATAGGGGTTTCTTTTTTTGTTGGTTATAAAATTGGAGGAGGGGCGCGAGGGGGAATTTCCGGTCCGCTATTTCTTGAGAATTCAAACACCCCGTCCGACCTCAATCTTGATTTCGGGCCGTTTTGGAAGGCATGGCGAGTAATTGACGAGAAATTTGTGCCTTCCTCAACGTCAACCGCCGAATTTCCGACGAGCCAGGAACGAGTATGGGGCGCTATCAGCGGAATGGTGGATTCGCTGGATGACCCGTATACCACCTTTTTACCGCCCGAAGAGGCCAAAATTTTTGAAAGCGACATCAACGGCAATTTTGAAGGCGTCGGAATGGAAATTGGCGTGCGAGACGATGTCTTGACTGTCATTTCACCGCTTCGCGGTACGCCGGCATTTCGGGCCGGCATTCAGTCAGGTGACAAAATCATAAAAATTGACGATATCTCCACGGAAAAATTAAATACTGATCAGGCAGTCCGACTTATCCGTGGCAAGGTCGGGACAAAAGTCAAACTATTGCTTATTCGCGGGAACTCTTCCGAACCGATTGAAATTTCGGTGACTCGGGCTGTTATTGACATTCCGACTCTTGATTACGAATTCAGAGGCGACGGGATATTTGTCATTCAACTTTATAATTTCTCGTCGGCTTCGCCAGACCTCTTCCGTAAGGCCCTGCGGGCGTTTGTCAGAACGGGGTCGGACAAATTGATTCTTGACCTTCGGGGCAATCCCGGTGGCTTTCTTGAGGCCTCCGTTGATATGGCAAGCTGGTTTTTGCCGACCGGCACGGCGGTCGTCAGAGAAGAATACAGAAACGGTGGCGACCAAGTAATTCACCGAAGCCGGGGCTATCGTATTTTTGGCGAGCGTTTGAAAATGGCTGTTCTGATTGATAAGGGCTCGGCGTCCGCTTCGGAGATTCTGGCGGGCGCGCTCTCTGAACACGACATTGCGACTTTGGTCGGCAGTACTTCATTTGGCAAAGGTTCGGTTCAAGAGCTTGTCAAAGTCACACCCGAATCCTCCTTGAAGGTGACAATTGCTCAATGGCTTACGCCGAATGGTCTGTCAATTTCAGCGGGCGGTCTCAAGCCGGACATATCGGTTGATTTAACGGAGGAGGATTCCAAAAATGGCCGTGACCCGCAACTCAAGGCGGCCGTTGAGCTTTTGCTCAAAAAGTGATAAAATGTTGACGGTTTTCTATAACAGAGAACGAGTGCGGACGTTCTAATTTTCAACTGCTGAAAACAAAACAATGAAAGTAATTTTCCAACACGACCTGCCGAAAATCGGCAAAAAACATCAAATAAAGAATGTTTCTGATGGCTATGCCGTAAATTTTTTGATTCCAAACGGCCACGCAATTTTAGCGACACCGGAGGCCGAAAAGAATGTCGCTAAACAGAAGGTTATCTTTGAGGTCGGGAAGAAAATTCAAGATAATCTTCTTCACAAAAACTTGGAAACAATTTCTAACACCAAACTAAGGATTATTTCCAAATCAAACGATAAAGGCCACTTATTTTCCGGAATTCACAAAGAGCAAATTGCCGTTGAATTGCTGGCGCAGACCAACTTGGAAGTCCCCGCCGATTTAATTCAAATGGAAAAACCGATAAAGGAAATAGGCGAGCATAAAATAAAAATCGGGACTGAAGACAAAACAGCGATTCTTATCGTGGAGATTGTGGCGGAATAGCCGATTCTGGTTTATGGAAGGGGAGGTTGGATAACAAAAACTCCGCTTTCGGCGGGGCTTTTGCATGTTACGCGATGTGGACGATTTTCTTGCGTTTTGATGATTTGTCAAAATGAGTTCGTCTGGTTTGAGCGAGAACGACGACGCCGTCCTTGAGAGCATAAAGAGTGTGGTCGGAACCCATGCCGATGTTCCGGCCGGGGATTATGTCTGTGCCTCTTTGGCGGACAACAACTGCGCCCGCTTGAGTGCGTTCGCCACTGTTAACCTTAATCCCAAGGTATTTTGGATTTGAGTCCCTACCGTTTTTTGTTGAGCCACCAGCTTTTTTTGTTGCCATTTTTTTCTGTTATAATTGCCAAATGAGTATACTTGATAGCCCTAAAAAAATCAATATCCTCGGCCTTTTGGCGATATGTTTTGTCCTTGGCCTCGGATTGGCCTTTGGTGGTTTCAAGTTCTTGGCTCTGACCGACGACAGGGCGCCGATAAAAGTTGTCCGAACAAATATTATTGAGCAGGGGATTGTTGGACAGGGAATTGAAGGGCAGAGCGTGAAGACAATCGCTCCGTCAATTTATGATGGCCGCGTGGTCGGGTCTGTAAACGGCAAAAAATATCATTTGCTCAATTGTCCCGGCGCAAAAACAATAATTGAGAAGAACAAAGTTTTTTTTGATACGATTGCTCTCGCCGAGCTGGCCGGATACAGTCCGGCAGGGAATTGCAAGGGTCTATTAAAATAAAAGCCCAATTAAAATGAGGGTCAAAAGTATTATTTGCCGAAAATGATTGTCGTTGATATAGAAACAACGGGGACCAATCCCCAAAAACATTCCATTGTCAGCATCGGGGCGATTGACCTTGAGGCGCCGTCCGAACGATTTTATATTGAGTGCCACTTTTGGGACGGCGCGCATATTGACCCATCGGCTCTTATAGTGAACGATGCCGATGAGGCGTCAGTCAGAGACAAAAATAAGCCGGAGGAAGGGGAGGCAGTCCGTCGCTTTTTTGAATGGCTTGATGAGCGGGGCAATGTACTGTTGGCCGGCCAGAACCCGCTTTTTGACATCGGATTTCTGCAAGCCGCGGCCGCTAGGCATCATATTGATTTTCAATTGGCTCATCGGTCAATTGACCTTCATACAGTGGCATTCTTTCATATGATAAAAAATAGGATTGAACCGCCGTTTAGAAACAAAAAAAGTGATATCAATTCCGACTACATAATGGCGTATGCAGGCATTCCGACCGAACCAAAACCTCATAATGCCTTAAACGGCGCGATTTGGGAGGCCGAGGCGTTCTCAAGGTTGCTTTACGATAAAAATCTTTTGGAGCAATTTTACGAATTTCTGATTCCGTGGCGGTAAAGGGTATAAAACCCTGTAGTGCGTCTTCGCTCGGACGCCATGAATGAGAGTACTCATTCGCGGCGCTCCTCGCTAGGCGCAATAAAATACCCTTATTTTTAGCCATTTCTACACAATGAAATTGTCGTTTTGTCATTGACAAGAAGGGGAGAGCGTGCTAGTATGTATTGGCTCAGTTGGAATCAACTGAGTTTTGTGTTTTAGGGTAAATATAAAAAACTATGATAAATATTGCCGCCGTCGGTCTGTATATGTTGCTAACCGGAATTTCCGGCAATTCTGCCGCAATTCCGATTCCAGAAATCGTTGATTCTAATCCTATTCTTGTCACTTCAGAAAATCGGAAAGAGGAATCAACTAACGAAATAGATGTTGACGTTGAAGCCCGCGTTAGGGAATACTTTTCCGATATGCCCATCTTGGCCGAAGTTGCCCGCTGTGAGTCGCATTTTACTCAAACTGGTAAAAACGGCAAAATTATGCGCGGTATACGAAATCCAAGCGATGTCGGTGTCATGCAAATTAACGAGCGTTATCACACAAAGGAGTCCAAGAAGCTCAATATAGACATTTACACGCTTGACGGTAATCTCGCGTATGCGCGTTATCTTTATGAGAAACAGGGCGCGCGACCGTGGATGGCCTCGTCGGGGTGTTGGGCACAGTTGGTGTTGAGCAATGTTCAGGAAACCAATGGTTAAATAATCAAAACAAAAAAACGCCGCCCGGCGTTTTTTTGTTACAGGGTAACGTCGCACAATATATCTTTTGCGCACATAG
>CAYIYW010000029.1:0-8332 GCA_964367845.1 uncultured Candidatus Saccharibacteria bacterium | reverse complement strand
TTAATGTTAACAAAAGAAAGCCGCGCCCCGTGTCCACTTTATGGGGTACAGATCACTTGTCCGCCCAGCAGGACTCGAACCTGCGACCAAGTGCTTAAAAGGCACCTGCTCTACCAACTGAGCTATGGGCGGGAATTCTCCTTTAACTACCAAAACAGCTATGGGTAGGTAAGAAATTTATATCAGAATTTGCCAAAAAGTAAAATCGGCCGTGCGCCATTTTTTGACTAAAGTGGCAAGTCAAACGCCAAAAACCCGGCACCAAGAAACAGCAGAGACACGGCAATAACCACCGCCATGACCGTTGTCCAGAGTTCCTGAAACGGAAGAGACGCGACTCGTGTCCGTTTGTGCCACTCAACTCCGGCAAAAATTACCGCCAGAATTGCCGCGACTTGAGTATAAAGCCCAACAAACAGCAAAACGCCGACGACAATTTGAATTTTGGCCAGAATGGGAGCGACTGGCGACGAGCCGATTTTTACTTCGCTCCATAATGCGTCCCATGCGAGGGCATCTTCTTTGCGATGACGGATGCCCTGCGAAATAAAATAGACACCGAGACCGATTCTCAAAATAAAGGGCGCAATGAGGGCGTATGTGAATAATTCCGGAAATATTGAAAGCATGGCCGGATTATAACATTTTCTCTCGGTGATGTAATATGCCGGTATGAAAAAACGGCTCTTGCATCGACCGCCAAATCAATCGTTTAATCAACCGCTAACCAAGCCGTCAAATCACCCGCCAGTTTGTGTGATTCTTGATGATATCCGAAGCGGTCACAATGTCGGTTCAATTTTTCGGACGGCGGACGCCCTTGGCGTCGGTAAAATTTATCTGGCCGGATACACGCCATCGCCGGAGGATAAATTCGGCCGGATTAATAAAGAAATTGCCAAAGTTGCTCTCGGCGCCGAGAAAGCCGTGAGTTGGAAAATGATTAAAAATGTTTCCGCCCTGATAAAGAAACTCAAAACCAAAAAATATAAAATTGTCGCCGTTGAACAACACGCTCGGGCCAAGGATTATAAAAATTTCAAATTTGGCGAGTCCGGTTTCGCAGGTTGTCAATTTGCCGATTGCCGAGCCGCTTTCATTTTCGGCAACGAAGTTTGCGGTCTTTCAGAGAAAATCCTTTCGGTTTGCGACGAGATTGTCCAAATACCGATGCGAGGCAAAAAAGAGTCGCTTAATGTTTCAGTGGCTTTCGGCATCGCCCTCTCCAGAATTTTGAATCTCTGAAAAACGGCGGCGTGTGCCGTTTCGTCACTTCTAATAGCCGTAGGTGTCAACCACTTTTCCCGAATTATCTAAAAGCTGGATATTCTCCCGTTTTTCTCGTCCCCAAATTCCGCCCAAACCGGTGTAGACCCGCCATTCGGGTTCCAAAAAGTCCGGGTCGCCGACATGATTCACCACGCAATTTTCGTAATCCACTTTGGTTTTAAGAAAGGTCTCGCAGGCGTTCGTCAGATTATCCGGAAAATCGCGTTCTCCCGGGATTTCACATCTCGGCAAATTTTCTATGTAATCAAGACAGATGTCATTAATGGTTCTTGAAAGTGGCGGCACGTCGTCTATCGTCGCCGGACAGCGGGTCCAAATGCTTGGCGAAAAATTTTTCCTTTCCTCAAGAAAACCGGCGCATTTGTTTATCCGAAAGGATGTGCCGATGGGTGAAAAGCCGGTGGAAACAATAACCTCGGCGTTTGTCGGGAGGGTAATCGGACTTTGGTCGCGGACGCCGACAATCGGAATGTTTGCTGCTCCGCCGATAACTATTTCCCGGCCGGTAACCGTGCTTTTAAGTTTCCAGCCCGTAATCACAACTGATTCGTTGTCGTCAAGGTCTGTTGAAAGAACGGCATATTCGTTAAAAGTGCCACCGTTGTTTATGTTGTTTATGGAAATCTTGCCCTCGTAAATTGAAGCGTTGGGGTTTCTTGCTTGATTTCCGAAGTAACCGCCGGTTGTTGAATCGCCTGTCGCCGAATTACCGTTTGAAGTTGAGCCCGAATCCCCTCGGACATCTCCTTGCCCTGCGTTTCTGGAGGTTGAAGTAGCGTTCATTCCATTACCGCCGCGAAAAATGTCACCGCCTGTCGCGACGCCAATCACGATTATTGCGATAATTATTAAAATTCCGACGAAGTTGCTGTTCATATGTGTTTTACTTGATGTTTCGGGCAAAAATGGGCGCTCCGACCGCCGACTTTCATTCTCGTAATTGTACCACCGCAAGCGCGTCGCGAGCAGGTTTCGCCGGTGTGTCTGTAAGCATGATGCTTATTTTGGAATTTACCGGATTCGCCGTCAATGTTTCGGTAATCGGACTCCGAGTCCCCGCCAAAATGAATTCCGCGCGCCAAAACCAATTTCATTTCTTTGAAAAGTGATTTCAGATATTTTTCCGGGATTTTTGATGCGAAAGAGACGGGATGAATGCCCGAAGCCCAAAGCATTTCGTCAGAATAAATGTTGCCGATGCCGGCGATGACGCTTTGGTCCATCAAAATCTGCTTTATCGCTCGTTTCGGCCAGCGGGCAAGCCGTTCCAAAAATTTTTTGTAAGTGAAACTTTTTTCCAACGGCTCCGGGCCGAGGTCGGCGAGGTCTGGCAAAAGCCCGAGTTTTTTGGTGGGGAAGACGAGGACCTTACCGAATTTTCTTAAGTCCGAAAAAGCCAAATGTTTTTTGTCGGAAAGGGAAAAGACCAGACGGATGTATTGATTGCGGGGATTTTGAAGCGGGCCGTCGTCGGTGGCGCGCCAGAAACCTACGGTGTTTCCGCCGCTATTTCCAAACTTATATTGGCCATACAATAAATGCCCCGTCATTTTCATGTGAATGAGCACAGTGTGGCCGTTAGAAAGATGAATAAGGATATTTTTTCCGCGCCGTTCGGCCTTCAGGAATTTTGCGCCAACGACGGCTTGGCGAAAATTTTTGAAATAGTGAACATTCTTGATGTTCGGTTTGCCTTTGTGAGACGGGCTGTCGTAACTTGACCAAACGTCAATTATTTTTTTGCCTTTGAGTTTCTTGTTCAGACCTTGGACGGTCGTATGAACCTCTGGGAGTTCGGGCATGGGATTAATTTAGTTCCGAATAGGGGAAATGTAAATACTCGGTGTGTTTTAGGGCTGTTCCGATGAGCTTTTAAGCCGTCGGTTACAGTCATGGAGAAACAGTTGCGGTTTTACGCAAAATTCTCGTTTGGTGAAATACAACCAAAATTTGACTTTTAACCATATAGATGCTAACATTTGTACAGAATAAAGGGTGGCGAAAAGTGAGTAACCACTAACACAAGTCCTTTTGAAAGGAGATTGTCATGGAAGGTAGACGAATGTCAAATGCGTCTGTTCGATATCTCATATGGCTTCTCTCGATAGTTGACCTCACTATCGGTGCTCTTCTGGGCTTTTTTCTTGGTATTGTTGTTTCTGCGCGTTATGTAAACGACACACCCCGGAACATGCCCTCCGAAAAAGTTCTCGCCCGCGCGTTCCTGACGCCGCTTCCACGGGTACAGGACCCGGCCGCAACGTGGCTTCTCACGGTTCCGCTCCGAGTCCTCAACGTGGACAAGGACAGTGGCATCGCCAATGTGGAGACGCCGGACGGCAACACCTTCTTTCTGCTCGGAATCCGCGGCCTGCCCGACATGGAACGCGGGGCGTACTTCAAGATTAGGGAATCAATTGATAAGGACACGGGTGTGCTCTCCCGTGAGGCCCTGCGGGTTTTGGAGTCCGACATTGATTTCATCACCGGCCTGTTTGCCGAGGGTACTGATGAACGCAAGGAGGCGGACGCGCTCCTGAACATCGGTCCGTGAACTGCACTGTTCATTTCTCAAGTTCTCCAGCGCCGACCTTTAAAAAGGTCGGCGTGTTCTTTTAATTATTCTTCAGCGAATTTTTATCTTGCGCGCACTAAAATTGCAGGTACGAATGAAAAATTATAAAAAATGGCACGAAGAAAAAACTATAATAGAGTGCAACAATGTCAGCAGAGTATTTTTTCATGAACGCGAGGTCTGGTGGTGTTCCATTGGTTCTAATATTGGTTACGAACAAGACGGTGGCGGAGAGAAGTTTTCACGGCCAGTATTAGTGTTTAAAAAATTTAACAACGAAGTATTTTGGGCACTTCCTATTTCAACAAAAATGAAGTCGGGAAAATTTTATGAACAGATATTTTTGAATGACAAAATCAATCGTATCGCTATTCTCTCTCAACTTAGGATGATTGACGCAAAAAGATTAACTGGGAAAATTGGGATAATTAGTTTAGGAAATTATATCGCCATACAAAAAGCAGTCACCAACCTTTGTGTTTTGTGACCGCTTTTTAGTTTTCTGATCCCGATAAATAAATCGGGACCGAGGCCGAAGCCGTTGTCTTTTCTGTTTACCCCCATTCTCCTGATGCCGACGGTTGGGCAAAAATAATTACACTCTCAAAGCTAGCAAATTTTCTATTAAAAGTCAATCTAACCGAAATCCAAAAATTATCGTCCCGCCTTTTCCAACTCCTCCCTCGCCACATCAACATCGCTCCACGGCGTTTTGCTTCCTTTCGGCCCCATGATGTAAGGGTCGGTTCCTTTGCCTGAAATCAAAACGACATTCCCAAGTCGGGCATATGAAATCGCTTTAGCGATTGCTTGTCTGCGGTCCATGATTATTTCGCACGGCTTCTCGGTTATCGCCGTTTTCATTTCGTTCACGATTTTTTGCGGGTCTTCGTCATACGGGTCTTCATTTGTGAGAATTATTCTGGCGCAATATTTATCGGCGATTTTTGCCATTTCCGGGCGTTTCCAAGCATCTCGGCCGCCGCCGGTGTTTCCGAGGACGCATATTTTTCTTTGATTCGGGAATGCCCGATAAAGCTTTTCAAGCGAATCGGCGGTGTGGGCATAATCAACGATAACGTCAAAATCTTGACCGACATCAACTTTTTCAACTCGGCCGAGAATACCCGGCATGTTCTCAATCGCTTCTTTTATGGTTGTATCGGGGATGCCGAGCGCCCGCGCCGTCGTTGCGGCTGCCAAAGCATTGTAAATATTGAAAAGACCGATGAGTTTCGGCCTGATTTCCGCGCCGCGGAAAGTGAAGAAAGTGCCGTGTTCAGCGCTGTTCTCGCCAACGGCGTATGGTTCGGCGTCTCGCAACGAATATGGAATTTTGTTTTCTGCGTTTAGCCCCAAAAAGCGGAAGGCCTCCGGGTCGTCGCCGTTCACGACCACAATTTTGTCCGTTTTTTTTGAGGTCTCAATAAGTTTGCCGATAGAAAGTTTTGCCGCGCGATATTTTTCATACGAGCCGTGAGATTCAATATGCTCCGGAGAAATATTTGTAAAAACAAAAGCGTCAAGGTCAATCCACTTATGCCTGAACTGTTTCGCGCCTTCCGATGTCATCTCTACAATCGCGTGTGTACAGCCGGCCTTTTTGGCGCGCGCGAGAAAATTCTGCATGAAAAATCGCCCGGGCATGGACATCTTATGAAGATTCCTTTCCGAATGGTCGCCGATTTTGAAGCGAATTGTGTTTGAAAGAGCGGTTTTGTAGCCGGCTCTTTCCAAAATCGCGTTTAAGATTTCTGTCGTGCTTGATTTGCCCTTTGTGCCTGTAATTCCGATTACATACAGACCGCGGGAAGGGAAGCCGTTCGCGATCGCGCCGAAAAAAGGCATCAAATAATGGTATGCCGGACGGAAAAATTTATAAATCGGCGGCGGGATGACTTTTTTGAGGAAATTTTTTTGAAAACTGGCCATGCTGTTGTGCCCTCGTCTTTATTGACTTTCGCTTTATTTATTTCCGCCCAAAATTTTCAAGGCCTTTTTCACTTTGTCGCCGGTGGAAAAATTTCCGCTGTTCCCGTCATTCTTATTATTCTTGTCATTTTCGCCAGAGACGGAAGCAGAACCGTCACTATGACCTCGGCCAGAAGCGGAGCCGGAATCAGAACCTCGGCCAGAGCCGGAAATTTTCTTGAGCGCATCCCGCGATTCGCGCTCGGAGTAGCCGAGAGATTTGAGCGCCTCCAGAGCGTCGGTTTCGCCCTTGAGGTCTTCGTGTTCGTCTCCGCCGTAAGCCGAAAGTTTTTCGCGGAGTTCAAGAATTATTTTTTCGGCCAGTTTTCGGCCGATACCGGAGACCTTTGTCAGATAGGCGAGGTCTCCCGAAGAAACCGCCCGTCTCAACGTCTGCGGACTGGCGACATTGATTACGCCGAGAGCGGTTTTCGGCCCGATTCCGGATATGGTTATAAGAAGTTCAAAAAGTCCGAGCGAATCCTTGTTGGCAAAACCATAAAGGTCAAGGGCATTTTCTCGAACGGCCAAATGAGTCCAAAATGAAGCCGTTTCGCCCATTTTTGCCCCCCGCAGTGATTCAT
Organism: uncultured Candidatus Saccharibacteria bacterium; assembly: GCA_964367845.1. GTDB lineage: Bacteria > Patescibacteriota > Minisyncoccia > Phycocordibacterales > DATGWK01 > JAHFLV01. Next base: position 1,912 of record CAYIYW010000029.1, on the reverse strand, counting down.
CTGAAGCATAAATTTTATAACCGAGACCGCTGACGTCAAGAATGCAGAAACGCACGCCTTTATCTATGATTTTGCCTCGGAGATGTGAAATCATGCGAGCATCATAACAAAGTTTGTCACTTACTGCGACGTGTGATAGAGTATCGGGCACAAATATGCCGATTACCGAATCAGCCAAAAAGGCCTTAAGAAACTCGCGTCGCAAGCGAAAGTTTAATTTTGCCAGAAAAACGACGCTGACCGATTCAATTAAGAAATTCAGAAAATTGGTTGTCGCTGGCAAAATCGCCGAAGCCAAGCAGTTTTTCCCGACAGTTGAGCAGGCGATTGATAAGGCGGCAAAAACTCACTTGATAAAAGACAACAACGCCGGACGCAAAAAGTCCCGACTCCGTGCACTTTTGAATAAGCAAACATCGCGCCTAGTTTAGGTTACATTCCAAACACTTCAAAAATTTGTTTGACTGTTGAAAACCAGACGAGATGGGCCGCGGCCGCGCCGATGATAAAACCGGTAAGCGATGAGGCGACGGTTTTTCCGATTTTCATGGGATACACTCTGTCCTCGGTGGAAATAAAATCTCTTAAAATATTTTTCATTTGTTTTTATGTTGTTAAATAACCAATTATCTCATTATACAATGTTTTAATCGGCTTCGTCCTCCGAGAAACCCGCAGAAAAGCGGGTTTCGTTGTTTTAGACAGACCATCACAATGAACCATACATCATTTGGGCAACTTTGTTTATCAGATTCGTGTGATTTTCTTGCCGCACAGTGCCGATTTTTCGGAGTAATCTTTTTACACTGATAACTCTAATTTGCGACAAACAGGTCTTGTAGACCTTGCCATCCTCTCCAGCGACATCAAGATAATATTTATTTGATTTATTTTTTGAGGTCGTGGGAATCACGAGGGCCATATTTCTGTTGAACTTTCTGACGATTACCACTGGTCTCATAAATAATTCGTGTCTGCCGTCAATTTCTACACCCACATTTACCCCAATTCTGGTCCACCAAACTTCACGCTCATAAAAATCCCTGGTTCCATTCAAGGAATGAATTTTCTGTTTCTGGGTGTTCCAAGTGTTTAAATCTTTGTTCATCCCAAAATCCTACTTTTCTGGGATAAAGAGAAAATTAAGATTACTTCATTTTGCGCAAAACCTTTCGTTTATTTCGTTATGCGTAAACGTTCACTTTCTCGTCCACGTAGTTGTCATAAACATGGAAATACACTTTTTGCGTTCGGTCTTCGCAGTCGGGTTCGGTATATGTCGGACCGGGTAGCTCATCATAAAGCAGATCGCGGATGGTTATCTTCACATCAGCCCGTGTTTCTTCTTTTCGCTTCCAATCCAAAACTAGTTTTTCCGCTTTCAGTTTTACCAGCAATTCTTTAGCAACTTTTTTAACTTGATCTACTTCGCCCGGGTTCAGGTTTTCTTTACGAAGAATATCGAAAATAGCTAACTCCTCTTCCGTGAGATTTTCTGAAACCGCGCGGCGGTCTTCTTCGCTTAATTCCTTTGCTAACTCAACGAGCTGATCGAAAAAGACATCAAGATCGTGCGAGCCGGTATTGTATTCGTGCAGGAGTTTATTTAGCCGATCAAGGAAATGCTTGCGAAGCTTATTCTTGCGTATCATTTCTTTAATTTTTTCCTCCAGCTCCGCACTCAAATGTTCGGCTTCAATATTCTTCGTGTCCGAATCATCGAAAAACTTTCGTAATGCCTCGAAATCAATCTTGCTCAAATCCTTAATCTTCGGGGTACTCTTTATCACATACTCGCCAGCACGAATGGAACGATCAAGCAGGTTTTCGAGGTCTTTTTTCACTTGCGTGACATCAGTATCTTCATCAATCACTTCCCGTATGCGTGAAGCGATCACTTTGTATGCCGTTA
>CAYIYW010000028.1:4312-8624 GCA_964367845.1 uncultured Candidatus Saccharibacteria bacterium | reverse complement strand
TTAACACAGAAATAAGTACCTTGAAACGCTGATAGCATAAACGTAGAAAACAGGCTCTTTTCATGTCTTCTTGCAAACAATCGCCATAGCCAAAAGCTCCAATGTAAATTGAAGTTTCTGGCTATGGCGACAATGTGTCGTCCTCTAGCTACCGCACAGCTAACCCAAAACGGGAAAGCAAATCAAAGGAGCGATTCAATGAATACGACCATGAGTAGCAGGCAGGTCCAGTCGTTTTTGGATCTCGCTGAACAGAAGGGGCTTACCCCAGACCGCATGACCATTGTTCTCAGTTCAGGTGTTCTCGCCGATGTCTTGGATGTCGGTGCCGACCTCTCGAACCGCGGTGCGTTCCGCAAGGCTATTGGCCTCGGCGAGTTCTTGCCCGAATCGATCGTTCTTACGGTCGATTACAGCACGGGTCTCGAAGCGATGATTGCCGCCGGTCGCTACGACTGGCGGAACAGCGACATCACGCCCGAGCGGTTTCCGATTTCCGGGACGGGCATCGTGAAGTTTGAGGCGAGGTTGATTCACCCGGACCGCGACATCTCGTCCGACGACGCGGAGGCCCAGATCAGGGCTCTCGACCCCCAGAATCCCTGGGAACCGGGCAAGATCGAGCACCTCCTTTCCTTCGGGGCGAAATTCCCCAAGGAACAGCGGAAGCGTCCGATCGTCGGTCTGGGCTCCGTTGCTAGGGTCGATGGCTGCTGCGACGTGCCGTGTCTCGACAGGGACGGTTCCGAGCGGGGCCTCCACCTCCTTTGGGGGGGCGACGGCTGGGATGCGGTCTCTCGCTTCCTCGCTGTTCGCGAGGTCTCTCCGCCCTCTGGTTCTTGACCCTCGGCATCGTTCTTTGGACTTTGACCCTTGGGAACTTGGGCCCTTGGTCCGAACCCCATGCACGCTTAACCGCTGTGGGGTTTTTTCTTTGGTATACTATTTCCGACAAATGAAAAATCTAAGGTTACGGCTTTAGGTAATTTGTCCGCGACCCCTACAGCGAGAATTTTGATGGTCAAGGCTGTTAAAAGAGTGCTGTGGGGTAGGTCTAAAAAATCAGAGACAGTTGGTGTGAAGAGCTCGGTGATGGAATAAGATCACGAATTCGATACAGTCCTGAGATATTTAATTGAAATATCAAGAGATGGTGCCATGGATGGCTTTTCACACAAGGCTCCGTTGCTAAGGTCAATGGCAACCGCGACGTGCCGTATCTCAACAGGAACGATTCCGAGCGGAACCTCAACCTCAATTGGAGGGACAACGACTGGAATGCGATCTATCGCTTCCTCGCTGTTCGCTACTTTTACTGTTTCTCCTCCGCAACAACCGGAGGAGTTTTGTTTATTAATTGCCGTTTCCATCCACCAAGCATTTTGCCAATCTCAGAGAAATCTTCAGAGAGGCGAATATATTTTTTATTATCAAGAGCTTTAATTTCCCAGGATAGCTGTAAAAGAAGTTTTACAAGGTCAACCTTAGATATGCTTTTGCTGAGTAAAACTAATTTTTCTTGGGAATGTTTAACGATATTATTTCTGTCGAGAGCTTACTCGAAGCGTGGAAAGAATTTTTAAAAGGGAAGCGAAATAAAAAAGACGTTCAAGATTTCCAATATCGGCCATCTGATAATATTCTCGTCTTACGTAAAGAACTAAAAGATAAAACCTACAAGCACGGTGGCTATCATGCCTTTAATATTTCTGACCCGAAACCAAGAAATATTCATAAGGCGTCGGTACGGGACAGATTACTACATCACGCTATTTACCGCCAGTTCTATAAGTTTTTTGATAAGACCTTTATACATGACTCATATTCTTGCCGACGGCTTCGTGGCACTCACAAGGCAGTTGAAAGGTTTAAGAGTTTTGCTTTAAGGGCGAGCAGTAATAACACAAAAACCTTATGGATCTTGAAGTGTGATGTTAAAAAATTCTTTGCGTCAATTGACCATGACATTATGCTAAAAATTCTGAGGGAGCGTATTGATGATCGAGACGCACTGCGGCTCATTGCCGGGGTTGTCGATAGTTTTCAAAGTACGGGAGAGGGGAAGGGGCTACCGCTCGGCAATCTAACATCCCAGCTTTTGGTAAATGTATACATGGACAATCTTGATCAGTTTGTAAAACATTCGCTTAAGGCAAAATACTACATTCGATATGCCGACGATTTTGTAATCATGGGCAGGGACAAGGCATGGCTCAATGAAGTATTGATGCTCGTAGAGTCCTTCCTACAAAAGGAGTTAAGTCTAAAATTACATCCAGACAAAATATCTATCCGGACTTTTGCCTCCGGGGTAGATTTCCTCGGATGGATTCATTTTCCGCGTCATCGGGTCTTGCGGACTGCGACCAAGAAAAAAATGTTTAAGAATATAAAAGTTAAAGAAGTGAAAAACGAAACAGTCCAGTCATATCTTGGCCACATCAGTCATGGCAATACCTGGAAATTGCGGCAACGAATCATACAAACACATAATCCAGCGCTCGTCTCTCCAAATCCGCTCCAACAACCTTGAATTTCACTTTATCGCCGAGCGAGTATCGTTTGCCGGTTTTTTCGCCGACAATGGCGTAACTTTTTTTATCCAAAACATAGAAATCATTTCCCAAATCGCGGAGCCGAACCATGCCCTCACAGCCGGTTTCAGTTTCTTCCACAAAAATGCCGAATTCCGCGACGCCGGAAATTTTGCCGTCAAAAACCTGACCGATTCGCGCCCCCATGTACTCAACTTGTTTATATTTAATGGACGCCCGCTCGGCTTCGGCGGCCGAAATTTCGCGGGTGGATGACTCCACCGCGATTCGTTCAAGTCGGGCAAATTCGTCGGCATCCATCGGCGCGCCTTTTAATTCTTGCTCAAGAATTCGGTGGACGATGAGGTCGGGGTAACGGCGAATCGGGGAGGTGAAGTGGGTGTAAAAACGGAAAGCCAAACCGAAGTGGCCGATGTTTTTTGTGGAGTAAATCGCCTTGGACATTGAGCGGATAGTCGCGGTTTTGATGAGCTCGGATTGAGGAGAGTTCTCGGCCTGCCTAAGGATATCGTTGATGTCTCTGGATGTTGTTTTGCCGTCGGTGTTTTTTAGGTCAAAGCCGAGGGCTTTCAGGAACAACGATAAATCCGTGATTTTCTGGGGGTCAGGCAAGTCGTGAATTCTGTAAATTCCCGCCCCGCGTTTCTCCTTGTGGGCTTTGGAAATAAATTCCGCCACCTCACGATTCGCCAAAAGCATGAAATCCTCAACCAATTTGTGGGTGTCCAGCCGTTCTTTTTTGTAAACCGAAATCGGCTTGCCCTTATCGTCAAGTTTGAATTTGACTTCGGTTGTTTCAAAATCTATCGCCCCGGCGGCGAATTTTACCTTACGCAGGGCATGGGCGATTTTGTTCAGGATTAAAAGTTCCTCAAGAAACGGTCCGGATTTTTTGTCCATCACCTCTTGAGCGTTTTCGTAGGTAAAACGCTTGTCGGAATTTATTGTTGACTTGCCAAACCAGCGTTTCAGGATTTCGCCATTTTCCTTCATGGTGAAAATCGCGCTGAAAGCCAATCGGTCCACTTTTTCGTTCAAACTGCAAAGGTCGTTTGAAAGAACTTCCGGAAGCATCGAAATTGTTCGGTCAACAAGGTAAACCGAGAGGCCGCGCTTTCTGGCTTCGGCGTCAAGGGCGCCGCCCGGGCGAACGTAATGGGAAACGTCGGCGATGTGCACGCCGATTTCGTACAAGTTTTCTCTCCCACCGGTGTTATCGCCGGTTTTGTTTTCTTTATCTCCCTTAATTTTTTTCACCGAAATAGCGTCGTCAAAGTCCTTGGCGTCAAAGGGGTCAATAGTGAAGGTGGTGATGCCGCGCAGGTCGGTTCGCGAAGAGATTTTTTCGTTCGTTTCCTCGCTCATTCTGGCTCGTTCGCGATTTGCCACTTCCTCGGCCTCGGCCAGAACTTCTTTAGAAAAACTGCTCTCAAAACCGCTCTCAATCACAATCGCTTCCATTTCGGTATTGTGGTCGCCTTTCCGGCCGATGATTTTGATGATTTTGCCCTCGGGATTTTTTTTCGGGTCGGTCCACGCAAAGAGCTTTACATGAACTTTGTCGCCGGCTTTGGAGCCCATGGATTCACTGGCTGGAATCAAAATATCGCGATACATCCGACGGTCATCCGGCACGACAAAAACACCGGCGTTTATTTCCACGACGCCGACAAAATTGTCGCGCGCGCGCGAAATCACTCGGACGACCTCGCCCTTTTGTCTTTCTTCCCGTCCTTTTTCTTTTCCGCTCGGCGCGC
>CAYIYW010000028.1:0-4212 GCA_964367845.1 uncultured Candidatus Saccharibacteria bacterium | reverse complement strand
ATTACAGAGAAAATATGCCCGATGGTAAGACCAAGGCAACAAAGAAAATTGATAGTGAAATTGTGGAAGTGGTATACTGTAAAAATCCATTTAAAAATAAACAACAGGAATACATACTCATTACCGTTTATTATAAAAATCTATGAAGATTACTTATGACAAAGTTGCAGATGCCATTTATTTCTATCTTAGGAAAAGTAAGGTGGCTAAAACTATTTGTGTCAATAAGCACGTCAACTTGGACGTTGACAAAAATGGTGAAATTATAGGAATCGAATTGCTTTACACTTCTTCACAACAAGGAAAGGAACTTGAAAAAAATATTAGAAACGGTGTGCCGATTGAAGTGATTTCAAGCGCGCCTGTTGGAGTGTAAAGAGCAAACGCAAAGTTTCTCGTCAATCTTTTTTGGACTTGGTTGTGAATTGACGCGCTCCCAACGCCCTGATACAATAGCCGCTATGCTCGCGATTAGATTACAAAGAACTGGCCGAAAGAACGAGCCGACTTTTCGGATTGTTTTGACTGATTCAAAAAACGCCGCGAAGAGCGGTAAATCGCTTGAGGTTTTGGGTAATTACGATTCCCGTCGGGGCGATAAAGCCGAAATCAAATTTGACCGAGTGAAATATTGGATGGCACAAGGCGCGAAACCGTCCGGCACGATTCACAACCTGCTTGTCAGCAAAAAGTTGATTGAGGGTAAAAAAATCAATGTTCTGCCGAAAAAACGGCCGATTAAGAAAGAAGAAGTCGTTGCGAAAGTGGAGGCGGGCAAGGATGTAAGCGCAAGTCCAACCGCCGAAAAAACCGCTGACACAATCGCAACCGAAGTTCTCGCGAAAAACAAAGCCGAATCAATTCCGGTCGCATAGTCGCAAAGAGCCGCACAAACGCGATGAGTTCCGCGAGTTCCGCGTCAAACTGTGAATTCCGCTATTGCGGCTTGTCGGTTTTTCCATTATTCTGAATTCAGGCAGTACTTAATAGATAGACAGATAAACTTAATATATGAACGAACATGACAGTCAGTTTTTAGAATTTGTTGTCCGAGCGTTGGTTGATAACCCAAACGATGTAAAAATTACGAGAGTAGTAGATGAAATGGGAGTCCTTTTGACCCTTGATGTTAATCCGGCCGACATGGGAAAGGTTATTGGCCGAGAAGGCAATACCGCCAAGGCCATCCGGACTCTTTTGCGAGTAGTGGGAATGAAACACAATGCCCGAGTGAATCTGAAAATAAACGAGCCGGCCGGTGGCGAAAGAGCCCAAAAGGCCTCCAAAACGGTTGACGAAGCGATGGCGGATTTGAAACTTTAATTAAACAAAAAGCCGAATCCCGTATATAGTGTCTGCATGAATTTCTATGTGGTTACATTATTTCCCAACGCATTTGACTCCTACCTCGGCGAGTCCGTGGTTAAGCGCGCCATTGAAGACAAAAAAATAAAGATTAAATTTTACGACCCCAAGGATTTTGAAGGCGACCCAAAAAAGCGAGTGGACGACAAACCCTACGGTGGCGGTCCGGGTATGGTGATAAGAGCTTTGCCGGTTATAAAGGCGATTGAATCGGCGATTAAAAATTCGGGAAAATCTTCCGGCAAAAATTCATCCGCAAAAACAAAGCCCCAAATTATTTTCCTTTCTCCGTCCGGTAAACAATTTACGAACGAGTATGCGCGCGCTGTTGCCAAAAAACGCAAAAACATCATTATCGTTTCCGGCCGCTACGAAGGTATTGACGCCCGGGTGAAAAAGGTCTTCAAAATGGAAGAGGTCTCTATCGGGCCGTTTATCCTGACCGGCGGGGAATTGCCGGCGATGATAATGATAGATTGCCTCGCTCGGCAGGTGAAAGGAGTGCTTGGAAATTTTGACTCAATTGAGGAATCACGGATTGCCAGTCCAAATGTTTACACCCGCCCCGAAAGTTTTGTTTACAAGGGTCAAACTCTCCGTGTGCCAAAAATTTTGCTTTCCGGCGACCACAAAAAAATTGAGGAGTGGAGGGCGAAACGCTAAACCTGTTTGCGCAAAAAATGTGTTAAAAATATGCTAATATAAAACATATGAAAAAAATCATCATCATAATTATCGTCGTCGCTTTTGTCGGTATCGGCCTTTATTTTATTACTCAAAGCCCTTCTGATAAGGCGGATAAAAACCAGAATCGGGACGTCATAGTTGATACGAATTCTCCGGCAGACGGAAAGCCGGCAAACACAGCGCCCGTCAAACCCCAGGACAATAAGGCCGAATCAGTTATCGGCAAATCCATAGAGGGCCGCGACATCACCGCATATCACTACGGTCAAGAAAATGACGGAGGTTCGGAAGGCGCGACAAAAAATCTTCTGTTTGTCGGTGGCATACACGGCGGATATGAGTGGAACACCGCTCTTGTCGCTTATGAGCTGATGGATTACCTGAAAGGGAATCCGACTGTCATTCCCGAAAATGTGCGGGTGACGGTCATTCCGGTATTGAATCCCGATGGCTTAAATAAAGTTGTCGGCACCACGAGCGCCGCAAGCCGTTTCGCCCAAGCCGATGTATCGTCATCGCAAGCCGTTAAAGTATCCGGCCGTTTTAACGCGCGCGGTGTTGACCTTAATCGTAATTTTGATTGCGATTGGCAATCCATCGGCACTTGGCAAAATAAAAAAGTCAGTGGCGGAAGCGCGGCATTCTCCGAGCCGGAAAGCCAGGCGTTGAAAAATTTTGTAGAAACAAACAAGCCAGATGCGGTTGTCACTTGGTACAGCGCCGCCGGCGGGGTATTCTCATCAAGCTGTCACAATGGGGTTTTGCCTGAAACACTCGCAATCACGAATATTTATGCGAACGCTTCCGGTTATAAGGCCTATGAAGAATTTAATTTCTATGAAATAACCGGCGACATGGTAAATTGGTTCGCCAAAAACAACATTCCGGCAATCAGTGTTCTTCTTACAACCCATGAGGATACCGAATGGACTAAAAATCGGAAAGGCATTGACGCCCTGCTTAAACACTACGGCAAACAGTCCCAATAAAAAATCAAAGAATGGGGTTTATCTTTAGGAAGCCGGTCATCGCAATTCTTCTTATTCTTGCGGCACTTGGTGTCGGTGTGTTTGTGTTTGTTGGTCTAAACAAAGAACTGTCAGAATTGCCACCGACGGTTGAAAAACCGATAAATCTCTGGCCGAAACGCGAAGTAATCGGCATGTCGGTGGAAGGGCGCGAGATTGAGGCGTATACCTATTACGGGCGTGAAGACAAGCCCGCGGACGTGGGTGAGGGTGTAGTTGTCGGCGCGGGTGCGGGTGCGGGTGCGGGTGAAAAAAAGCAACTTGTGTTCGTCGGCGGCATACACGGCGGATACGAGTGGAATAGCGTTCTCCTGTCGTTTCAATTCATGGATTATCTCAATGAAAATCCTGACATTGTCCCCGACAACCTGATTGTTGTCGTAATTCCGTCCGCTAATCCCGACGGTGTGTATAAAGTGACCGGCAAAGAAGGTCGCTTTGTTGCAACAGATGTCCCGACAACCAACAAAGAAGTCATGGCAACCGGACGGTTCAATGCGCGTGGCGTTGACCTCAATCGCAACTTTGACTGCAAATGGCAACCCGCAAGCATGTGGCAATCAAAAAAAGTAAGCGCCGGGTCGGCGCCGTTCTCCGAGCCGGAATCCATGGCGCTCCGAAATTTTGTTTTAAAAAATAATCCCGATGCCTTTATTTTTTGGCACAGCCAAGCCAATGCCGTGTATGCGTCGGAATGTTATAACGGTATTCTTCCGGAGACGCTTGATATAATGAACGCCTACTCGCAGGCGTCAGAATATCCGGCTGTCAAATCGTTTGTCAGTTACGAGATTACCGGCGCTTCTGAGGACTGGCTGGCCTCAATAAACATTCCGGCGATTACGGTAGAGCTTCAAACTCACGAAACGATAGAGTGGGAGCGAAATCTTGCCGGCATCAAGGCGCTTTTTTCATACTATGGTCACAGAACAGAGGTGTCACGGTAGGCGGCGCCACATGGTCGGGATTTTACCAAACACCGCGTTTTTTTGTTGAACTCGCCGATTTTCCTTGAACAGCCCGCAATGTGTTTTTCAAGGCAGTTTTGACTGTTTCCACGAACAACCCGCAATGTGCTTTTCAAGGCAGTTGCGTTTTCTGCCGAGAAAAGCATATTGCGGGCTGTTCGTGA
>CAYIYW010000027.1:0-8716 GCA_964367845.1 uncultured Candidatus Saccharibacteria bacterium | reverse complement strand
ACAAATTAGATTACAGCCGGCAAATAAAAACTACAAGCCGATAATAATTAAAAGCAATCAACAATTCGTCTTGCAGGGTGTTTTATTGGATGTCTTTAGAACAGACGATGCAGAGCAACCAGCCCAAGATTTTGTCTTACCAGTGGAAAAAAATACCCAACAGCAAGGCAAAATATCAGACTATCTTAACAAAGTTTATAACGGAGATGTAATGCATGTTTTGAAAGATTTACCAGACAATAGTGTAGATATGATTTTCGGAGATCCTGATTACAATGTTGGTATTAAATATGGTGAAAATAATTATACAAAAAAATTCGAGGATTATGTAAACTGGTATATTGAACTTACAAAGGAATCAATGCGTGTACTTAAAAATGACGGCAATCTTTTTATGATGAATTATCCTCAACAAAATGCACATCTCCGAGTTAAATATCTAGATTTATATTTTCCAAATATCCATGAATATGTTTGGGTCTATAATACAAATGTTGGTCATACACCAAAAAGATTTACAACAGCGCACAGAAGCATTTTGCATGTAAGAAAAAACGCTGATAACAAATTTTTCAAAGATGATGTTGCTCTTCCTTACAAAAACCCAACAGATAAGAGAATCCAACAGAATCTAGCAAATGGGTCAAAAGGCAGAATGCCTTATTCTTGGTTTGAATTTAATCTTGTTAAGAATGTAAGCAAGGAAAAAACATATCACGCTTGCCAAATCCCTCAAAAATTAACAGAGATGTTAATTAAAGCATCAACAAAACCGAAAGATATAGTTTTTGCGCTATTTGGTGGAAGCGGTGCAGAGATAGATGTATGTAAAAATTTGAATCGGCAATTTATATCTGCTGAAATTGATAAAAAATATTGCGATATAATAAACGACCGTTTAACTAACGGATATATTGATCAAAAATATAAATTAGTTCGGGGACAAAAACGAAATTAGGGTGTTAAAAAGTCAGGAGATAAAAGAGGAAAAGTTTCAAATATACCTTTAATTTTAGGCATTGGAGCCATTCCAGAGGGAGGTCGAGCAAAATTACCTGCAAATTTTGCGAGAGATCGGCGGTTTAACAATACTGATATTAAATGAGCAAAGGTAAGTAAAGTGTTGACACGCCCATAGTCATATTTTGCATTCTCATGACCTAAGGTATGAACTTTAACATCTTCATTAAGAGCCAAGACATCTAAAAAATATAAAAATACTTCTGCCGAAACATCACCAACTTTTGGTAATCGTTTATTTAATACAAGCATAGATTGATTAGGTGGAATATATCGCCAATTTCCTTGAGTATCTTGCTGATGATCTAACATAAAAGCCATTCTAAAAATAAGCATGCCTAAAAGCTCTAACCCAAACAGGTCAGCGTGCATAAGATGTTCAATTTGCTCAAACATTGCTTCAAAAGTTAAGTCATTACCAACCTTTTTACCATTTTTCATAACAAAAGGATTCATATCATTCCGGTTATTTGTTATCACACCTGTTATATAGTGTTTGCGTTTGAAATCCGGTGCTGCTTCTTTCCCGGGTTTACCAACGGCCACAACAAAATTATCCGCTTTGTAAATTTCGGTGATTTTTCTTTTTTCTTGGCTTTTACCTTTTGGCCACGCCATCGCTTCTGCTGTCATTTCTACACGACGAGATCTAGCAAATGAACTCAGTTTGACACCGACAGGAAGTGCCATTTCTTTATTGATAGCCAAAATATCTTTTTTAGATATACCCAACCCTAAATAAAATTTCTTAGTTATTTTTTCCATATTATTTTATGAAAAAGGAAATATCCTTTTTATAGATTACGGCAAATTTCTTTATCTCTGCTACATCAAGTCGTCTTTCGCCGGATTCAATTTTTGAGATAAATGACTGAGGTTTACCAAGTTTGCTAGCAACCTCTCGCTGGGCAAGCCCAGCATCAATACGCGCTGTTTTTAAGCGTTCTATGATGTCTTTGTAGACTTTTGAATAAACGGACTTACTCATATATTTACAATCATGTATCCTTTTGTGGTATAATCCCAAAATGGGATATACTATATTCACGATAGCGGCGAAGCAAAACCAAAAAATTCCTTTCCATTTTTTGTCGGCTCCCCCCACACCCAGCCGAGGAAAAGAAGAAAGGTAAGGAAAATTTTTGGTTTTTGCTCCCGCGACCGAAGGGAGCGGAGACAAGGCGCGCAGATTAGTCCTCGTTCAGATTGGTTTGGTAAAAAGTTCGGATTTTATTCAGGAGACACAGTCACCATTTGAGATAATTATAGCACTTATCGTTTTAGAAATTTTCAATAAACTATAAAGAGGCGTGTAAATCCTTGTGGCAAAGTAAAAACCCACCAAAGCACGCGCCAAACTCTTGTGTCAAACGAACAGTCGTAATACAATGACACTCATGAATGAACGTTCTTACGATAATCAACCGCCAGAACTTGCAGAAGTCGCCCGCGAGCGTCCGAAAAGCAATTTTTGGAAGGAAATTGTAAAATTCACGTTCATCACTCTCATTATCGTCATTCCGTTTCGCCTTTATATCGCCCAACCCTTTATCGTTTCGGGCGCCTCCATGGACCCGACATTCGCCGATGGCGAATATCTGATTGTTGACCAAATCAGCAAACGCCTTGAGGCCCCGAAACGCGAGTCGGTCATCATTTTCAAGTATCCAAAAGACACCAGTAAATTTTTTATCAAACGAATAATCGGCTTGCCGGGCGAGACAGTCAAAATAACCGACGGAGTTGTGACAATTTTTAACAGCGAATTCCCAAAAGACACAACCCTCGGCCTAACTTTGAATGAACCTTATGTCGCCGGTGAAAATAAAAAAGGTGAGGACTTCACAGTTGTTTTGAGCGACAGCGAATATTTCGTGCTTGGCGATAACCGTCTCGGCAGTTTTGACTCTAGGTCTTGGGGACCGGTGCAGAAAAATCTGATTGTCGGCCGGCCGATAGTCCGACTTCTGCCAATAACCCGATTAAATTTCTCGCCGGGCGACTTCAGCAATTAGCTTTAGAAAACCAACTCTTAAAATTAGGCGACTTTGAATAAATTAATAAACCGAACAGCCATGCCCATCAACACAAAAATTAAATTGGGGCGCGAGCCGTCTTACATCTTAAAGGATGTTGACAAGGCCGGAGAAATTGCTCTCTTCTACGGTTTCCGACCGGTAAAAACCCCGCGAATTGAAAAAACGGACATGGAGCAAGCGATGTCTTTTGTCCCCAGCGTGGCCGATGCGCTAAAAAGCGTTTTTCCGCGACCCGAGGAAAAAATCGCTCTCCTGCGGACATTTTTGGATTGGAATCTCCATAACGAACCCCTGCCGGTTATGCTTCATTATAAACGGCCGGTGTCACAGCTCGCCGTCAAGCGTCAATCGGATGAGCGTCACTACTGTTTAGACATCGTGGGTTCTTTTGAAAGCGTGGCTGAAGCCATCGCGATTAGAACAGCCGTCGCTATTTTGGCCGACCACGGGCATAAAAAAATAATCGTTGACATAAACAGCATCGGCGACAAATACTCAATCTGCCAATTTGAAAAAGAATTAATAAATTTCTCCAGAAAACACGGGGCCGACATGTCGCCTGAAATCCGCCAACAACTTAAAAAAGACCCGTTTGATGTTTGGCGGTGCGACCATGAAAAATGGCTGGAGATACGCAAACGGGCGCCTCAATCATTGAGCTTCCTTTCAGAACAGAGCGTTGAACACTTCCAGGAAGTTCTTGAGTATCTTGAAACCCTGGAAATCCCATACCGAATCAATCCGGGGTTAATCGGCCACCGCCATTATTGTTCTCACACGATTTTTGAAATAAAAAGCGCGCCAACGAATGAAAAGGACACGGTGGAAGAAACCTACGCAGTCGGCGCCCGCCACAACTATATCGCCCGCAGAGTCGGTTTCAAGCACGATACGCCGATGATGAGCGTCAACATTGTTTTTAAAAAACCGACCATCAATCCGAAACTATTTTTCAGGGGTCGGCCTCAACCAAAGTTTTTCTTTATCCAATTTGGCTCAATCGCCAAACTCAAAAGCTTGTCGGTGATAGAAACCTTGCGCCAAGCTCGGATTCCTGTTCATCACCTACTGACCAGCGACAAGTTTGTCGGCCAATTAACCGCCGCCGAGTCCTTAAAAACGCCTTTTGTCATAATCATGGGACAAAAAGAAGCGCTTGAAAACACGGTCGTCGTCAGGCAAATGTCTACGCGCTCGCAGGAAATTATCTCGGTGCCGGATTTGCCGTTTTATCTAAGCAAGTTAAGCCCGGCTTCGTTGGCCTAATCCAAAAGGATTGAAAAGAAAAGAAACCCATGTTAATATCCCCAGACCATGATTAACGTTGAGGTGGAGAGAAATAACAACGAGAACAGCGTAAGCGTCATTAAGCGCTTCACTCGTCGCGTCCAGGGTTCCGGAGTTTTGATGCGCGTCCGAAAAAACCGCTTCAGCGCGCGCAAAAAGTCCGAATATGTAAAGAAAAAACAAGCTCTCAAAAAGCTGGCCCGCAAAGAAAAATTTGACGAGCTGGTAAAAATGGGTAAATTGCCGGAGCGTAATTACAAATAAACGGACTTTCAAATGCCCGATAAAATGTACGGCAAAACATCCAAGCAAGTTCCAACTTCCTCATTCTCAATACAAAAGACCGGAAAGGGTAAGCTGCCACGCTTACCCTTTCATCGCATAAAAGAAAAAGTTCTTGGCCGGACCTATGAATTGAGTTTGGTTTTGGTCGGACCGAGCCGAATCCGGACTCTGAACAGAATCTACCGCCGGAAAGACAAGGCGACTGACATCCTAAGTTTCCCGCTTACAAAAAACTCGGGAGAAATTTTTATCTGTTTGAACCAAGTAAAAAGCCGGGCTAAAAAAATCTCCGGGAACGCGAACAATCATGTCGCTTTTTTGTTTATCCACGGTTTGCTTCATTTGAAAGGGCTTGACCATGGTAGTAGAATGGAGCGAGAGGAAAAGGCAATTTTGCAATATTTTAAATGTCAAAAAAAATAGCGGTCGGCATAGATGTTGGAACATACCAAATCAAGGTGGTGGTGGCGGAAGGCGTCGGCTCGGATGATAAAGAATTCCCCAGTGTTCTCGGCACGGGCTCGGCTGAGTCCAAAGGTCTTCGGCATGGTTACATCATCAATTCAACCGATGTCGTTAAATGTCTCCGCCAGGCCTTGAGCCAGGCCGAAAAAAACAGCGGGCTAAAAATCAGTCGGGCATTTCTGTCCGTGGGCGGTATCGGCCTTGAGAGTGCGGTCTCAACCGGTTCAGTCATGGTTTCTCGCGGCGATTCGGAGATTGATGAACTTGATATCAACAAACTCCATGAAGTATGCGAAAAGGAAATTCCGGCTGGCGCAATTTTAAACCGAAAAATCATCCACTCGGTGCCACTTCAATACAAACTTGACGGCCGGCTGGTTCTCGGCAATAACCCAGTCGGTCTGCGCGGCAATAAATTGGAATGTAAGATTCTTTTCATAACTTGTCTTGAACACCATTTGCATAATCTTATTGAAGCGGTTGACGAAGCCGGGGTTGAGGTTATTGATGTCATGGCTTCGCCGATGGCCGCCAGTTTGGTTACCTTAAGCAAAAGCCAGAAAATCGCCGGTTGCGCTCTCGCCAACATCGGCGCCGAGACCTTAACTTTGGCGGTTTTTGACGAAAACAAACCACGCTCGCTGGAGGTTTTCCCTGTCGGCTCAACCAATATCACCAACGATATCGCCCTCGGTTTTAAAATTGCCCTTGATGAAGCCGAGCATCTGAAAATCGGCGGCATCACTTCTTTTAATTACCCGCGCAAAAAATTTGAGGACATCATTGAGGCTCGGCTGGAAGATATGTTTGAACTTGTTGAAGCCCATTTGAAAAAAATCGGCCAAGCCCATCTTCTGCCCGCGGGCGTCGTCATGACAGGCGGTGGAGCCAACATTGCCTCCATAGAAGAAGTCGCCAAAAAAACTTTAGCCCTGCCGGCAAGAGTCGCCGTCATTCACACCGGCGACCCGTCTAAAAGCCCGTTCAAGGATAGTTCGTGGTCCGTGGCCTATGGTCTTTGCATCTGGGGACTTTCAGCGGACGATTCCGGCTCAATTAAGGCCAACAAAATTGTTAAAATAATAAAAGACAAAATTCTGAAATTCGTAAAGCAGTTCCTGCCTTAACCCTGCCTTTATCAGCGACATAACCAACCAATTTTCGGTTCGTTATCGGCCGAAAAAATAATTTGCCGGCCAAAAATAAAAAACACTTACGGCTTTTGGTCAAGTGTTCCTTTCGGCGTTTCGCTGTGCTATCATGTGGCATCGTTATTTCAACAAGCGAGGAACGCCTAGCAATCTTTATATAATTTAACACCCATAATCATGCCTCAAATCAAGCCCGAAGTTGAAGCTTTCGCCCGAATCAAAGTCCTGGGAGTCGGCGGTTCCGGCAAAAATGCGCTGAACCACATGATAAATTCAAAAGTCCGCGGAGTTGAGTTCATCGCCATCAACACTGACGCCCAAGACCTTCATAACACCCTCACTAAGAAAAAAATCCATATCGGAAAAAATCTGACCCGAGGACTTGGAACCGGCATGAATCCGGAACTCGGTCGCCGGGCGGTTGATGAAGCCCAAGAAGAAGTCCGCGAAACGATTCAGGGCGCCGATATGGTTTTTGTCGCCGGCGGTCTCGGCGGAGGCACCTGCACCGGCGCGGCGCCACGAGTCGCTCAAATCGCCAAGGAACTTGGCGCGTTGACGGTCGCCGTCGTTACCAAACCATTTTTCTTTGAAGGTCTCCAGAGAATGCGAGTGGCGGAACAAGGCCTTGAGGAATTAAGAGGCGTTGTTGACGCCATTATCGTCATTCCCAACGACCGCCTGTTGAGCATCATAAGCAAGGAAACCAGCGCCAAAAATGCTTTTGCAATGTGCGACGAGGTTCTGCGACAGGCGGTGGAAGCCATTTCTGACCTCATTACCACTCCCGGCATCATCAACATTGACTTTGCCGACATCAAAACAATTATGGAAAATGCCGGACCGGCTCTTATGGGAATCGGCAGTGCGGGCGGAGAAAAAAGAGCCGAGGAGGCCGCTAAAATGGCTATCAATTCTCCCCTGCTGGAGCTTTCAATCGCCGGCGCAAAGGGCGTGCTTTTCTCAATTGCCGGCGGCGATGACTTAACAATGTTTGAAATTCAGGATGCCGCAAAAATCATTACCGAGTCCGTTGACCCGAACGCTAAAATCATCTTCGGCACGATACGAAGCGACCGTTTGAAGAAAGGCGAAATTCGCATCACCGTTATCGCCACAGGTTTCCCAGAGTCCATGGTCCGCAAATCGCTTTTTCATCAAGAAGACGCGGGCAAAAACACCGACCGAACGATAGATGACAGTGACAAGAAAGGAAAGATTTATAACACAATTCCGATGTCATCCGGACCAAGTTTGTCAAAAAACGATGCGACTGAAAAAAAGCCCGTTCCGGCCGTTGATGATGTTGATGATGAATGGAGCGCCGTGCCGGCCTTTCTCCGCCGTTCTAAATTGAAATAAAACGAATCTGACACAAATCGCCCTTGCAAATAATTTTCTTTGGGCACCCTTTGGCCCATTCAAAAATTACTTGCAAGGGGGATTTGTGTTAAAATTGCTCGATGATTTATGACTTGGCGATTTGCGGAGGCGGACCGGCTGGCGTTGCTGCTGGCGTTTACGCGTCTCGTAAACGTCTTTCAACTGTTTTCATAACATCAAGTTTTGAAAGCCAAAGCACAGTATCCGAAAACATCCAAAACTGGATTGGCACCGTTGCAATCAGTGGCCAGAACTTGGCTGACAATTTAAAAAAACACATTGAGGCCTACGCGGACGATGTCGTGAACATCCGCGAGGACGAATCGGTAATTAAAATTTCAAAAAACGGCAGAGGCGAAAATTTTCTTATAACCACCGACACCTGTTCGTATGAAGCAAGAACGGTCTTAATCGCGACCGGAAGTCATCGTCGGAAATTGGACATCCCCGGCGCGATGGAATTTGAAAACAAGGGCGTTACCTACTGCGCATCATGCGACGGCCCGCTTTTTGCCGGTAAGGATGTCGCGGTTGTCGGCGGCGGCAATGCCGGTTTTGAAACCGCCGCTCAACTTTTGGCGTACGCGAAGAGCGTAACCCTATTCAACCGAAGCACAAAGTTCAAAGCCGACCCGGTAACCGTGAAAAAAGTTATGGCTCACCCCAAAATGAGAGCGTTTAATAATGTCAGAATTAAAAAAATTGAGGGTGGTAAATTTGTAACATCCCTCACATACACTGATGACAAAAGCGGCGCTGATACCGCCCTTCCGGTCCAGGGCATTTTTGTTGAAATCGGGCTCATCCCGAACACTGTTTTCGCAAAAGAGCTAATTGATTTAAATAAGTATGGCCAAATTCCGATTGACCCAAGAAACCAGACGACAAAAATGCCCGGCGTTTGGGCGGCCGGCGATTGCACTGACGGTTTATATCACCAGAACAATATCGCCGCAGGAGACGCCGTGAAGGCACTGGAGGATATTTATTTATATTTGCGGGCGTAAAGGGAAAAACCTTTGAGTTCCTTATTGGTGTCTGTATTGTACCAAACTCGCACCTATTTCCAAAACAAAGTGAGGTAAT
>CAYIYW010000026.1:0-8895 GCA_964367845.1 uncultured Candidatus Saccharibacteria bacterium | reverse complement strand
AGAACACCCGCCGGCCGGCCCGTCGCGAGAGCCGAGTCAAGCCGGAATTTGACCAGAAGATAATCAGCATCCGCAGAGTAGCCAGAGTTGTGACCGGTGGACGCCGATTCAGTTTTAGCGTTGCCATTGTCGCCGGCAACAAGAAAGGCATGGCGGGTGTCGGTCTTGGCAAGGCCGGAGACACATCTTTGGCCATTGAGAAGGCCTTCAGCGATGCCAGAAAGAACATGGTCGCGTTTAATCTAACCAAAGAAATGTCGGTGCCGCACGAAGTATCGGCGAAATTCTCTTCTTCAAGAGTAACCATTATGCCAGCCGCCGACCGCGGCATCATCGCCGGTTCATCGGTGCGGACTGTTCTTGAAATGGCCGGAGTCAAAGATGTCGGCGGCAAGGTCCGTTCCGGAAGCAAAAACAAACTTAACATCGCCCGCGCTACCATTGCCGCTCTCTCAATGCTTTCTAAACCGAGGGAAAGAGCTTCGGCGGTGGCTTCGGATGCGGTTCCCGGCATGATTCCTGTTGCGACTTCAGGCGCGATTTCCGAGGCAGTTTCTGATGAGGCAAAAACAACGGCAACCGTTTAAATATCCACCATGCAATTTCACCAAATAAAACCAAAAACCCCGCAAAAAAAGAGCCGTTATGTCGGTCGCGGCGGCAAGCGCGGCAAAACCGCCGGTCGCGGAACGAAGGGCCAAAAAGCCCGAGCTGGCGCGAAATTCCGTCCTGAAATCAGGGATACCATTAAGCGTTTGCCGAAACTTCGCGGGCGGGGGAAAAACAGCAATAAGGGTTTTAAGGCCAAATTTGAAGTGACTAATTTGTCCAATATTGAAATTGCTTTCAAGGCCGGTGACATCGTTAGTCCAAAGACCCTTCTGGTCGCCGGTCTCGTCCGACGAATGAGCGGCGAGTTTCCTAAAGTTAAAATTCTCGGTGCGGGCGAAATCACCAAAAAACTTATTTTTGAGAATTGTCGCGTTTCCGAATCGGCCAAAGAGAAAATTCTCAAGGTTGGCGGTACAATTAAGTAGTCAATGAATACTCTTTTTACAAAACTCGGCCTAATCATTCGCGACACGGCGATAAGAAAACGGATTCTTTTTACTTTGGGTGCGCTCGTTATTTTTCGGGTCTTGGCCGCAATTCCGATTCCCGGCGTTGACATTTCTCGGCTCGGCGCCTTTCTCGCCAACAATCAATTTTTCGGGCTTTTGAACATATTTTCCGGCGGCGGTTTATCCAATCTTTCCATAATCATGCTTGGCGTCGGCCCTTACATTACAGGGTCAATCATCATGCAACTTTTGACCATTATGTCGCCTCGGCTCAAAGCCCTTTACCAGGAAGAAGGGGAAATTGGCCGGAGAAAATTCGCCCAGTATTCTCGTATGCTTACCGTGCCGTTGGCGATAATTCAGGGTTACAGCTTTTTGGCTTTGCTCAAAAATCAAGGCGCTATCGGCGGTATGGGGACTTATGAATATGTTCTGAACGTTCTTATCATTACCGCTGGTTCAATGCTCATTATGTGGATTGGCGAACTTATCAGCGAATTCGGAATCGGCAACGGGGTCTCCATCATAATTTTTGCCGGTATTGTCGCCGGGTTGCCGGTCAATGTCAGCCAATTTTTCTTTACATTTGACCCGGCTCAAATCCCGATGTATCTCGCGGTTCTCATCGCCGCCCTGCTTGTCATTATGGGCGTCGTAATTGTTACCGAAGCTGAACGGCCAATTCCGATTACTTATGCCAAACGAGTTCGGGGCATGAAGGTATACGGAGGTGTTTCCACTTATCTGCCGCTTCGTCTTAATCAGGCGGGGGTCATCCCGATTATTTTCGCGCTCTCCATTTTACTTTTCCCGCAAATGATTTTTCAGTTTCTTGCCAACTTAAATGTTCCGGCTATCAAAACGGTTTCCGAGGTTGTTCTGCGGGTTCTTGCCAACGGCTGGTTCTATTCAATTTTTTACTTTATTCTGGTTTTTGTTTTCACCTACTTTTACACGGCGGTGACTTTTGACCCGAACATGATTGCCGAGAATCTCCAAAAAAGCGGCGCGTTTATTCCAGGCGTTCGTCCAGGCCCGTCAACTTCGCAGTATGTTGCCCGCATTCTTACTCGACTGACGCTTGTCGGCGCGTCCTTCCTCGGCCTTATCGCCGTTTTGCCTCTGGCAATGCGGGCAATTACCGGCATCGCGACTTTCGCAATCGGCGGTACGGCGCTTCTCATCGTTGTGTCCGTAGTCATTGACCTTATCAAGAAAGTGGACGCGCAAGTGTCTATTCGGGAGTATTAATTTTCAAATGTTTTTCTCCAGAGACCGTTCGCGCTCTCCAGCGGAGCGCTCACTTGGTCCTCGGCAGGTTTCTGTCAAGCCCTAAAGGGCATTGACAGACCAAGCAAACCTGCCTGCGGGGTCTCTTCCGAAAAACATTTGAAAATTACGCCCGAATAGTTCCGTAGTATACTTTCCTCATGTCTCCCCAAACAATAATTTTCATCGGCCGCTCGGGTTGCGGCAAGGGCACGCAGGCCAAACTCATTGACGCCTATTTGCGCGGGCAAGATGCCCAAAAACATCCTATTTATTATCTTGAAACCGGCGCCGGTTTCAGGGACTTTGTTCAAGGCAAAAGTTACACCAACAAACTTTCAAAAGAAATTTATGACCGCCAAGACCGTCAGCCGGATTATCTCGCCATTTGGATGTGGTCGCATCTCTTTGTTGAAAAATTGACCGGCGAAGAACATTTGATAATAGACGGCATGCCGCGGTCGTTGCCGGAGGCGATGATACTCAATAACGCCCTTGAATTTTATAAGCGTCGGGCGAATGTCATTCACCTTAATGTCAGTCGCGCCTTGTCCGAACGCCGTCTAATTGAGCGCGGCCGAGGCGACGATTCGGATATGAAAAAAATCGGCAAACGGCTGGACTGGTTTGACCGCGATGTTGTGCCTGCGATTGAGTATTTCAGAAATCATCCGACCCATAACTTTATTGAAGTGAACGGCGAACAATCGGTGGAGCGCGTGCAAGCCGACATAATTACCGCGCTGAAAACTGATTAGCGGAAATGATTACGATTAAGTCACAAGAAGAAATAAAAATCTTGCGCGAGGGCGGTCTGCGGCTGGCTCAAATTTTGACCGAACTGGCGTCGCGCGCCCGCCCCGGGGTTTCGTCCGCCGAATTGGACAAACTTGGCCGAGAGCTGGCCGAGAAAAACGGCGACCGGCCGGCTTTTTTGGGTTACAAGCCGAAGGGTGTGAAGACGCCGTACCCGGCGAGCGTCTGCGTTTCCATAAACGACGAGGTGGTTCACGGCATTCCTTCCGGTGAAAAAATTTTGGAGGAAGGGGACATTGTGGCCATAGACATGGGGCTGATTCATAAAAATTTAATCACCGATTCGGCGGTTACGGTAATTGTCGGCGGGGGCAGGGGCGAGGGTGGCGATAAAGATGGCAAAAATAACGGAAACAGCAAAGACAAAAACGGTAAGAAAGCCCAAACACTCGTGGACGTAACAAAAAAAGCGCTTCAAAAAGGAATAGAGGCGGCCTTGCCGGGGAATACGGTGGGCGATATCGGTTATGCGATTGAGCAATTTGTCGGGCCGTTTGGTTACGGCCACGCCGAAGGCCTCGCCGGTCATGGTGTCGGCTATAAAGTGCACGAAGACCCGTTTGTCCCGAATACCGGCAAAAAAGGCGATGGCCCGGCTCTCCGGCCCGGCATGGTCATTGCCATAGAGCCGATGCTTACCGAAGGCGCCGGCAAGGTTGTTTTTGATAAAGACGGTTACACTGTGCGAACAAAAGACGGCAAGCGAAGCGCTCATTTTGAACACACAGTGGCGATTACCGAAAACGGCAATCAGGTTTTGACGAAAACCGTAAACTAATCATTGCTCCAAACAGCTCGTAATATGCTTTTCAAGGCAGTTGCGTTTTCTGCCGAGAAAAGCATATTACGAGCTGTTCGGCGAAAAATCTTGACTAACGCGATGACCGGTGTAATATCTTGAACGGACAATTAATGGTCACAGAGCCAGATATGGGTCGGCATGCTTGTAGCGTGTCGGCCCTTTTTTTATTCGCTTTATTTTGAAAAATTTTCTATACTGAAACGCATTACTACAACAATCATTACGAGCCGTCAGAAAAAAATAATTCCCCATGACTTCAAAAAACCGCCGACAAAACCATTCTCCTGTTCACCCTAAAAAAGAAAGAACTCTTGTAATCATCAAACCAGACGGTGTTCAGAGGTCTCTTGTTGGCGAAATTATCAAAAGGCATGAAAGGGTCGGATTGAAGCTGGTTGGGTTGAAAATGACAGTGCCGTCGGCGGAAATGGTTGAAAAACATTACACTCTTGACCCAAATTGGAGACGAGTAACCGGTGAAAAACGCATCAAGGCCGCTCGGGATAAAGGCGAAAAACCGCCTTCGGAAAACCCTTTGGAAATTACGGCGATTATTCTGGAACATTTAAAGAAATATCTGACGAGCGGACCGGTTATCATGATGGTCTGGGAAGGGGCGCACGCCGTGGCGATTGTCAGGAAAATTGTCGGCGGAACGGAACCGCTCGCCACCGATGTCGGAACGATTCGGGGCGATTATGTTCTTGATTCATACACAATGTCGGATGCCGATGGACGAGCGATTAGAAATCTCGTTCATGCGTCCGGTTCCACGGCAGAAGCGGAAAAGGAAATAAAGCACTGGTTTGACGAACGCGAAATTACCGACTATCGCCTTGTTCAGGAACAAATCATTTACGACGTCAATCTGGACGGAATTTTGGAATAGGTTGCGCTAATCTTTTTAAGGCCGATTTCTGTTGTTTAACACGGCCGATTCGCTCTACTCCATAAATTAAACAAATTTCTCTAATTACTTTTTGGCGTCGGGCGTGTTCCAGTGGGGTTTTGCTGTTGATTTTTATAATTTAGTTTTCTAAAATTACACTAGGGTTATTTGAGATATAATCTAGATTAAATCAATATATAGGGAGCCCTATATTTTTGCATACCAATGAGCTCACGTTCTGACGTTTGCATCTGCGGGCACCCACCTAGATTAACACTAGGGTATATCAGAGAATAACCCCTCAAAACCCTCACCATTTTTTGTCTTTAGAAACAGAACGCGCTCAGCGCAAATTTCTAGAGGCCAGAAATGGTGGGGGTTTTTGTTATGTCGCGGAGTCAATTTCCGTTATGATTAAAGGATGCAAAAATCAAACCTGACTTTTTGGGGCGGAGTTGGTACGGTGACAGGTTCCAATTTTATGCTTGAAATGCCCGACATTGGTAATCTGCTCGTGGATTGCGGGATGTTTCAAGGCGGCGGGCCGGCTCATGAAAAAAACCGCGAACCGTTCCCGTATGACCCGGCAAAAATTGATGTTCTTCTTGTTACCCACGCTCACATTGACCACATCGGCCGGATTCCAAAGTTAATAAAAGATGGCTTTGCCGGCCAAATTTTCTCCACTCGGCAGACCAAAGAAATCGCGGCGGTAATGCTTGAAGACACCTTAAAAATAATGGCGGATGACGCTCGCAAGCGAGGCGACGGGCAAACTCTGTACGGGCAGGAAGATATTTTGAAGGCCTTTTCAATTTGGGAAACAAAGCCGTATCGCGAGTCGTTTGAAATTTTGGCTGGCGTAACCTGCGAGTTTCTGGACGCCGGACACATCTTGGGGTCGGCGATGGTGGAAATCAGCCGAAACGGCCGGAGCATAATTTTTACCGGTGACCTCGGCAATTCGCCGTCGCCGATTGTCCGTGACGCCGAGCCGGCGACCGGTTGCAACTATCTTGTGCTTGACAGCACTTACGGCGACCGAACCCACCAATCAAGAGAATTAGCCGAGCAAAAATTTGCCGATATCGTTTCGGGGGTGATTAAAAACCGAGGCACCCTTCTTATTCCGGTTTTTTCTTTGGAGCGGGCGCATATTATTTTGTATCAACTCAATAATTTGATAGAAAATGGCGGGATGGACGGCACCGTGCCCGTCTATTTGGATTCACCTCTGGCATCACGACTGACCCCAATATACGAATCATCAAAAGAGCTTTTTAACGAAACTGCCAAAAAACATTACGAGCGTGGCGACGACATTTTTTCTTTTCCGAAATTGAAGGTTGTCGCCAATAACTTTGAATCCAAAACGATAGAAAAAATCGCCGGTCCGAAAATCATTATCGCAGGGTCGGGCATGTCCGTCGGCGGCCGCGTTCCGGCCCATGAAATTAATTTATTGCCTGACCCGAACACGACCCTGCTTATAACCGGCTATCAGTCATTGGGCACGCTCGGCCGGGCCATTGCCGAGGGCCAAAAAACGGTTGTCATCAACGGCGAAGAAGTTTCGGTTCGCGCGAAAATTGAGAGCATTGAAGGTTTTTCGGCCCACAAGGATTCGGAGGGTCTTCTTGAATTTGTTGGCGAGGCGAAAGATTCCATAGAGCAGATTTTTGTCGTTCATGGCGAACCCAAAAGCACGCTGTTTTTGGTCCAGCGGATTCGCGACAATCTTGGGCTTAATGCCGTGGCTCCCGAGAAGGGGAGGAAGTATGAGATTGAGTTGTAGACAATTTCTAGCTTTCCCTACCTTTTAAATAAGAATTTCCACGATGAGCTTGACAAGTACCATTGTCATATGATATACTCACACTGTAGTTCTTTGATAAGGGTCATGCTATGAGACGAGCTTTTTGCGCCCTACCTTCGTAGGTTTTAAAAAGCTCGTCTCATGCAGAGACTGGCCGCAACCGCTGGAGCGAATCCGGCACTTAAAAAGGAGGTATGCGATGGAAACCATCGTGAGCCGTACTTTGTCAGTGCACCAGGAGCATGAAGTGCTCCTCAAACTCGAGGCCGCCGGCCTCAACGACGAACTCGCCCAGAAGGTCATCGACTCGAAGGGCAATGACCTCGCCGCGAAAGTGGTGAGTCTGATCCTCAACGGAGGGTTCGAGCCGTCAACGTCCCACAAGCAAGCCCGTGCGATCATGGGCGCGAACTTCTTCGGCGTCGAGGAAGCGATCAAGCACTTCGGGGTTAACCCCTCGAAGCAGCAGCTCGCCTATCTCGCCGAGGTTCCGTTCGCCGAGGAAGTGTTCAAGTCCTGCAAAGACACGCACGTTCTCGTCGCCGTGTTCCCGATGCCGATCCTCGACATTCACGGCAAGGTCGAGCGCAAGCTCTTCTACAGCCACGACCACGACGACGCCTGGTACAACACGCAGGCGTTCGCGAAGGACAAGGGCGAGGTCGGTTGGCAGTTGGTCCGCAAGGTCCCGATCGCCGACTCGACGAACAAGACGTGGAACGAACAGCAGGCGCTCCTCTCGAAAGACGAGGAAACGCCGAAGGCTCAGGTGGTGGTCTACACGATCATCGGCCACTTCCTCGCCACTGGCGAGCGTCTGTTCGAGAACATCTACGTCCGCTGTTCGGATCTCGACTCGGGCGGTCGCCGTGTCCGCGTCGGCGACTTCGATGCCGGGGGTCTGTGCGTCAGCTACTGGGACGACGCCTACCGCCACGGCAGCTTCGGGCTGTCGGCTGCCAGGAAGCAGTGATCCTTGATCCCTTGAGAGCTTGTCCCTCTTGAATACTTGAGCCTCCGCGCAATTTTTTTTCGTCCCTGTGGATAACTAGGACGAAGGAAGTTTGCCGGGGGCTCTTTCATTTTCTATACGAACGAAATATACTTTTACTATCTTGCTAATGTAGCGTGGGTTACGGTTCACGCTCGCGGGATATCTCACCTTGAGATCGCCGGAGTGCCAGTGGTTTACGGATCACGGCAGAGCGCGAAAAGGGATGGAGAGAACTTCTTGCCCGTTTCTGGCGGAGATGGTTCCGCAAGGAATCTGCTCCCGAATAAAATTCAGGAATGAGAGGACATAGGCCTTCACGGGCAGTAACCCTCAAGTTCCGGTGCCACGGATGGGAACGGGCAATATCTCGACTCGGACGGTAACCGTGTCAACGTCGGCAACTTCGATGCCAAGGGTCTGAACGTCAACAACTGGAACGACGACAACCGCAACGGCAACATCGGGCTGTCGGCTGCCAGGCAGTCACACCTCCATCCAAGGAAACTCCCGCCTGCGCGGGAGTTTCTGTTAGCGCTCACGCGTGGACTTGATCCAGCCGCCGAGCATCCTACCTATCTCGTCGAGGTTTGCCTCGATAAGGACGTACTTCTTGTCGTCGACCGCCTTTACGTCTTTCATGAGGCGGACGCAGACGCGCAGGAAGTTGAGCTTTACGCTCGTTTTCTCCAACGTCGGGAGCTTCTCGGACTTCGACTGCTGACTTGCGTAGAGGATGCCTTCGAGCACTTCGATGAGTAAGCTCTCGGATTTCTGCCACAGGGTGTAGCGGTCCTGCTTTGGCACCGAGAGGCGGTACATATAGAACTCCTTGTAGAGGTCGTACGTTCTCTTGAATATGGGAATATCTAAATCATTGTTCATAGCATGAAAATTTATCGCGACTTACATTGGCTGATAATTTCTCCGCAAGCACTCTTCCGCGCGTGGGAGATTTTCAAATCCGACAAGCACAATAAGGCTGACGTAGCGGAGTTTGAGGTGAACTTGGAGCAGAACATATTTGATCTGTACCGCGACCTGAAAAACAGAACGTATCGTCATGGCGGGTACAAGGGTTTTTGGATTCATGACCCGAAGCTCCGCCGGATTCACAAAGCGTCGGTACGCGACCGCGTTCTGCATCACGCCGTCTTTAAGGTGCTCAACCCGATTTTCGAGCCGACGTTCATTCCGACCTCGTTTTCCTGCCGTCTCGGCAAGGGCACGCATAAAGGTATCGAGAAAGTT
>CAYIYW010000025.1:0-9330 GCA_964367845.1 uncultured Candidatus Saccharibacteria bacterium | reverse complement strand
AGGTGAAGCTGGCGTTTCCTTTTTCTCAATTTACGGTTCGGAGTTTGTTGAGATGTTTGTTGGCGTTGGCGCTTCGCGCGTACGCGACCTCTTTAAAATTGCAAAACAAGCGGCGCCGGCCATTATTTTTATGGATGAAATTGACGCGGTCGGCAGGGTTAGGGGCGTCGGCGCGGGCGGTGGAAACGACGAGCGCGAGCAAACTCTTAACCAAATTTTGGTTGAAATGGACGGCTTTGAGCCGACCGAAAAAGTCATCGTCATGGCCGCCACTAACCGGCCGGATGTCCTTGACCCGGCCCTTTTGCGTCCGGGCCGTTTTGACCGACGCGTTATTCTTGAACTGCCGGACAGAAACGACAGAGAAGAAATACTCGCCGTTCACTCAAAAGAAAAACCGTTCGCCGAGGATGTGAATCTGAAAGTTATCGCCGAGCGAACGCCGGGTTTCTCCGGCGCCGACCTTTATTCGCTTATGAACGAAGGGGCGATTCTGGCTGCTCGGGAAAATCGGACGACAGTTTCGCAATACGACCTTATCCGTTCCATAGAAAAAGTTATGCTTGGCCCGGAGCGCAAAAGTCACCTTCTTACAAAAAAAGAAAAAGAAATTACCGCTTACCATGAAGCCGGCCACGCTCTTATCGCTTCCGTGCTCAATTATGCCGACCCGGTTCATAAAATCTCCATCATTTCTCGCGGTCGGGCGGCCGGTTACACTTTGAAACTGCCTCTTGAAGACAGAAAATTGCAATCAAAGAAAGAATTTTTGGATGATATCGCGGTTTCTCTCGGCGGTTATGTCGTTGAGAAAATGATTTTTGATGATTTGACGACGGGTTCTTCAAACGACCTTCAGGTGGCGACGGCACTCGCGCGGGACATGGTAACGCGCTACGGCATGTCGGATAAAATCGGGCCGATTGCTTTGGAAAGCCAGCGTGGCAGAACTATTTTCGGACAGGGGATAGAAGGCAAAGAATATTCAGAAAAAATCAGCGCGGAAATTGACGCCGAGGTTTCAAAAATCATGAACGAGGCCTTCAAAAAAGCGACCGATGTTACCACGAAACATCGGAAAACCCTTGATGCGATTGCCGCCCGGCTCGTTGAAGTTGAAACCATTGAACGCGACGATTTTGAAAAAATTCTCATCGCCAACGGCATTGTGCCAAAGAAGAAAATGGATATTGAACATTCGTGAATCGGGGAAAATTAGAAACAAGAAAGAAATGGATAACACATTTTCAGAATTAGTAGTAATCGGATTAATTTTAGGTGCACTTATGACGGGGTGGTATGGGTTTAAGTTTCTTATTGGATTTTTTAGCTAGGGTAACATCGCATGCAGTTTCCTTTTTTTCGGTTGACTTTTTGTTTCGGGTTTGATAGGATTCTTTTACAAGTGCCTTCGGGCCCGCCCTTCGAAGGAAGGGAGTAATTAAAAAATCCATCAAAACAGGTTTCTGATGGATTTTTTAATTGCCTCAAATGTTGCTTTGTCTAGCATAACGATTTTTTCTATCAGTCTTTTTGTGTCCACAACTCTCATCTGGGATAAAATTACTTTAGCTTCTTTGCCAGTCACCGAACCGACGCTGATTCTGTATTTGTGTTCGCGCATGGAAGTAGTAAGTGGCACAACCAAGCAGGTTTCCTTGCTTAATCCTTTAATAATCAAAACGGGTCTCAGGAAATTCTCAAAGCTTTCGTCCCGCTCGAATCCGATGTTAACTCCGAGTGCACACCACCAGATGTCTCTGACATGATAAAATCGCCCCTTACTTTCTTTGTGTAAGTTTTTCTTTTTTATATTCCAACTGTCAAAATCTTTCACATTTTTATCCTAACAGCCCTAAATCAAGAAAAAATAAAGTTCGTTACGCCTGAGATCGGGTGTGTAATTTTACTCATATTGTTGCGGGGGGGGGTAATCATTTGTTATGCTTGAAGCAGGGTATCTAATTTTAATAACGGTGCCTTTTAACGTGAAAATTATGAAAAAATATTCAGCGGTAATTATTTTGCTCGGCCTGTTTGTCGCAATTCCTGTTTTAGCCCAGACAACCGGCGGACAAAATCCGAATCAAAGTTTGTGGGAAACCATCATGGCTCTTACCAGACAACTTGGCGGTTTACAGCAAACAGCGGCGGTAGTTTCAAGTACGAACGCAAACGTCGCACCTGGGCCGACGCCTGGACCAACGACGACGTCAGGAGGATGCGGTCAAACGCTCACACCGTATGGAACAACCAATCAAACCATAAGATGTGATGGCGCAAATTGGGTGGCGGCGGGGAATTTGCTGAATGATGGGTTGGATGTTGCAATTGGGCCACGCGAATTTAGTGGTCCAAATTTCGCCAGATTGTATGTAAATAACGATAACAGCAATCGTTCTTACTTCGCTTCCATACATGCAAAAAACAGCGGTAATTACAGTATGGGAGTGAGTTCCAGTGCAGTTGGTACTAATAGTACTGGCGTTTATGGAGAAGCTTATGGTCTTGGATCCGTCGGCATTCTAGGAGAAATAGATGAGGGAAGCGCTTCAAGTACGGGCGTGCTTGGAAAAATTGGTGATTTTGATAATACAAGCACTGCGGTCAAAGCGACAACCGGGAGATCCTATGGTCACGGCTTCTATCAACAAGGCGACAACGCAAAAAATGTGTTTGATGGTAAATTGGGATTGGGTATTCCATCCCCCACAGAACGGCTGGAAATTCGTGGCGGTATGAAATTTAGTTATTCAGGAAATAGCCCCACCTGTAATGACGGAAGAAGAGGAACGCTTTGGTTTAATCACGGCGGTTCTAGTGGAATAGACAGTATGTTGGTCTGCGCAAAAATAACTGCCACAAGTACTTACGCTTGGAGAAATCTTTTTTAGTTTTTCTTTGAATTTATAAGGACACAATCCAAAAACCGCCGATGAGCGGTTTTTTGAAACTAATGGGTTGGCGGAAGTGATTTTAATTCTTCTCTGACAACTTGCCTATCGTCCCAAGATGACCTTTTGCCGCCAATTACGATAGACTGTTCGGCACCCTTGCCTGTTATCAACACAACATCATCAGCTTTAGCTAGCGATAGAGCTTTGTGAATCCCAGATTTTCGGTCTTCAATAACGAATAAATTTTGGCCTCTGACTTTTCCAAATTTTTCAGATGAAACAGCGATGTCTTCCAAAATTTGTTTCGGGTCGTCTTCATACGGGTCAACATTGCTTACGATTACATAATCAGCCATTTTTGCGGCAAGTTCACCCATAATCGGCCTTTTGGCCTTATCTCGTCCGCCACCTTCAGCGCCGAGCAAAATAATTGTCTTTGCCCCCGTATTTTTCATATTGTTTGCCGTCTGTAAAATATTCGTGATGCTCTCTTTTTCGTGAGCATAATCAACCAATACTGCAAATTTTTGCCCCTCATCTATTTTTTCCATTCGGCCCGGAATTGTCTGCAATTCCAACAATCCTTTCGCTATCAAATAATTATTTATACCGGCAAGACGGCAAACAATAATGGCGGGCAAGGCATTATAAACATTAAACTTGCCCAAAATGCCAATTTTGAAAATTACTTCTGCCACCTCAAAACTTACGTCAATGTTTGTTTCCTGTATATTATTCACAACATAGTCCGCCTTATTTTTAAGAGCAAAAGTAATTTTCCTGTCGGCCTTGAAATTCAAAAAATAATCGGAGTGCTCGCTGTCTTTATTCGCAATGATAACTTTTTCAATTTTTTTGCCAGCTATAACTTTGTTGTGAGAGGAAAGTACCGCGAACATTTTTGCTTTCATCTGTTTATATTTTTCAAAACTTCCTCCGTGGGCTTCAAGATGTTCTGGCGACAAATTGGTAAAAACAGCGATGTCGTAATACACCCCGATATGACGATATTGTTTTATTCCTTCGGAGGTTGTTTCAACAATACAAAATTTACAGCCGTTTTTTACCATTTGAGCCAAAAGTTTTTGAATAGTAAAACGGCCGGGCATTGTCATGTGGTATTTGTTCAAAAATTCTTTTTCACCAATACGAATGTTTGCGGTGCTTATAATTCCAGTTTTATACCCGCCAGCCTGCAGGCAAGACCAAATAAAATTTATTGTTGATGTTTTTCCTTTTGTTCCTGTCACCCCGATAACAATCATCTTTTTTGACGGAAAGCCATAATACAAAGTGGCAAAAATCGCCACGAGATAGTGATACATTAAAACGAGTTTTTCTGGTAACAATTTTTTCAAAAGTTTTTTCATAAGCTCATTTTTTTGATGCATTTTCTAAAGTTATAAAGGTGATACCAAAACGGATTTACAACGACATCAAAAAAATCAGAATGTGCTATCTCCTTGCCGCCAAATTTTTTTTTGAAAATTGTTAGACCGTCCCAGCCCTTATATATTTTATTTTCGGTAGCTATACCGCCGAAGTTGTAATAAACGCAGTTAAGTTGTTTGGCATAGCAAATTGCTTTCCACTGCGCCAAATAAGTCGGCATACGATTTCTTTCTTCATCGCTTGAACCACCAAAAACATAATTAGCGATTTTCCCAAAAACAATAACTAAATCAACCGCTAAAACCTTTTGACCATATCTCGCCACTGATAAAAAAGAATTTGTCTTGTGAAGATTTTGGAAAATATTTTCATAATAAGTTTTTTGGTGGAGGTTGAATCCGTTTCTTTTTGCTGTTCCCGCCATTAGTTCGTAAAAAACCTCAAAATATTTTTCAAAATTCCCCGTGATTATTTCTGCCGTTATCTCTTTTCTCCCCGCTAATCGTATTGAATAGCGGGTTTTCTCGTGCATTGCCATAAGTAACTCGTCTTCCGATTTTTCCAAACCTAAAAACCACTCTACGCGTGGCTGAAAATAGGCAGAATGATAGGTATAAAACGGGGACTTGGTAAAAAATTTTGAAAGGGTATCGCTCGAAACTGACGGAGTAAAATCTAGCCGAACAAAAACGACATTCTCGGTTCTAGCAATCAGTTTCAGTTCTTTTTTAAGATTGGCAAAAAAATCTTCTGAAAAATCCTTTATTACTGGCCCATAGGGTATGTAGAAATAGCTTTTGCCGAGCAGTAGCGGATATTTTATCAATTGAAAATAAGCGACAACTTCTTTGTCGCTATACACCAAAAATCTCTTCACGGTTCTACCCAAAGATTTTTGCCAATCTCCATAAAAACTCGCCTGCGTGAATGGAACATTTTCACAAAGATTGCTCGGGTCAAAATTTTCATCATCTCCGATTTCTCGGAATTCAAAGTTTTTCATTGTTCCGGTTGGGAATTTATTGTTATGTCTCACAAAAATAAGTGGGCGTAGTAGGAGTCGAACCTACGACCATCCGTGTATAAGACGGACGCTCTACCAACTGAGCTATACGCCCGACAACTCTGACTTAACTACCAAAACAGCTATACGCCCGAGCGACCCAGAAATCATAGCAAACACCGTCCTTTTATCAATTTCCCTATATTTTTCTGGTTTTTTTCTTGAACCATTTGGCGAGAGTTGATATGTCGTGTTTTTTAGAAATGGTGTCCAATACGAAACGCTCCGTTTCGGAGTCCGAAACAGAAAGTTCGTATCCATTTTTAAAAAGAAAACGAATGGCGACCGCGATTGCCGTTCTTTTATTTCCGTCTACGAATGGGTGGTGATACGCGGAGACCTCAAAATAGACAGCGGCCTTGTCAAACAGGGACGCGTAGAGGTCTTTGCCTCTCATTTGTTGTTTTGGCCGCGCCACCATTGAAGCGATGCGCCCGATGTCTCTGATGCCGTGGGTTCCGCCGATTAAATCAATAATTCTTGCGTGAATAAAAAGTATTTCTTCTGCGGTAACATAATTGACCATCGGTTTTATTTCCCCGCTAATTCTTTCAGAAGGGTTTTGTGTTTTTCTATAAACTGGTCAGTCCAGCTCAATAATTCATCGTAATCATTTCGGGTCGCTTTTATAATAACTTGTTTTTTTGCGATGTTTACATGAACGTTTACGGTTCCACCCGCCTTGAACCCCAATTCCTTAATTGATTTTTTAGGGATAGTAACGGCGAGTGATGAACCGACTTTTAATATTTTTTGGGTCATGGTACCATTATAATAATATACTAATGTTTGTCAACACGATTGTTCAGTTACCAATATGAGATGACAGCCCAGTTACCTAACACCTACTCAAAATGAATTTCCGCGCCGGATTGCTCGGCTCTTTTTTTGAGAAGAGGATATTTTGTCAAATCAGG
Source organism: uncultured Candidatus Saccharibacteria bacterium (assembly GCA_964367845.1). Taxonomy (GTDB): domain Bacteria; phylum Patescibacteriota; class Minisyncoccia; order Phycocordibacterales; family DATGWK01; genus JAHFLV01. The sequence continues at coordinate 3,061 of CAYIYW010000025.1, read as the reverse complement.
AGTGGTTTTCAAAACCAATCCGGCTTCGCGCCGGGCCGCCTCAACCATTTTTATATTCTTGATGCCCTCCATCGCCAAATCAGAAATGCCCCATTGCTTACGGCCGTAAAGCTCGCCCGAACCGCGTTGGGCCAAATCAAACTCAGCCAGTTCAAAACCGTTTTTGGCTGAAACTAGCGCCTTCAGTCGCTCAATGCCTTTACTGCTTTTGTGTTCGGTGAAGACGAAACAATAGGCCTGATTATTGCTCCGTAAAACCCGGCCGCGAAGCTGGTGAAGCTGGGCGAGACCGAATCGCTCGGCGCCTTCTATGACGATAACCGTGGCGCTCGGAACATTTACGCCGACTTCAACGACTGATGTCGCCACTAAAATATCAATGCCGTTTTTCCCCGTTGTTTTTCCGCCCGCCTTGAAATCAATCATCGCTTTTTCTTTATCATCGGTTTTCATTTTGCTGTGAAGAACGCCGATTTCATACTCGGGAAAAATTTCCTTTTCCAGCCGAGCGGCTTCTTCGGTTACCGATTTGACGTTTAGAGCCAGTTCTTTGTCCGGGTCGGGCTCATTAATTCTCGGACAGATTACGTAGGCCTGTCTGCCGGCTTTTAATTCCTCGCGAATTTTCTCATAGACCTTTCCGCGCTCATCCGGCAGGACGATTTCAGTGATAACGGCTTTCCTGCCGGCCGGCATTTGGTCAAGAAGAGTCAGGTCAAGGTCGCCGTAGATGGTCAGGGCAAGAGTGCGGGGAATAGGTGTGGCTGTCATAGAAAGCAGATGGGGAGCAAAGTCGTCTTTTCGGCGCAGTTTTTGTCTTTGGGCCGTTCCGAATCGGTGCTGTTCGTCAATTATTATATAAGCCAGATTTTTGAATTTAACTTGCTTTTGGATGAGAGCATGCGTGCCGATTAAAATCGGAATCTCACCGTTCTCAACCCATTTCAGAAGTTGAGTTCGCGGAATGTCGGTACTTTTTGTCGGCTGGATTTTTGACGGAAATTTTTTACAGCCACTGCCGGTGATTAGCCCGACATTGATGTTTAAGTATGAAAAATACTGGATAAACGACTCAAAATGTTGAGTTGCCAAAATTTCAGTCGGCGCCATGTAGGCGGTCTGGAGGGCACCAAATGTTTGCATTTGGCCGGGCGTAGAGTTTGGCCTTGAACTCGGCGGGCGAGTGGTGGTAACCGCGTAAACCGTCGCGGCCGCTACGGCGGTTTTGCCCGAGCCGACATCGCCTTCAAGAAGTCGCGACATGGCGTGGCCCGTCTTCATGTCGGCAAGAATGTCGCCTATCGCCTTGGTCTGCGCTTGAGTCGGCGCAAACGGAAAGCGTTTGATGAAATTGCTCATTTCCTGTTCGGTTTTGAAAATCTTAAACGCCGGCCGACGCGCGGACTCCGCGCGCTCTTTCTGTTTTTGGAGCTGAATTATGAAAATTTCCTCAAAAGCAAAACGTTTGCGGGCGGAAATGCTGTCGTTCAGGTTTTGCGGAGCGTGAACCCAAACCAGAGCCGATGACAAACCGGGCAGGTTGTATTGTTTTAGAATCTCGTCGGGAATCGGGTCAGGTATTTTTTGCAAGACGCCGCCCGCGAAAATTTTTTGAATTGCGTAATAAAACCAGCGGGAAGTAATTCCTCGGCTTTCCGGATATACCGGCAGACCGAAATCAGTCGCCGATTCGTTAAAAAGGGAGTGGCTCGGCGCAGGTACGCCTTGGCCCGAAATTTCGCCAATGTCAGTGCCAATTTTTATGCCGCCGTCCGCGCCGATTTTCGTGCCCGCCCCTATATTTCCGACGGGCTTGATTTCAGGATTTGAAAGGTAAAGACCGCCACTTTTACCGTCACTTTTTTCCCTTCGCTGACTTACTTTGCCCCGAACCTCAACGGCCGCGCCTTCATGAATCATTTTTGCGATGTACGGTTGGTTGAACCAGACGACATCAATCGTGCCACTGTCGTCGGTGATTTTTCCTTCGCCCATCGGCGTTTTACGCACCCATGCCTTGCGGGTTTTTAATCCGTGAACACGGCCGTAAAGCGTTACCGTCTCGCCGTTTGAAATGTCGGCGATGCGTTTGATTTCGGATTCGGTGTCATAGCGGGCGGGGAAGTGATATATGAGGTCGTATATTGTTTCCAGACCGAGTTTTTTGAGAGCGCGGGTTTGAGCCGGAGAGAGTCGGAAGTGTTTTTGGATTGGGTCTATCGGGTTCATTGCGGGAGGTTCAGCCATGGTTTCCAATGGATACGCGTATTTTAGCAGAACGCGAAGGTTTTGTGTCACAAAATCAATACGAGAACAAAGTGAGCGGAATTATCCGAAAGTTAGAAAAATTCAAAAAAATGTGATAATGTTTTGCGATTGGAGAGGTGGCTGAGCGGCCGAAAGCGCCTCACTGCTAACGAGGTAGGGGTTAAAACCCCTCGCGGGTTCGAATCCCGCCCTCTCCGCCAATTTTTCGAAAAGGGTTTCGGAACTAAAAATATGAACAAAGAAAACATCAAAAACGCAATCTCAAAGAGAAAGTTTTCAATCCTTACAATAACTTTGAAGATTTCATAAAAGGATGGTCAAAGAAATAGCATTTAATTTATGAACTACAAAAAACCCGCAAAATTAAAACGAGGTGACACTGTGGCGATTGTTTCGCCGTCTTGGGGAGGCCCAAGCGTTTTTCCGCACATATACGAAAATGGCCTTAAAATTTTAACAGAATGGGGTTTGAAAATTAAAGAGTTTCCTACTGCGAGAATGGACGCTAGTTTTTTGAGAGAAAATCCACAAGTTCGCGCAAAAGATATTAACGATGCTTTTGCTGACCCAGAAGTTAAGGCCATTTTCGCCTCAATCGGCGGAGACGATTCGGTGAGAATTTTGCCTTTTGTTGATAAAGATATTGTTGCGAAAAATCCTAAAATATTGATGGGCTATTCCGATACCTCAACGCTTCATGTGTTTGCCAACTTACAAGGGTTAGTGAGTTTTTACGGTCCATCAATTATGGCTGGATTTTCGCAAATGGAAAATTTGCCAGAAAGTTTCAAAT
>CAYIYW010000024.1:0-9826 GCA_964367845.1 uncultured Candidatus Saccharibacteria bacterium | reverse complement strand
AAATGATATAATGACACCACAGTGTGTTTTGAGTGTTTTAACAAGCTCCGCGTGCTATATTTTGGTTGAGCGGTAAAATATCAAAACAGGTGAGCAAGAGCAAGGAGGTATGAAAAAACCAAGCCGAAGTGGCGAAATTGGTAGACGCGCTGCGTTCAGGACGCAGTGAGGGCAACCTCATATGGGTTCAAATCCCTTCTTCGGCACCAGAACAGAACTTAACAGTCGTGGACCAACCAAGGAGTGAACGGCGTGCCGTACGAAATTAAATATATGAATACATGAAAAGACGAGAAAACAATTTCGCGTTTGTAGATAGCCAAAATGTGTACAAAGGGACACAGAGGGATTTGGGTTGGAAAATTGATTGGGTTCGTTTTCGCACATATCTCCGGCACAAGTATCGAGTTACTCAAGCATATCTTTTTATCGGTTTTATGCCGGAACATAACGATATCTATGACGAACTGCAAAAAGCGGGATTTGTTTTGAAGTTTAAGCCAGTACTACCGAATGGCAAAGACGGCGTGAAAGGAAATGTTGACGCCGATTTGGTACTCCAAGCAATGATTGACTATTCCAATTACGATAAGGCCGTGATTGTTTCTAGCGACGGAGATTTTTATTCGCTCACTCGCTATTTATACGATAACAAAAAACTTTTAGCTGTGCTGAGTCCACACAAGAAGACATGCTCGTCGCTTTTGAGAAAATCGGCCAAAGAAAAAATGAGATATATGAGTGTTTTGGCCGATAAGTTGGCAAAAAGAAAAGGCACTGTGTAGGGACGCGCCACATACACCGTGCCTTTTCATATGGATATTGTTATGTTAGCAAACAGGTATAGATTGTCAAGTGATTGCCCATAGGCAAAAAATATGAATAAAAACGAGAATAAAATGAATATAGAATTTACCAAGGCGCAGTTTTTTGCACTGCTTAAGGCGGTATATCTCGGTAACTGGATGGCGAATGCCAACCGCGACGGCAATATGGAATCTTTTGACGGTCATTTAGAACATCAGAATAATCTATGAAAAACTGGGAAAACTTATTCAAAAGCAAACGCGTTACTCTCATGGGTCTCGGTCTTCTCGGTCGCGGCGTTGGCGACGCGGTTTTTCTTGCGAAAGCGGGCGCGAAACTGACTGTTACCGACCTAAAAAATAAAAAAGAACTCACTCCGTCGTTAAAAGCCCTCAAAAAATTCAAAGACATAAAATTTGTTCTCGGTGAACACCGATTAGAGGATTTTCAAAAGACCGACATGGTTGTCAAAGCCGCGGGCGTGCCTCTTGATTCACCGTTTGTTCTTGAAGCCCAAAAATGTGGCATACCGGTGGCCATGAGCGCTTCGCTTTTTGCCGAGTATACCGAAGCGGAAGTTGTTGGAATCACCGGCACTCGCGGAAAGTCCACCGTCGCCTTCCTGTTGCGCGAAATTTTGAAAGAGCGTAATAAAGAGCGTAACAAGAAGGAACACAACAAAACCAACTCAAAGACAAACTCAAATCCGAGCAAAAATTCGGCCTCAAAAGTTTTTCTCGGAGGCAATGTTCTTGGCGTTTCCACTCTTAATCTTTTATCAAAAACAAAAGCGGGCGATACGGCGGTTCTTGAGCTTGATTCCTGGCAACTCCAAGGGTTTGGCGGCACGCATAATCGTCAATTACCCAAAAAGCCGGAGGAGTTTTTTGGTTTTTCCCCGTCTGTCGCGGTTTTCACGACATTCATGCCCGACCATATGAATTATTACAACAATGACATGAAGCGTTATTTTGACGACAAAGCGAACATTTACCGATTCCAGACAGCGGACGATGTTTTGATTATGAGCGAGCAGGTTGCGGATTACATAAAACGTTTTGGGCCGGAACCGAAATCAAAAGTCGCAATCGCGAGGACGACTGACATTCCGGATTCGTGGAAAATTAAAATTCCCGGCGAGCACAACAGATTAAACATTGCTTTGGCATTTGCCGCGGCCAAGTTCCTCGGCGTGTCGGAAAAAACCATCCGAAAAGTCGTTGAGTCATTTAAGGCGATTCCCGGCCGCCTTGAATTAGTCAGAAAATATAAAGGTGTGGAAATATACAATGACACAAATGCCACAACGCCCGAGGCGACGATGGCGGGTTTGATGGCGTTTGGCAAAAACTCCGGCAAAAACTCACACAAAGACCCAAACAAAAACTCCGACAAAAACCCAAAAAACAATCAAGGGACAATTTTGATTTTTGGAGGCGCGGACAAAAACCTTAACCCAAACGAGCTTCTGAAAATTCTATCGCATTACGCTAAAGCCCTGGTGGTTTTACCGGGTACCGGCACGGATTTGATTAAAGAAAAAATTACCGCCGAGTATTTTGACCGACCGTCAGAAAAATCAGGCAGTTCGTCCAAAAGATTGTCGGTGATTTTTGTGAAGAACATGGCGGAGGCGGTTAAGTCGGCGCTTGGTTTCGCGGTGTCCGGCGACAGGATTTTAATGAGTCCGGCCTTTGCTTCTTTTGGACTTTTCAAAAATGAATATGACCGAGGAGACCAGTTTAACAAAATCGTGAAAGGTCTTTAGAGCTGTGGCGTTTTGTCCAAGCATTTTTTCCTAAAAGCAGACCTTGTTATCTTTGATATGCTTAAACCAAATCTTGTAAACCATGCCCAAAATTGACCTCAAAAAGGCGGAAAAAATTTATTTCATCGGTATCGGCGGTATCGGCATGTCGGCGGTGGCCAGAATGTTTTTGATTGAGCATAAAGAAGTGTTTGGTTCCGACCTTTCTAGCTCGGAAGTGACGAATGAACTGGAAAAACTCGGGGCGAAAATTCGGATTGGCGAACCATCTGAAAAACGTCAAAACGACGGATTTCTCGGCAATGGACTGCCAGCCGGAATTGACCTGGTGGTTTACACGGTGGCGATTCCAGAGAATCACCCGGAACTTGTTGACGCTCGCAACAAAAAAATCGCCACGATTTCATATCCTGAAACTCTGGGCCTTATTTCAAAAGATAAGTTTACAATCGCTGTCGCAGGCACCCATGGCAAAACGACGACGACCGGCATGATTGCCCAAATTTTGATTGAAGCCGGCCTTGACCCGACCGTTATCATCGGCAGTTTTCTTGTGAACCAAAAAAGGAATGATGAGAAAAGAGATGATGAACAAGATGAACAAGAAGGCGGCAGACAAAGCACCGGGCAGAAAAGTAATTTCATCGCCGGGAAAAGCAAGTATCTCGTCGTTGAGGCCTGCGAGTACAAGCGTTCGTTTCTTAACCTCAAACCTGATGTTGCCGTCATTACAAATATTGACGACGACCATCTTGATTACTATAAAAATCTTGCCGGCGTTCAGACCGGTTTCCGAGATTTTGTCGGTCAAGTCAAAAGCGGCGGAACGATTGTGACGGATGTTGATAATGAAAAAATTCGGCCGGTTCTGAAAGGTCTGGATAATCCAAAAAGCCAGAAAAATGCGAACAATATCGGCAACAATCTCGACAAAAATATCACTAAAATCCAGAATGTAATTGATTATAATTCTATCGGCAGTGGCAGCAACAGTAATGACGGCGAAAAAATCACCCTAAAAATTCCCGGTCGTCACAATATCCAAAACGCCAAAGCGGCTCTGGCTGTCGCCTTGGCGCTTGGCGTGCCGGAAGAAAAAGCGATTAAATCCCTCGGCAATTTTTCAGGAACATGGCGTCGTTTTGAAGAAAAAGGGAAAATGGCAAATGGCGCTTTGGTTTACGACGATTACGCCCATCATCCGTCCGAAATCGCGGCCACTCTCCAAGCCGCCCGAGAAAAATTCCCGAAAGAAAAAATCATCGTGGCTTTCCAACCGCATCTTTACAGCCGGACGAAAGAACACTTTGACGAATTCGGTCCGGCGCTGGCTTTGGCCGATGAAATAATAATTTTGCCGATTTACGCCGCTCGGGAACCGATTGACGCATCAGTGTCGTCAGAAATTTTGACCGAAGAAATTAAAAAAGAATTGTCGCTCGCGCAAAATCTGCAATCTGCGCAAAACCCGCAACTTAAGGGAAAAACCCAAAAGGTCAGTTTTTCCAAAGATTTTGAATCGGCCGGCGAATATCTAAAAAAACATCTTAAGCCCGGAGATGTTTTGTTCACCATGGGAGCGGGCGATATCGCAAAACTTGCCGGGATGACGCTTTCATAACCGCTTTGTTCTCTATGGTATAGTTCTTCTGATGATTACCAGAAACAGAATTCTTTTCATAATTGGAATTTGGACGGTTTTTTTGCCGTTCCTGGGGTTCCCGGGTTCGTACAAGACCTTTTTTATTATCGTCTCCGGTTTAGCGGTTATCTTTCTGGCGTTTCTCCGCGCTCGAGATAAAAGGATTACGCAGATTCGCAATGAAGGCCCGAGACGCGAAATTGTTACCGAAGGGTTTGTAGAAAATCAGCCGGAAACTTACGCGGAAACCCGCGCGGGAACTCATTCTGAAATTCACGCGGGAATTCACAGGGAAACTCGCCCAAAAACTTTCCCAGCCGAAAAGACCTTTTAATTTTTCTGAATTAATCATCCGTCATGTCCAAACCGCGCCGTCGTATTTACATGCAAATGGGAGGAGTCGTCGTTGTTTTGTTTGCCGTCGGGTTCGGGGCTACGACTTCGCCCAAGATATTTAACATTCAATACGAAAAACCGGTGGCGCAAGTCGGCGTTAACGGGGATGACATCGGCACTGACGGCCGTGGCGGAGGAAAACCGTCTGTATCGGAATCGGCGAGAATTGTGGCGACTCATCTTAAAACTCCGGAACCGGTCAAGGCGATTTACATGACTCAATGCGTCGTCGGCACAAAAAGTTTTCGTGAAAAATTGATTAAGGTCGCCGACACCACGGAAATAAACGCGATTGTCATTGACATCAAGGATTACAGCGGACGGATTGGTTTCAAGACCGACAATCCGCGACTTTCGGCGGCGGTTTCGGATACTTGCCGAGCCGACGATATGCTGGAGTTTGTTGATTTGCTTCATCAGAAAAATATCTATGCGATTGGCCGAATTACGGTTTTTCAAGACCCTTACATGGCTAAATCACGGCCCGACCTGGCTGTTCGGAAACTTTCCGACGGCGGTGTTTGGAAAGACCACAAGGGTTTGAGTTTTATTGATGTCGGGGCGCGAGAGCATTGGGATTATATTATTGAATTAAGCAAAGAAGCATACAAACTCGGTTTTGACGAACTTAATTTTGATTACATTCGTTTTCCTTCCGACGGCAACATGAAAGACGTTTCTTATTCCTTAAGTCGGGGGAAATCAAAGCCGGAGGCGCTTGAGGAATTTTTCGCATATTTACGCGAACAGCTTAATCCGGACGGCGACTCAAACGGCGTCATGATGTCAGCCGACCTCTTCGGAATGGTTACGACCAACAAAGATGATTTAAATATCGGTCAGGTTTTGGAAAGAGCCATGCCCCATTTTGATTACATCGCGCCGATGGTTTACCCGTCGCATTACCCGCCAAAATTCAACGGCTGGAGTAACCCCAACAAATATCCTTACGAAGTTGTGAAATTTGCGATGGACAGCGCGGTTACTCGGGCGAAGGAGTTTGACCGCAGTTTTGGAACCTCAACGCCGGAATTGCGCGCGAAATATAACGCCAACTCGGCGGCGAAACTTCGTCCATGGCTCCAGGATTTTGATTACGGCGGGAACTATGATGTGGCGGAAGTGAAAGCCCAAATAAAGGCGACGAACGATGCTGGGCTGGCTTCTTGGATGCTTTGGGCTCCAAGCAATATCTATACGGTCGGGGCGCTTGACAAATTATAGAAACACGCTATTATTTTAACAGGAATTGGTTCTTTGGTTAAGAATTTCCAAACTAGCCATCCGTGAGGAGTGGCGTAACACAGGAGAATCCCATGAGTGCTGACAGGCACGAATCCGTGCTTACTTCTGTCGAGATTGAGGTGTTTAACGCTATGGTTGGAGTTGGAAAATTTGACCATGTGGATGAGCGTATCACGGCGGAACTTTTTTGGCCGAGGATGCGGACAACCCCTGCACGGAAGCCCGCACCGGCCCAGTTCCTTAAACTCTCCCACCGGCCATCGCTATATGATGCCGGGGAAGAACTTCGCAGGAGGGGACTGCGACCCGGAACATTCCAAGAATTGCTTGCTTTCGGCACAGTTTTTAAAAAATATCAGAGAAAATGCGTGGTCATCGCCCTCGGTTCGGTCGTTGAGATTGACGGTAAACGGCATGTGGCGGCTCTTGATGGAAATGTCCTGTGGCGGGGACTCATTCTGTGTCCGTGCAACGTTTGTTTGGGTCCGGACTGTCGGCTTCTCTTTTCCCACCCCGGTTCTTGACGAAAGGTCTCGTTTTCCGGAGACCTGATGTGGTGAAGAACTTCCCGTGCGTGTGCGTAAGCACTCGCACGGTTTTTTTTATCTGTGATTTTTTGTTATAATGCCATCAAAACCTCTCATGTCCGACAACCCCATAACATATTTTGCCGAAACTGATTCGCGCAACAAACGCGTGCCGTTCGGCATAAAAAGTAAAGACCGCGACCGTCATGTCTATGTGATAGGCAAAACCGGCATGGGCAAGTCAACGCTCCTTGAAAACATGGCCATTCAAGACATCCAGAACGGCGAAGGCATGGCTTTCATTGACCCCCACGGCAAAACGGCCGACCTCTTGCTTGAATATGTGCCGAAAGAGCGCATAAAAGACGTAATCTATTTCGCGCCTTTTGACACGGAACACCCGATTTCTTTTAATGTAATGGAAGATGTCGGCGTGAACAAACGACATCTCGTGGCGAACGGTTTGATGAGTGCGTTTAAGAAAATTTGGGTTGATGCTTGGTCAGCGCGCATGGAATACATTTTGAGCAACATTCTTCTTGCTCTCCTTGAATATCCGGATTCAACTCTTGTCGGCGTCAATCGTATGCTGGCCGACAAGGATTACCGAAAGAAAGTTGTTGACAATATCCACGACCCTTCCGTCAGGTCGTTTTGGGTTGATGAATTCGCCAAATACGGCGACCGATACATGCAGGAGGCCGGCGCGGCAATTCAAAACAAAATCGGCCAGTTTATTTCAAACCCGCTCGTTCGCAACATCATCGGTCAGCCAAAATCCAGTTTTGACATTCGCAAGGTGATGGATGAGAAAAAAATTCTCATCATCAATCTTTCAAAAGGCAGAGTCGGCGAGACGAATGCCAATCTCCTCGGCAGTATGATAATCACCAAGATTTATCTCGGCGCGCTTTCCAGAGCCGACACCTCCGAAACGAAACTCAAAACCCTCCCGCCTTTTTATTTGTATGTTGACGAATTTCAGTCCTTTGCCAATGAATCCTTTGCCGACATTCTTTCCGAAGCCAGAAAATATAAGTTGAGTTTAACGATGGCCCATCAGTATGTTGAACAAATGTCCGAGGAAGTTCGGGCGGCGGTTTTCGGCAACGTCGGCACGATGATTGCCTTTCGGGTCGGAGCGTTTGATTCCGAGCTTCTTGAGAAAGAGTTTGCCCCGGTCTTTATAGCCGAAGATGTGGTCAATCTTGGTTTCGCTCAAGTTTATCTGAAACTGATGATTGACGGCGTTTCTTCTCAACCGTTTTCAGCCACCACTTTACCGCCAATTAAAAAGCCGGATATAAACTATCGCGATGACATTATTGAAAGCTCGCGCAAAAATTTTGCTCAACCGCGCGGTGAAGTTGAGGAGCAGATTAGAAAATGGCATGAGCCCGTGCTGTTTGAGAAAAAGCAATTCAAACCGGACGCCAAATCTGCCGGACAATTTCAGCCGATTATTCAACCGGAGCAGAAAAAAGATGGAACGGTCCATGTCATAGGAGTCGCGCCGGTTATGGGCGCCGGGCTGACAATACCGCCAAAAATTCAAACCACTCATTCAAAACCAACAAATGTTCCGTCGCAACCGCAACCGCAACCGCAACCGTCGCGGTCGCCGTCTTTGCCACAATCTCATAATCAAAACCAGCCGACGGCTTTTCAGCCAAAGCCGATTCCGCTTGACGCTCTTAAAAAAACACAAAACAAAGGGCCGTCGTCGCAAAACCTCTTGCAGTTGAAAGACGCGCTGAAAGATATTGTTGAAAAGGCCAAAAAAGAGGAATTGACTAAATCGTCGCCGCAGGACGGCCAACCGCAGCCCCGAGCGCAATCACAGCCGAAAGTACAGCCCGGGTCTCAACCCCGGCCAGTTCAGCAACAATCTGGTCATTTTCCACCGAAACAAAATCTCCAACCGGAACGTTCTAATGAACGAGATAAAACAGATAAACCGGACAAACCGAAAGAGGTTCCGGAGGATGTTTTGCGTCGGATTTTGGACCTTCCGAAGAAAAAATAAAATCGGAATAAACCTCAATTATTACAGCTCATGAAGATTTTGATATTTTCAGTGGCGTATCATCCGTTTGTCGGCGGAGCGGAAATCGCGGTCAAAGAAATCACTGACCGAATTAAGGATGTTGAGTTTCATCTGATAACGGTCAATCTTGACGGCAAACAAAAGCGGGAAGAACAAATCGGAAATGTCCATGTTTACAGAGTCGGCTCGGGTGTTTTTGCCGCGGGTTTTTTGGGTAAACTCTTATTCCCGTTTTTAGGCGCTTGGAAGGGTTTGGCGCTGCACAAAAAGCCTCACGAACGCGGTTTTGACGCGGTCTGGTCAATAATGGCGAATTATGCCGGTTTTGCAGCACTTTTCTTCAAGTATTTGCGGCCGTCTGTGCCATTTATTCTCACGCTTCAGGAAGGCGACCCGATTGCTTATATAAAAAGAAAAGTGTGGTTTGTTTATCCGCTTTTCGTACAAATTTTCCGTCGGGCCGACAAAATTCAGACCATATCAAACTATTTGGCCGATTTTGCGAGAGACATGGGAGCGCGAGCGCCAATCCAGGTCATTCCTAACGGAGTTGACGTTTCTCTTTTCGGTCGCGAATATCCCGTCGTGGAACTTGAGAAATTAAAAAATGAGCTTGTGAAAAAAATGGGGGACATTCAAGCAAGCGGTGTGCCAAGCGGTGCGCAAAATCCCGATGATGTTTTTTTGGTTACTTCGTCTCGGCTTGTCTTGAAAAACGGCATAGCCGATGTTATCAGAGCTCTGCCGCTACTGCCGAATCATGTAAAATTTTTAATTATCGGCGCCGGCCCGCTTGAACACTCATTAAAAAAACTCTCGCGAGATTTGAAGGTTGAGGGCCGCGTGATTTTTATCGGATTCGTGAATCACGCCGACCTGCCTAAATATTTACAATCCTCTGACATTTTCATCCGTCCTTCGCTTTCCGAGGGTATGGGCAATTCTTTCCTTGAGGCAATGGCGGCGGGCATGCCCGTGATTGCAACGCCTGTTGGCGGTATTCCAGATTTTCTGACGGACGGCGAAACTGGGCTTTTTTGCGAGGTCAGAAATCCGAAAAGCATTGCGGAAAGTGTTGAACGGCTTTTGTCTGATTCAGAATTGAGAGAAAATTTGATTTCAAACGCGCAAAAGTTGGTTCGGGAAAAATATGATTGGAATTTAGTGGCTAGAAATATGGATAAAATGGTGTTTTTTGGTAAAGTTTGACGAGTGTCGCGCCGAGAGGGTTACTGAACCATTACGGTCATGTTGACAAATATGGGGTTTAGGTGTACTATAGTACCCATAGTTCTTTGATAAGACTTGCGATTGGTCATAGCGAAAAGTGGCTTAAAAATAGGCCATTCCTCGCTATGACCACACAGGCCATGGTTCCTCCTCGGATTAGAGGA
>CAYIYW010000023.1:0-10190 GCA_964367845.1 uncultured Candidatus Saccharibacteria bacterium | reverse complement strand
TTGTATCAAAAGGTAGAGAGGTAAAAAAGAAACCGTTAACGAGTCTACCATTGAGGCCACGACAGGAATCGAACCTGCGCATAAGAGTTTTGCAAACTCTTGACTTACCACTTGTCTACGTGGCCGATTTTGCCGCCAAGGTCAGATGTCGCAGGCGGGACTCCGCCAAATATACACCAAAATTTGGCCGTTGAAAACAATTTGGTGGTTTTCCATCTGTACATTTTTTTGTAGAATTGGAAATTTTTGGCGTGTTTTTGGGGTGTGCTTAAAAACACTTTTTAGGAATTCTCCGCGCTTTTGTTGTCCATCGCCGAAATGTCGTCAACCCGTTGGCGGTTTTTCTCGCCGATGTCAATAAAAAAAATGAAAACAGGCAAAGTTCGCATGTTTATATGTTCCTTCACAAACGCGCGCAGGTCGGAACTTTTTCTTTTGGCAAAGGCCAGGGCGGTTTTTTCTTGGCTTTCGGGCAGGACGGTTATGAATACCGAAGCATGATTTGTTTTCTCGTTATATGCGACATGAGTTACGGTGATTAAAGACATCGGGCCGGCTTCATGGCTCAAAAATTCTCCCACCAATCTGGCGAGAAGGGATTCAATTTTTTCTTTGCGGTGGTTCATTTCTGATTGTGATTCATTCCTGGCTGTGTTTCATTTTTTATAATTTTTTTGTGGCAATTCATTTCTTGACGACAGCCCATTATTTTTCAACGGTTTGAAACGCCCGAAGCACATCGCCAACGGCGATTTCCAATTTTGATTCCACAAGAGCGCCGAATTCATTGCCGGCCTTAATCTCTTCAACGTCCTTTTTCTGTTGTTGCAGGCCCTTGATTTTTCCGGCGCCGATTTCGGTTTCTCTGCGGATTATTTTGACGGTTTTGCCCGCAGCCAAAAATCCTTCATCAACTTTTCCGCCGATAATTTGTTTGTCGCGCTGATGGCTGAAAGTCCGAAGGATTCTGGCACTGCCAGTCATTTCCTCAACCATCATTTTGGGCGTCTGTTTCCTCAATAATTCTTCAACCCTTTCCGTCAATTTGTAAATGATTGAAAAAATTTCTATTCCGATATTGTCGCGCTCGGCCAGAATTTTGGCGGGGGAGTCGGCTTTAGTGTTAAAACCCAAAATGACGGCTTTTTTATGACCGTTGGCCAACTTCACATCGCCTTCGCCGATTGCTCCAATACTTTCGGAAATAATTTTTGGCTGGATGCGAGCATTTTTTATTTTTTTAATTTCATAACTTATCGCCTCCAAACTGCCCAAAGTGTCGGCTTTGACAATGAGTGGTAGAACAGCAATCTCGCTGACGCTACCGGCGCCGCCGATGCCGTCGGCGTTTTCCGCAACGGCACTGCCTGCGCCGTCGGCATCGGCCTTGACCCGACCGGCAAGTGAGCTGGACTTTGCCAATCGGGCCGTTTCCGCTTCATTTTCCTTGAAATTTTTACAGCAGGAGACCGCATCGTCTTTTGTTTCAAATGTTTGGAATTCTGCGCCGGCCGGCACAAGCTCATCCCAGCCGGCGATTGTTACCGGAGTGGAAAAGCTAACCTCATTTATTTTTTCGCCAAGGTCATTTTCCATCACTCGAACGGTTGCCATGCTCGGGCCTGCGACCACAAAATCCCCGGTTCGAAGAGTTCCGTCTTTTATTATTAAAGTCGCGGTTATGCCTTTTCGCGAATCAAGTTTGCTTTCAATAACCACACCTTTGGCGCTGATATTTCGGTCGCCCTTTGGCTCCTGTAAATCGGAAGCCAGAAAAACGACATCAAGAAGCTCGGGAACGCCCTCGCCGGTTTTGGCGGAAATCGGCACGCACGAGACCGTGCCGCCGTATCCCTCAACATAAATGTCATTTTCCGCCAAACTCTGTTTGGCCCGATTAATGTCGGTGTTCGGCTTATCAATTTTATTTATGGCGACGACAAATGGAATATCTTGCTCCTTGATGCGATTCAAGGCCTCAAGGGTTTGAGGTTTAACGCCGTCTTCAACCGAAACGACTAGGATGGCGACGTCGGCGATTTTTGCGCCTCGCGAGCGCAAAGTGTGAAAGGCCTCGTGGCCGGGAGTGTCCAGAAAAGTTACTCGGCGTTTTTTACCGCCGATGCCGTCGGTGCCTCCGACTTCGTACACAGCTTCGTAAGCCGAAACATGCTGGGTAATGCCGCCGGCTTCCTTGTCAACAATTTTGGTTTTGCGGATATAGTCCAAGAGGGTGGATTTGCCATGGTCAATATGGCCCATAACCACAACGACGGGTGGGCGTTCTACCAGTGTATTTTTTGTATTTTTTGAAATTCTAGCGGACATGATTTGTAAGTTTTTTTCGGGCGTTTTCAATTACTCCGCGCTCTTCATCAGTTAATTCAAAATCAGAGCTGAAATTTTTGACGGCCTTGCTAAAAATACTGACTCGCTCGCGACTGTAGAGACCTGAAACCGTCACGCCGTTGCCCTCCTCGTCAAGGAAAGCCGTGGAGAAACTTTGATTACCGCCGTCGCCGGTGCCTTTGAAAGGATTAAACCTTACGGTCTCAACACCTTGAACGCTTCGCTTGAGACGCATCTCAACGGTCTCAAGATATTTATCAACTTCATTTCTAAATCCCTTCAATTTGTCCAGCTCCTTGCGGATTATAACCAAGGCCTCTTGAATGTCTTTGGCCTGTGTCCCTCCCAGAAGTCGCTTTATTTTTCGGGTCATGAAAACAAGCCACAAAGCGTCAATAATGGCCAGAACCGCAACCGCGACGGCTATCCAAAAGTTCGTTTCAATTGTGAGAGTAAAAGGCATGTTAGCGGGGAAGCTTTGTGAGGAAGCGTGGCTTAAGCTCCGATTATACTTTTAAAACTGTCTTTTACAAAGGTCTGCATGTTTCTGAAATTGCGCAGTTCTTATGCGATTCTTACTCAGTTCTTGCACAGCGCGGGTTCTTGCCTTATTATTAGCAACATAGAGTGAAGCTTTTTTGAATGAGCAAATGGAAGACCTCAATAAAACCCAAATGGTTCTCCTGTGTCTTTTGGTGAGTTTCGTAACCTCAATTGGCACGGGGATTATCACCACCTCTCTTCTCCGCGAGGTGCCTCAAAACGTTACCCAAACGATTAATCGGGTGGTTGAGCGAACGATTGAAACCATCGTGCCGCAGGCGCCAAATACCGTTACTCGGGAAGTGACTGTTGTTGTAAAAGAGGAAGACCTGATTATTGATTCCATAAACAAGAGTCGCGACAGCTTGGTTCGGATATATCAAAATCAAGCGGAGGGCCAGCCGATTGTCCAAAGTATCGGCGTTGTCATTAAAAAAGACGGCACGATTCTCGCCGACAAACGTTTCGTCGTCGCGGGTAATTCTTACAATGTGATTTTTTCGGCCAGTGGGGAATCGTATCCCGTCGTCATTGTCGGAACGAGTGAAAAAACAAACGCCATTTTTCTAACCCCCGTTATCAAAGGTAACGCTCCGAAGAATTTTATTCCGGTCATCATCGGCAAGACAGATAATCCGCAACTCGGACAGACGGTTATTGCGGTCGGTGGCAAAGAAAAAGAAGCGGTAGCGATTGGCCGAATCAGCTCCGTCAACCATGAAGAAATTCAAAGTAACGCCACGACGACCAAAGTCGTTTCAGCGATTGAAATTGACACGCCGCTTCGTGACCTGATTGCCGGCTCAATTCTCCTGAATCTAAACGGCGAAATGGTCGGTTTTGAAAACTTTGAACCGGTGGAGAGTCGGGAAACATTTTACACGGCGATAAGCGCCATCAAGCGCGAAAGTTCAAAGTTCTTTGAATAAGAGAATAAGACGCGAACCAGATTAACCATGCCCCCATTTAACCACTTCACAACAAAAGCCAAAGAAGCCATCAGAAAGGCCCATGAACTGGCGATTGAACGCGGTCAAAACCATGTCAATCCGATGCACCTTATCGCCGCTCTTGTATTGCAGGAAGAAAGCATGGTTACTTCCATTTTGGAGAAATTGGACACGGACACGATTCTTTTGACCGATTCCATTCTTGAATCCATTGAAAGCCCGGAGTCCGGCGGAACGCTTTCGCCGTCATATCAGATTTATTTAACGCCCGAGCTCGCTCAATCCATTGAAAACAGCACCAAGATTGCCGCTGTTCTTCAGGACGAATTTGTCTCAACCGAGCATTTGTTTGTTGCCATTCTTGACGGCCAAAATCAGGCCCGCGAGCTTTTGTCGCGTTTCAAAATTACCAAGGAGAAAGTTCTTAAGGTTCTTGAGGAGCTTCGCCATACCAAGACGCCCGACGCGGCTCAATCCAAAAAACCGAGGTCAATTCTGAAATATACACGGAGTTTAACGAAACTGGCTTTAGAAAATAAACTTGACCCTGTCATCGGCCGGGACAACGAAATTTCAAGAATTATCCAAATTCTTTCCCGCCGAAAAAAGAATAATCCGATTCTTATCGGCGAGGCCGGTGTCGGCAAGACGGCGATTGCTGAAGGTCTGGCCATAAAAATGGCAACCGGCGATGTGCCGGAATCGCTGAAAGGCAAGGAGCTCGTTTCGCTTGACCTCGGCCTGCTCATTGCAGGCACAAAATACCGCGGTGAATTTGAGGAACGGCTGAAAAACATCATAAAAGAAATTGAGCGCGCCGAAGGCAAAATCATTCTTTTTATTGACGAGATTCACACGATTGTCGGCGCCGGCGCCGCCGAGGGGTCAATTGACGCTTCAAACATGCTTAAACCGCCGCTGGCTCGCGGTGAACTTCGGGCTATCGGCGCGACGACTTTGAAGGAATACCAAAAATATATTGAAAAAGACCCGGCTCTGACTCGGCGTTTCCAGCCGGTTTACGTAAACGAGCCGTCGGTTGAAGACGCCATCGCAATTTTGCGTGGTCTCAAGGACAAATACGAGCTTTACCACGGGGTGCGAATAAACGATGACGCCATTCAGGCGGCGGTTACCTTAAGCAGTCGTTACATTACCGACCGTTTTTTGCCGGACAAGGCCGTTGACCTCATAGACGAGGCCGCTTCTTTTCGTCGCATTTCGCTTGAAAACATGCCGCCGGTTCTGGAAGAAGCTCATTCTAAAATTATGCGCCTTGAAATTGAAAAGGAAGCGCTTTCAAAGGAAGTCAAAACCACTAAAAGTCCAAAAACGAAATCGCGGCTGAAAGAGATTGACAAAGAAATTGCCGACCTGAAAGAGCAGACCGCCGAGATTGAGCTTAAATGGAAAAACGAAAGGGAAACGGTTTCTGATATTAAAAATATCAAGAAAGAGTTGGAAAGTTTGAGATACGAGGCCGAAAGCGCCGAGACCCGGATTGATTTGGCAAAAGTGGCCGAGATTAGATACGGCAAAGTCCCCGAACTTGAGAAAGAATTGGACGCAAAAGCCAAACGACTTAAAAAACTTCAAAGCTCAAGAAGTATTTTGCGCGAAGAAATCAACGAAGGCGACATTGCCGATATCGTTTCGCGTTGGACGGGTGTGCCAATGGCTAGAATGCTTGAAGCCGAGGCCGAAAAACTCAACCGGATGGAAGAATTTCTGAAGCGGCGAATCGTTGGGCAAAACAACGCGGTCAGTGTAATTTCTGATACCGTCAAACGCTCGCGGGCCGGAATTTCCGACCCGAATCGGCCGATTGGTTCGTTCATGTTTATGGGTCCGACCGGTGTCGGCAAAACCGAGCTCACAAAAGCGCTCGCCGAATTCATGTTTGACGACGAAAAAGCCCTTATCCGCGTTGACATGTCGGAGTTTATGGAAAAACACGCGGTCTCAAAACTTATCGGCGCTCCGCCCGGCTATGTCGGCTACGAGGAAGGCGGGGCGTTGACCGAACTTGTCCGCCACCGGCCGTACGCGGTGATTCTTTTTGATGAAATTGAAAAAGCCCATCCCGAGGTTTTCAACATACTCCTGCAGGTGTTGGACAACGGTCGTCTGACCGACGCCAAAGGACGGTTGGTTAACTTCAAAAATACAGTTATCGTCCTGACTTCAAACATCGGCGCCCAGTTCATTGACCGGATGCAGAAGGTCGGTTTTTCCGGCGGTTCCACGGAGAAGGAAACATACGAAGAAACCAAAAACCGGCTCATGAACGCTCTTAAGGAATATTTCAAACCGGAATTTCTCAACCGTTTGGACGACATTATTATTTTTGACGTCTTGAGTAAAGAAGCGATTGCCGACATCACCAAAATTCAGGTGGAACTTGTCAGGGGGCGACTCGCCGAAAAGGAAATTTCGCTGGAAATTTCGCCTCAAGCGATTGAGTTTCTGGCCAAAGAGGGCTATAACCCGCAATACGGCGCACGGCCTCTTCGGCGTCTCATTCAAAATAAAATTCTAAATCAGGTGGCGTCTCTGATAATTTCCAAAGGCATTGTGAAGGGCGGGACGGTAACCGTTGACGTAAAAAATAATGAATTTGTTTTTGATGTAAAGAAAGGACGGAAAGGAAGCTTGATTGAAGAGTCCATAGCGGCGACAACGCCGGTCGCCAACTAATCGGCAGTAATACATTTCGGGGTACGCATAAATTTCTGCTAAAATTTTGCAGGCATTGTCCAAGCCAAAGTGTTTTTGGTACTTAGCCAATTGACTAAATCTAAATTTTCTGCATACTTACAGAGTGGCAACAATCGATGATAAGAAAGTAAATCTTGTTAAGAGCCTTTACTATAAGGATGGTTTAAGTATGACGGAAGTAAGCGCAAAGCTCGGTGTTTCCATTGATGCCGTCTGCTATTTTATGAGACGTCATCACCTGAGCCGTCGTTCACCTTCTGAATCAAACAGAGTTAGCTATTTAAAAAAGGAGCTCTCCTTCCACATTAAGAGTAATCTAACTGCCAATCAAAAAATATTAAAAACGATTGGCGCAGTCCTTTATTTGTGTGAGGGCTACAAAGCGGATAAAAGTCATGGAATTGATTTTGCAAATTGTGATCCTGAGATGGCGGTAATCTTTACAAGATTTCTTAGGACGATATGCGGTGTTGATGAAAAAAGATTACGAGTACTTTTATATTGTTATTCAAACCAAGATACGAAGGAGCTTCTTAATTTTTGGAGTAGAAAAATCGCAATACCTAAAAAACAATTTAGTAAGCCATATGTTAGAAACGATTATAAGATTGCAAAATTGAATAAAATGCCATATGGTTTAGTGCATATCAGATATTCTGACAAGAAGCTTCTGGCTGTTGTGAGAAAATGGATTTCTGAGTTCAAGCAAGAATATGCGCCGGTCGTATAGTGGCAATTACACGACGCTGTAAACGTCGCGACCTATGGTCTACGGGGGTTCGAGTCCCTCCCGGCGCACCAAATTGGACTTTGGAGGATTAACGACCTCTCTAACCGTTAAATATCTTTCTGTATTTTAAAATTCCTTCTTCGGGAAACCAAAATTTTCTTGCCTCGCCCGCCAGAAAAAAGGAACCGACTATTAAAATTAAATCCTCTGGCCCCGCTTTTTTGAGCGCGTGGAGCACCGCTCGTTCCAGGTCCAGAAATATCTCCGCCGAAGCTTTCTTTTTTAAATATTTTTCGGCCTTCGCAAACAATTCTTTTGGATGAGCGCATTTTCTATCCTTAATTTGAAATCGGGTAAAGAATACACAGTCAGCTGGCGGAATTATTTGCTTTAGAATAGAAGTGTGGTCCTTATTTTCCGCAATGCCGACAATTAGATACAGTTTTTTAAACTTATTTTTTTTCAAATTATCAACTGTGGTCTTTATCTTTGCTCGGTTATGCGCTCCGTCAATAATTACCAATGGTTTGTCCTGAATGGTTTCAAACCGGCACATTAGACGAGCATTTTTTATACCTTGTGCAATATGTTTTTCGTTAATTCCTAAATGTCGGGTAATAACGGTTGCCAGTTCCTTGTTGCTATTTTGATAACTATCTTGACGGGGTAATTGATGCAATGACACATGTTTTGCCTCGCATATCTCACTAAATATTTTCATCAGCGAACCGCGCTGTTCGGTCGTAAAAAATACCGACCCGTTTTTTATTATTCCCGCCTTATCAAATGCTATCTTTTTCAGCGTTTTGCCGAGAATTTCAGTGTGGTCATAGTCAATGTTAGTAATCGCCGTAATCATGGGCTTCTCAATAACATTCGTCGCATCATATTTGCCACCGAGACCGACCTCCAAAATTACCCAGTCGCATTTTTGCCTCTTGAAATAAACCAGAGCGATGGCTAAAAAAATTTCAAAATAAGACGGTCTGCCGTATGGGCCGTTCACATAGGACATGTCTATAAAAGGTTTTATATAGTCAACAATATCGGCGAATTCATCGGGTGATATATACTTGTCTCCTACTTTGATTTTTTCAATGGAGGTTGCGACAAAGGGCGAGGTGAATGAGCCGACTTTTGTTCCTGAAGCCAGAAGTATTTCGTGTATCATATTTGTCACCGTGCCTTTGCCTGATGTGCCCGCGATATGAATAAATTTGTGGCCCCTGTCCGGATTTCCAAGAAGTTCAAGAAAATATCTCATTCGCTTGAGATAAATATCCGCGTGATGCTTGTCAATCATATAATCTCCTTGCAAAGGCAAATTATTGAGACCCTCAAGAAAACTGACCGCTTTATAGTATCTTTCAAATTTACTCATGAGCTTGGTTTATATACTCTGGCTATATTTTCAAGTTTTTTACCCCGTTTGAGAAAATATACCATTTATCTCAAAGAAAATTATACTTAGTTTTTACGGGTCGGGGTTGCTTAAAAAGCTGACAAGGTAATACAAATACTATAATATACAAAGCAGATTTCCCCGTTGGCTTGCCGTGGGGTGGTTGATTCAAGGCAACAAAGAACCTCAATGGAAGCACCGCCAATATTTTAAAAAAATGAAAAATCACCCAGAAACTAACCCAGAACTAAACGGCCTGCGAACGTGGATTGAGATTGATGCCAAAGCCGTGGCTCACAACTACAAGCTTCTTCGCGGTCTTATTTCGTCGGTTTCGCCAAAAACGAAATTCATGGCGGTGGTAAAGTCAAACGCCTATGGCCATGGCCTCGTTGATTTCTCAAAAGAAATGGAAAAACTCGGCGCTGACTGGCTCGGCGTGGATTCTATTGTTGAAGCCACAGCACTTCGTAAGGCGGGGATTAAGTCGCCGATTCTGGTTCTCGGCTACACTCTGCCAAGCAGACTTGAAGAAGCGGCAGACGAAAACATTTCTCTCACCGTTTCAACATTTGAAACACTTGAACAAATCGCCGGTCTGAATGACGGTCTGAATGACAGCCCAAATGCCAGCGCAAATATCGGCTCGAATAAAAAACTCTCAATTCATATAAAAGTTGACACGGGAATGCACCGTCAGGGTTTTTTGCTTGCCGACATCCCGCGTGTAATTTCAAAACTAAAATCTCTCCACGGCAACATTTCAGTTGAAGGGCTTTTCACTCATTTGGCCGCGGCAAAAAATCCGTCTTTTCCGACGAAAACATCGGCCCAACTTGAAGAGTTCGGACTCTGGCAAAAAGCGTTTGCCGAGGCGGATATTTCGGCGGGTCGTCCGTTGATTATTCACGCGGCGGCAAGCGCCGGCGCGATTATTTATCCGCAATCGCACTTTAACATGGCGCGCTTCGGCATTACCGTTTACGGCCTTTGGCCATCCGTTCAAGTCCGCGGTTTTGCGGAGGAGAAACTGCCCCTAAAACCGGTTCTTTCGTGGAGAACAATCATTGGCGAGATAAAAAATGTCAAGAAAGGCGAATCGGTCGGTTATGATTTAGTGGAAACGCTTGAACGCGATACAACGCTTGCGGTTTGCCCAGTCGGTTACTGGCACGGTTTGCCGAGAGCGATTTCAAGCGTCGGTCATGTTCTTGTCCGCGGACAGAGGGCGCGAATCGTCGGCCGGGTTTCAATGGACATGATTACGATAGATGTTACCGATATTTCTGGAGTCAAAATCGGCGACGCGGTTACGCTCATCGGTCGAGACGGGAATGAAGAAATTCGGGCTCAAGAAATCGCCGGTTTGTCGGAAACCTCTGATTATGAAATTATTACAAGAATAAATCCGCTTATTAAAAGAATAATCGTTTAAAAGAGTCGTCAAAAAATCGTTGGATTATCTATTGCGGGCAGGCGAGTGAAAAAACCGGCTATG
>CAYIYW010000022.1:0-10543 GCA_964367845.1 uncultured Candidatus Saccharibacteria bacterium | reverse complement strand
AAAAAAACCTCTAATATAGAGCTTAATAAGACCATAAAAAAACAATTTGAAAGACTTGATACAGAAAATCCTACTTCCCCGCCTCAACCGCCTCATCAAACTGGATGGAGAGAAGCTTTGAAACGCCGGAAAGCATGGTAACGCCATAAAGAACACCGGCTCGGGACATGGTTTCGCGGTTGTGAGTGATGAGAATAAGTTGCGAATATTTGGCCAGGTTTTCAATCATGTCGCCGTATTTTTTTGAGTTGGATTCATCCAAGGCCGCATCGGTTTCGTCAAGAATTATAAATGGCGGCGGTTTAACCTGCGACATGGCAAAAATGAGCGCAATTGAAGTCAGGGCTCTTTCCCCGCCCGAAAGCATCATCAAACCTTTGACTTTTTTTCTCGGCAAATTTACGGAAATATCAATCCCTTCTTCGGCTTCAATTTCCTCACCTTCCAAGGAAGCGCCGATAATGCCGACGGTTGCTTCCAAATCCGAATCCGAATCCGAATCTATGCCAATCGGCCGGCGTTTCTTTTCTTTTACAAGAACAAGTTTGGCTTGCCCGCCCCCGAACATCAATGAGAAAAATTCTTCAAACTGTTTATTGATTTTTTCAAGGCCGGTTGAAAATTCCACGCTGATTTTCTGGCTAAGTTCATCAATGAGCGTTCGGAGCGACTCGGCTGATTTTTCCAGGTCAGCCAACTCTCCAACCAGAAAGGCGTCGCGTTCCGAAACCTCCCGAAATTCTTTCATTACATCGTCCGACGCGCCGATGCCGCTTTCTTCAAGCCGAATTTTTATCTTTTCCAGCTCGCGGCGGCGGTCATGCTGGACATAGCGGTCTTCGGTGGCAATTTGTTCGCGTTGCCCGCGGCTGTTTTTTTCGCGCTCACTCCCGTTCTCATTGAAATTTTCTCCCACCCGCCCCGTTCCCTCTGCCTCTTCCCCTAAATCAAAATTTTCAAAATCCAGAACTTCCCGTCCGACAATCGCCGCCGCTTCGCCGAGCTCACGTTTGTAATCATCTTCTTCGGCTTTCATGGCCTCCTCCCGTGTCCGTATCGCACTTCTTTGGGCGATAACTTCGTTTTGAGCCGTCATGACTTCAAAGACCTTTTTTTCGGCGGCGCGATTGGTGTCTTTTTCTTCGTCAATTTCGCTCCTCAAAGCCGAATATTCTTTTGAATGATTTTCTTCCTCGCTCCGAATGTCGGAAAGTTTTTTGTCCAGCTCAATTTTCTTGCCTTTGAGTCCGCCGAGAACTTTTTCGGAATCCAAAATATTTTGAGCATTGGTTTTTTGTTTGTGTTTCGCGATAAAACCGGAAATGAGCCCCCGGATTCCGTCAAAAATTTTCTTTAGACCGATTGGTTCGGTTTCGGTTTCGGCTTGGTTTAGCCGTGCGTCCAGTTCCGCCGCCAGATTCTCAATCTCAACAATCGGCACGTTTTGTTCAAAGGTTTTTGACAATTCGCGCTCTTTTTTCTGGATTCGCTCCTCGGATGCCGTCTGACCCTCAATCCGGCCGATTTCACGGACAAGGCCGTCTTTTTCTTCGCGAATTTTTCTGATTTTTTCTTCAAGCAAAAGGATGCGACTGCTTTTTTGGTCATGCGACTTTGAGCGTTCAAGAATTGATTTGGCGTCTTTCAAATCGTGTTCAAGTTCGTTTAGACGTTTTTCAACCGGCGTTTTTTCGGCGGCAATTTTTGCTTTACGGTCGGTAAGATAAATGTTTTCCCGTTTTAGGTATTCTTTGTAGCGCGAGGCAAGCTGACTTCTCATTTCCAACGCCTTTTCAATTTTCTCAACTTGTTTTTTTAAAAATTTGAGGTGCGGCAAGACCTCTCGGCGAAGCGATTCAACCGACTTGATATTCTCCTCGGTCTTATCAAGTCGCCGTTCGCTTTCTTCCATTTTGTATTGATAAATTTTGAGGCCGAGGGCGTCTTCAACCATCGCTTTGCGCTCTTTAGCGTTTGAATTCAAAATCCGGTCGGCTTCGCCTTGAGAAATAATGTGGTGTCCGGAAGCGCCGATGTGAGCCGAAGCCAAAAGTTCCAAAACATCCTTGAGCCGAACCCGACTGCCATTTATGGAATACTCGTTAACGCCGTCGCGAAAAACCGTTCTCTCAACGCTGACTTCGTCAAAATCAAGATTCAAAAAACGCCGGCTATTGTCAAAAACGATTTTGACCGACGCCCGATTCGCCCGGCCGGCTTCATTACTGCCGTTCCAGATAAGGTCTTCGCCTTTTTTGCCGCGCATGGATTTGAACGATTGCTCGCCCAAAACGAAACTGAACGCTTCGGCAATGTTTGATTTGCCCGAACCGTTCGGACCGACAATGGATGTGATTGGTGTATTAAACGAAAGGTCGGTTTTTTTTGCGAATGATTTGAAACCCGAAAGTTCCAGATTTTTTAGATACATGGGTAAATTTTAACCCAAAAAAGGCAGGATGTCTTGACCTTTTCTGGAATAATTTTCTATATATGATTTCCGCTTGTTTTTTTCTAAATAATAAGTATACTAAATGGGTCTTTCGGTTCAGTAATGAACTGTTAGGGTATTACATCCGAGAACTGCCTTCCGCAAGGAGGGCAGTTGTGTTTTATGTAACTTTCTTTTCTATCTCCTAGATTTCATGGTTCTGCCCCAAATATCATCCCTGATTTTTAGGACATCCAAATATCCGTCACTTCCAGTTCGCAATTCTTCCGAAATGTTCTTTTTAGAAGAAAAGACATAAACTTTTCTTCTATTTTGTTTCAAATAATTTACTAGTGCTAAAAAATCAGAATCACCGCTAAAAAATACTGCCACGTCGTATTTTTCTAGGTTGCGTGTTGCATCAATCGTTATTTCCACATCCATATTTCCTTTTTCTTGGACAATTTCACCCTTTTTTGTCATTACGCTAATTCGCTTTAACGCTTTTTTACGAACAATAAAACCTAGGCCTTTTTTAAGATATGTAAAGAAACGATGTTTTCCGTCTAGATTATAATCTCTTGTGCCTTCTGCTGGATAAGCCGTGTAATAAAAAATTTCTATTGATGAACCCGAGAATTTGGCCTTGAGGAAATTCTTTAGTTTTTCGTAATCAAAAAATCTGCCTTTGGCCTTCTGGACTTCCCAAAGATTTGACGCATCAATAAACACATAAACGGCCCTTCTTTCCACTGTATAGGGACCATATCAGAACTGTAATCAATTTTTGTTTAATTTTCATTCCCAACTCTTCACCTCCAGCGCTTTTCGCGCCGCCTCCTGCTCGGCATCTTGCTTTGACTCGCCTTCCCCGCTTGCCACCATTTTGGCGCCGATAAAAACGCCGACCGTAAAGCGTTTATCATGGTCGGGACCGGTTTCTTTTATTGTTTTGTATGAGGGCGTGCTTCCTTCAATATCCTGCGCGCGCTCCTGAAAACGGCTTTTTGAATCCATCCATGAACCCTCGGCCAGAACCTTGCCGATAAGCGGTGAAATATGCCTGCCGATGAAGTCCTTGGCGACATCGTATCCTTGGTCCAGATAAAGCGCGCCGATAATCGCTTCAAGAGTGTTGGCTAAAATGTATTGACGAGCCCGACCGACATCTTTGGACTCGCCTTTTGAGAGAATCAGGAAATCGTTGACGCCGAGTTTGGTCGCCACCGCCGCGCAAGTGGTCGCGTTTACGAGCGCCGACCGATACAAAGTCATGTCGCCTTCGGTCTTGTCCGGATATTTTTTGTAAAGATAATCCGTAATGACCAGTTCCAAAACGGCGTCGCCCAAAAATTCCAAGCGTTCGTTGTGCTCAAAACCGGCGTCTTTGTTTTCATTTATATAGGAACGATGAACAAAGGCCTGACGGAGCAGTTTTTTGTCCGCAAAATTTATGCCCGCATTTTTCTCAAATTCGCTGAAATTCATATTATTTTTTAAGTAAAATATTTATCGCCTTTGTAACCGTCGGCAAAATGTCATTATAAAAATTCAAATTGAGAATGTCGGCAAGTTTGAACCATTTTACATCGTCAAGACCGCCGTTGCCTTCTTCAAGTTTGAGGTCCTTGAAGGGCGCTTCAGCCAGAAAGTAGATGACTCGTTTTCGTTTCTTGCCGTCTTCCGGATGATAAGCGATATATTCGTTCTGGCCGAGTTTCTCTTTTATTTCCACGTCCAAACCGATTTCCTCCCGCGCCTCGCGAATCGTGCCGGCTTTTTCGTCTTCGTTCGGCTCAAGTCGGCCTTTGGTAAGCGTCCAATGGCCGAAAACATCGTGGACAAGAGCCAGATAAATATCGCCGCCGTGACGGGCGTAAACGACCGCGCCGCCGAGTTTTTCAAGCGGGGCCTCCGAATCCGGAATATCTTTGGGTTTTTTTCTTTTTGAGATTTCGTCTTTGCCCGGCTCGCCCATTTCTTTATAGACCGCGCCCAAAACGCCGTTCACGAATTTACTGCTTGTCTCGCCGCCATAGGTTTTAGCCAGTTCAATCGCTTCGTTTATCGCCACCTTGGGCGGAACCTCTTTGCGGTCGGCAAAAATCAGTTCGTAGAGGCCAACTCTCAAAATGTTTCGGTCAATGACTGAGATTTTTTCAATCGGCCAATCGGGCGCGGCTTTGGCAATAATTTTATCAAGGTCGGGTGTCTTTTTAAGAACCTGCTTGAGCAGATTCTCAGTG
This sequence comes from uncultured Candidatus Saccharibacteria bacterium, assembly GCA_964367845.1. GTDB lineage: Bacteria > Patescibacteriota > Minisyncoccia > Phycocordibacterales > DATGWK01 > JAHFLV01. The sequence continues at coordinate 5,866 of CAYIYW010000022.1, read as the reverse complement.
AATAAAAAATCCCCCATACCGGGAGCAAATTCCTCCGCATTGCGACGAAGAATCTCAAGCGCTTCTTCCCCGCTTTTGTTATTGAAATCAGTCTCAAACAATGACTGAACGACTATTGCTCTGGAAAGGTGCCTATTTGCCATATCGCTTGCGCGAACTACTTCCTGCTTTGGCTAGCTAGCTTGCCTATTTTCACCCGTCTAACCTATTTCGCCTCTGCTTTTTTCTGGGACTTCTTCGTGTCTTTTTTGAGGGCGGTCTCCATGTCAATAACCTTCCGCCCTCTATATTGTCCACAGCTTTCGCAAACGGCATGTTTTTGCTTTGGCGCTTTGCAATTCGCGCACAGAGCAAAACCCCGCGCTTTTAGCGCGTGGTGCGACCGGCGGTTGCCGGTGTGACTTCTGGTACTTCGCATTCGGACGACCATACAGCTAGAGATTATACATACAAACCTAATTTGGGCAAGGTAATGATTCCTCACGAACAGCCCACAATATGCTTTTCTCGGCAGAAAACGCAACTGCCTTGAAAAGCATATTGCAGATTGTTCGTGAGAAAAGCCAAAACTGCTCCAAAAAGCATGGCGCGGGCTGTTCACACGACAGAAACCTCCTGTTATTGCTGGCGCTAAATTTTTTGCAAAAAAAATCACAAAAAACCAGGGTAATGAAAGAGCCCGACACCTTGGTGGTGGCGGGCTGGACTGTTTAGAAGATTAGGTCATTGACTCAATTGGACCTAACCCAAGCCAGTTATGTGCGTCAACAAGAGCAGGAAGATGTGAGGCGAACATGTCGCCGCCGGAGAGAAGAACATCTTCATCAATCCACACCGGCACACCCAGAACCTCGGCGCAACGCTTGGGCCGACCTGGCCTAGGTGGCGTTGCGTCATCAATTGTGATTTCCCTTCTGACTTCACTTTCCCATTTCTGCCAAAGCTCATTGGCATTAAAGAGCATGAAGTATTGGGTGTGTCCAAACTTCTCTACTCTGAAGATGTGGGCCACCCTATCATGGAGGTCATCGGCTACCATGACGATCCTTGATTCTTCCATGAATTCTCTCGAACCGGTCACAAACTTGTCAAACTCATCGGGATGACCATTGTTCGTACCTCCGATGAATTTGTACGAAACAGGAACGCTCTCAGATCCAACTCTTGCGAGTGTCTCCTCTTTCGTTTCATCCAATCCCTTGTTTCGGTCTTCCCTCCAAGGAAATACCAAGAACTGGCGCACGCCTTCACGCTGTGGACTCCATCTACAAGGCATCAAGGCAACAAAAGTGCTCCTTGCTTGCGGCATCACCGTTACTCCTCAAAAAGAATCTCGTGTTTTCAGGACTCAACAATAGAGCCCCTCTTCCTAGAATAATATACTGAATTTCAATTTTGTCAAGCCCGCCCGCCTAGCATAAAAAGCGGGGCTAAATTTACCTTAAAATCCCCCGCAAAAAACTTCGCCTGTGAATTTCGCACGGCCCATACTTTCTGATTTTCCGCCTGTGAGAAAGTGTTCCATACCCTTTGTGGGCGTTAAAACCAAAATCAGGAAACTTTTTAGAAAGCCGAATCATTTTCTTGTCGCGGACGACTTTGGCGGCGATTGAAGCCAAACTGATAATCGGCACGGTCTGGTCGCCACGGATAATCGTTTTTTGAAACAAAAAATGCTTTGGCGCCGATAAACTGCCGTCCAGCAAAACGAGCGTCTGATGTGGCGAGACGCCCAACTTTTCAAGCGAGCGTTTTACGGCAAGCCGAATCGCGAAAACGATGCCTTTGCGGTCAATAATTTTTGAACCAACACAGGAAACGCGATAATCCAGCTTTCCTTCTTTTCTGGCTGTCTTAATTTTTTTAAACCACCTGTCGCGACTCGCAGATGTCAGCATTTTGGAGTCCTTAACACCCTGAAAAAGCGAGTGATGAAATTTTGCCGAAGAAAATAGTTTTGACAACGACAATAACGGCAACGATGACGAATATGAGGAATTTTGGCTGGAAAAAAGCTTTAATTTTTTAGCGGCGATTGCCGTTACTGACACCACAACCGCCCCGACCGAAACCGGCCCGGCAAGCGGTCCTCTGCCGGCCTCGTCTATCCCAACAATGAATCTAATCCGAGAAGTAGGTAAGCTCATTTTTAAGTTGTATAATTTTAGCATGGCATCTAATACATCCGGTGTTTCTGACGCCACAAAATTCACCCACCTCCACGTTCACAGTCATTACAGTTTGTTGAACGCCCTGCCTAAAATTCCCGATTTGGTCGCGGCCGCCAAGGACTTCGGCATGAAATCGTTGGCTTTGACCGACAACGGCAATCTCTACGGCGCCATTGAGTTTTATAAAGAGTGCAAGAAAAACGGCATTAAGCCGATTTTGGGCATTGACGCTTACATCGCGCCGCGGACGAGATTTGACAAAGACCACGGCATAGATAACGCGCGAATCAGATTAGTCATTCTCGCCAAAAACATAACCGGTTATAAAAATCTCATCAAATTGGTTACGGCCTCTCATCTTGAGGGCTTTTACTACAAGCCACGGATAGACAAGGAACTTATTGAGAGATACAAGGACGGCCTAGTGGCTATCTCGCCAGCATTGCAAGGCGATATTGCCCAAGCCGTCGCCATGAAGGACTTTGTCAAAGCCAAGACGCTCATAAATTGGTATCGGGAAGTTTACGGCAAGGATTCGTTCTTTATTGAAATTACTCACCACCCGGAGATTGACGGCCACAAAGAAAAAATGACGGCACTTATTTCGCTCGCGAAAGAAACAGCAACGCCGATTATGGCCGGACAGGAAGTTTTTTATATAGACAAAAAAGACCGAGCGGCTCGCAACACCTTGCTTTCAATTCAAAACATTGATTGGCACGACCGCGGTGGCATCGGAAATGAAGAAGAGGATTTCTCTTTAATTTCGCCGGTTCAAGCGGAAAAATTTTTTAAGGATATTCCGGAAGCGCTGGAAAATACGGCAAAAATCGCCGGACTCTGCAATTTAGAGCTTACTCTCGGCAAGTGGCTCTTCCCAAATGTGATTGTGGAAAGCGGACTGTCGCATGATGACGAGCTCCGCAGGATGGTTTTTGAGGGCATAAAAAAACGCGAAGTAACAGAAACCCCGGAGTTAAAAGAGAGAATTGAATACGAGCTCAAGGTTATCAGAGACAAGGGCTACGCTCCTTATTTTCTTGTCGTCGGCGACCTGATGAAATTCGCCCACAAGAACAATATCTTGACCACCATTCGCGGTTCGGTCGCCGGCTCGCTTGTAACTTATCTCGCCGGAATCACCAACGTCAATCCTTTGGTTTATAAATTACCTTTTGAAAGATTTCTAAACCCCGAGCGTCCGTCCGCTCCCGACATTGACATGGACTTTGCCGACAACCGTCGCGACGAAGTAATCGCTTACGCCAAGGAAAAATACGGCGCCGACAAGGTCGCCCAAATCGGAACATTCGGCACAATGATGGCCCGCGGTTCGGTACGCGACGTTACCCGCGCTCTCGGCCACCCATACGGTCTGGGAGACAAAATATCAAAACTCATCCCTTTCGGCGCTCAAGGTTTTCCAATGACCATAGACCGAGCGATGGAGGAAGTTCCGGAGTTAAAACAATTTTATAAAGCCGACGCGACGGTCAAAGAAATCATTGATATGGCAAAAAAAATTGAGGGTTGCGCCCGGCATATCTCCGTTCACGCCGCCGGCGTTGTCATTTCTCCCATCCCGCTGACTGAAATTGTCCCCCTTCAATACGACACCCGAGGCGAAGAAAATATCATCACCCAATACGACATGCATTCAATTGACGAGGACAATGCAGGACTCCTTAAATTTGACTTTTTGGGCATCAAAAATTTGGCCATTCTCGCCGACGCCGTAAATCTTGCCAAAAAATTGGACGGCGCCGAAATAGATATTGAAAATGTGCCGATTGACGATAAAAAAACTTTTGAAATGCTGGCTCGCGGGGAAACTTTAGGACTCTTCCAGCTCAACGGCGAGGCGATGACGAAGTTTCTAAAAGAACTCAAGCCGACAAGCATAAACGACATAAACGTCATGATTGCTTTGTATCGCCCCGGCCCGATGAGAAACATTCCGGAGTATGTTGAAAGAAAGCACGGACGAAAACCGATTATTTATTTGCATCCAAAAATGGAGAGTTACCTTAAGGACTCTTATGGAATTTTGGTCTATCAGGAGGACATTATGTTTACCGCTCTTGAACTAGCCGGTTATACCTGGAAAACGGTTGATAAGCTCCGAAAGGCCATCGGTAAAAAAATCCCGAAAGAAATGGAGGAGCAGCATGTTGTTTTTGTTGACGGTTGCGCAAAGACCTCCAACATTCCAAAAGAAAAAGCCGAGTTAATTTGGGACCTATTTGACCCGTTCAAGGGCTACGGTTTCAACAAGGCCCACGCGGCCAGTTACGGCAAAGTCGCCTATCAGACCGCCTACATGAAAGCCAATTTTCCGACAATCTACATGTCGGCGGTTCTGACCGCCGACTCCGGCGACGTTGAAAAAATCGCCGAAATTATTTCTGAATGCAGGCGAATGAACATTCCGGTTCTGGCGCCGGACATTAACGAGAGCTTCGGCGGCTTCACCGTTGTGAGAGACGGCGGCACGGAGAAAATCCGCTTCGGCCTTTACACCATAAAAAATCTCGGCGAAGGCATCGCCGATACGATTATCGGCGAACGCAAACTCGGCGGAAAATTCAAATCGCTTTCTGATTTTCTGGACAGAGTCAGGGACAAAAATTTAAACAAAAAGTCGCTTGAAGCGTTGATAAAAACCGGCGCCATGGACGGAATCGGCGAACGGGGCGAGCTTTTGGCGAATCTTGAAAACATCCTGGCTTACAGCAAGGATAAAAATTCCGGTCAGGACCACCAATCGCTTTTCGGTTTAATGTCCGACGCCTCAAGCGTTCCCGACCTCAAGCTCGCTCCGGCTCCGTCGGCAACAGCCGAAGAAAAATTGGTCTGGGAGCGCGAACTTCTCGGGCTCTATATTTCCGGTCATCCGCTTGACCGATTCAAGGAGAAAATTGGGAAACAAGGTAGTTCCATCGCCAAGACCAAGGATAGCGCGATTGAAGGCAGTACCGTGGTTGTCGCCGGTCTGATAGAGGAAGTTAAACAAATCCATACCAAAAATGGCGACAATATGATGTTTATAAAAGTCGGCGACTATACCGGAAACATTGAAACGGTTGTCTTCCCGAGGGTTCTTGAACAGCATAAAGATATTTTTATCGCCGACAGGTGTGTCGCGATAAAGGGCAGAATTTCAACCAGAAACGGCGCTCGGAGCATTGTCGTAGAAAAAGCGAAAATTTTATAATGAGGCATGGACTTTATATTGCGTCTAGCGAGTAGCGCCTTATTTTTTGCTAAATTGGCCTAAAAAGATATAATTTCCAGATGAAAACAAATTCCGAGCTTGAAAAATTGCGACATTCCCTCGCCCACCTTTTGGCGGCCGCGGTTTTGGAGCTTTATCCGGATGCGAAACCGACAATCGGGCCGGCGATTGAAAACGGTTTCTATTACGACTTTGAATTTTCATCTCCGATTTCCGACAAGGACTTGCCGAAAATTGCAACGACGATGAAAAAACTTTTGCCGTCATGGAAAACATTTGGACACAAAGAAATTTCCGAAAAAGAAGCCGTGGAATTATTCAGGGACAATTCGTACAAACTTGAACTGGTGAATGAAATTGTCGGGAAGTCAAAAAGTGCCGAGGAAAAGAAAGCCGCTGGAAAGGACGAGCCGATTACCTTATACACTTCGGGAAATTTTACCGACCTTTGCCGTGGCGG
>CAYIYW010000021.1:0-10884 GCA_964367845.1 uncultured Candidatus Saccharibacteria bacterium | reverse complement strand
CAAGGCGGCTGACGCGACCATTAAACAAAATCTGGCTCAAATTCGGGCGCAGGCGGAAATCGTGTATGACAATAGCGGAAACGCGGAAAGTTATGCCGGTATTTTTGATTTCGGAAGCGCTGGCCTCCAAATTTTTTTGGCGGCGTATGTTGTGGCAGGAAATTGTCCGGGTTGTGCTGGCTATTACCAAGCCATGGCTGGGGGTGGAAATCCGAGTACTTGGGCGGCGTGGGTTCAACTTAAAACAGACCCAGATAATGCGTGGTGTGTAGATTATCTCGGTTCATCAAGAAAAGTATTGAAGTCCTCGGTCAGTAATTTAATCGCACCTAATCCCTGTCCTGCTGGCATATAGCTCTCCAAGCGATATTTATGTATCCTAGATGTTCGGGTTTGTTTTTCTCCCTTTTGTCCAATATAATACCTGTACTGGACAAAAAAGACCTGATTGAGGCAAGCGGTGAATTAAAAGCGCAAAAACTTACTGTGCTGACGTGGGATGAAAAGCGCGAAATAGAAAAAGACGGGCTGACCGTTTTATTCAAGCTATTGCATGAATGGCTACTTGGTGTAAATGAAAATAGTTAATTTCATGAATATCGTTTTTGGGACCGTAAGAAATAATCAGAAAAATGGATTCGTAATCTTTTTACTGAAAATAACGCGCGAAAGCGGAAAGTAAATGACTTTTCTTGTCTTCTTGTTAGTTTTTGTCTTCGGCACCCTCATCGGCAGTTTTCTGAACGTTGTGATACTGCGTTACAACACCGGTAAAAAACTGGGGTAATGCGGGAATTCAAGACTCTTACTACGCTACACTTGAATTTTAACATTCTATATGTATACTGTTAGTATATTAGTATATGAAAAATATTATACAGTTCTCAATCTCAAAAGGTGAAAAAAATTACATCGCTCATGCGATTGATTTTCCCATTTTCACTCAAGCCAACACGCTTGATGAGCTTATTGCAAATATACGGGAAGCAACCAATCTCCATTTTTCAGATGAGGATTTTACACAAAGTGGCTTGAGTCAAACACCGTCACTTTTTGTCAATTTTGAAATTCCGTAGCATGCCTAATACGAGCGAATTTTTATAATTAGACCGCTGAATTTAGCATAGATGAATTTTCTCATCTCTTTTCTGTTCTTTGTTCTCGGCACCCTCATCGGCAGTTTTCTGAATGTTGTAATTCTCCGCTACAACACCGGCAAACATATTTTTGGCTGGAAGGAGCGTTCAATTTGTTTTTCTTGCTCCAAAAAACTGGCGTGGCATGAACTTGTGCCCGTGGTTAGTTTCTGTTTTTTGGGAGGCAGGTGTCGCGGTTGCAAAAGCCGAATTTCCTGGCAGTATCCTTTGGTTGAGATTACGACCGGACTGATTTTTGTCGGCATATTCGCCCAAAATTTTCCGATTATTTTCTCTCTGTTTGCGGTGGCGATTTGGAGCAGTCTCATCGTCATCACCGTTTACGACCTTCGTCACAAAATAATTCCTGACGGTCTTGTTTATGCTTTTATTATCCTCTCGTTTTTGGCGGCGGCGATTTTTCCGTCGGGCGGCGGCGGGTTTTTACACTCTCTTTTTGCCGGCGCGGTCTTCTTCACCTTTTTTGCCGGTCTCTGGCTGATTTCCGGCGGTCGATGGCTCGGCTTCGGTGATGCCAAGCTCGTTCTTGGCGTTGGTTTCTTGCTGGGTTTGGCTCGCGGTCTTTCGGCTTTGACTCTTGCGTTCTGGATTGGCGCGGTTGTCAGCATCTTTCTGCTTGGTTTGAATTGGCTTGCGAAAAAACTGGCGAACGGCGCGGCGATGGCGAATAGCTCCGCGGGCGGGGAAGCTATCCAATTCGGCCGTTTGCGCAGCCGTCTTTTCACGCTTACAATGAAAAGCGAGATTCCGTTCGCCCCGTTCATCATTCTCGGCGCCCTCATCGCTTTTTTCTGGAACATTGATATTTTCGGTCTCGCGGGATTGCTGTTCACAATGTAGGGCGGGGAATCAAAGTTTGTGTATTGGATTTTAACGCCGAAATTGAATTTCGCGCCGAGAAACCACAAGGCCCGTATAAAAATGCCAAGAATACCCCGAAACAAATTTACTTTCAAATCCGGCTTCACTCTTTTTGAAATGCTTATTTCCGTCGCGATTATCACCATTGTTTCAGGCGTCGTCTTTTTTAATCACTCAAAATTTAAAACTGACACCGAAATAACCAATATCGCCTATCGCATGGCCCTTTCGGTCAGAGAAGCGCAGGTTTATGGCATCAGTGTCAAGCAGTTTAACCCGACCGGCGGAGGGACTTTTGAGGTTCCCTACGGGCTCCATTTTAATAAAAGGACAATCGACGCTTTCATTCTTTTTGCCGACGGCGACGGCGACGGCCTCTACACGGTTCCCCCGGGAGAGGGCGATATGGATTGCAACATTGCTCCGGGTTCGGAATGCGTTGAAAAGGTCTCAATCGGCCGGGGTAACAAAATCAAGGGTTGGTGCGGAATTTTGTGGTCAGACCCAGATGTCCGGCCTTGTTTTTACCAGGACGGGAACGATGTTGACCATTTTTTGGATATAAAATTCAAAAGACCGAATCCCGATGCGATTTTTGGAATATATGAATCCATATACTCCCCAGGCGGAGCGATAGGGCAAAGTTGCGGTATAAGCGCCTGCACCGGCTGGGCGATTTGCCTTGTGTCGCCGGACGGAAGAAAACAAAAGCAGGTTGTGGTCTACGAAACGGGCCAAATTGCCGTGGAAAATGTAGATTCTGAAGACGGATGCAACAGTATCAATTAAACAAGAAAGAATCATCGGCGGGAAAGAATCTAAACCATGTTCAAACCCAAATTCAAAAAAATAAAATATTTCGGTCGCGAACAAAGCGGCGGGCAGGTCAATGGACAACAAGGGTTCCTCCTCACCGAGCTAATCGTGGCGGTCTTTATTTTTAGTATTGTCATGACGATAAGCGTGGGCTCATTGGTCGTGGCTCTTGACGCAAACAAAAAAGCCCAGTCGCTCAAATCGGTTCTGAATAATCTCAATGTCGTTTTGGACACAATGACTAAAGCGCTGGCTGTCGGCACGCTTTATCAATGCGGCGAACTTTCTTCTACTCCGCCTACTCCCACTGACTGCCCGATTAGTCCCGGAGGAATCGGTGGTGGAGATAGTCAGATAAATTTTTTGTTTAACGAAGACTTGGGTGGTGACGATTTAAGCAACGATGTTATCACCTACAAATTTAATGATAACGGCGCCGGAAACGGATTTATTGAGAGAAGTTTGTCTCTAAACGGCGGCGCCGATACAATCTTGCCGGTTCCGATGACTGCGCCGGAAGTTGACATTACCGATATGAAATTTTATGTAACCGGGTCAACTCCGGTCAATGTCAACGGCGAACCCAGCGGCAATTATGAACAGCCGAAGGTTTTGATTGTCATAAAAGGCAACGCTTTGGCCGGACCGAGAAACGCGCCCACAGAGTTTACTGTTCAGACCCTTGTCAGCCAGCGTGTTCCTGATTTTGAATAACATGAAAGAAAAAACCAAAAACAAAAAAGGACTCACGCTCGCCGCAGGATTTCCGGCCAAATTTACACCCGGATTTACGCTCGTTGAAGCGCTAGTCGCGGTGTCAATTGTTCTGGTCGGCGTTACGGCGGCCTTTGGGACAGCCCAAATGGGTCTTTCTTCAACCTCGGCGGTTCGTAACCGAATTACGGCCATATTTTTGGCTCAAGAAGCTCTTGAGGGCGTCAAAAACATAAAGGATTCAAATCTTCAAAAGATATCGTTAAATAATTCCACAATAAACTGGCTTGCTGGAATTCCTGCCGGCGGAGCGTCGTGTTCGCAAAACGAGGCTTGTGGCTATGACGTTGTTGACAATCTTTTGGCAAATTGCGGTGCCATGGACGGTTGCAAAATTAAAACCGTGTCAGAAAACGGCAATATTTTTTATCGCCAAACGGCCCAACCAGGCGACGATACCGGTTTTATTCGCCAGATTTTTGTTGAAGAAATTGTCACCGGCAAAGAAGCCAAAATAACCGTACAGATTTCAAAACAGGACGGCAGATTTTCGCCTTTCAAAGTTCAAAGCTTAATCTACAATTGGTTCTAACATGAACCGACTATTATGAATCGGAATTATAAAAAAGGCATAGCGGTGTTCATCGCCGTAATTACGGTCAGCGCCCTCCTCCTTATCGCTCTGGCGATTTCGGATATTTCATACAAAGAACAGCTCATTTCATTTTCCGGACGCGAGTCAAGAGTTGCTTTCTTTGCCGCCGACAGTGGTGTTGAATGCGCTTTATTCCACGACCTCAAAGGTGGCGCGGATGGTTTGTTTAAGTTTGCTGTGCCTGGAGGAGAGGCACTCGGTGTGATTAATTGTAATGGAGGCGAGATTCTCTCTGTCATAGGAGGAAGTTCCGTAGTAGTCACAACCTTTTATTTCAATGTACCCGATTCGCCAAAATCCTGCGCCATCGTGCGGGTCTCAAAGACAGATGCTGGAGCCGGTGACATAGACACAAAAATTGAGTCGCGAGGATATAACAATAATTGTGAAGGACCGCCAAGCAACCCCGCCGTTTCAGAAGGCCCGCGCAATCTAGAGCGGTCGTTTGAGGTAACATATTGACCATTGATGTTGGCATTACGATGTGATACTGTCGTAGCCGGAATCATGAATCCAAAGGAGGATGTTAATGCACCATTTCGTTGATGCTATTTTGGGTGAAATCCGTCTTTTGAACGGCGATATTTGTGAGGAGAATGCGGATTTCAACACCGCAACAGCATGCACACGAGCCATCGGTTCTCTGTGCAATGTGCTTAAAAAAATTCACGGCGACCTCACGCCAGACCAACGCGCCCAACTTAGCGGGGCGTTGAGCGCCATCCTCAATGTTCAGCCGAGAGAGCCAATTCCCGGCACGCCCGACTTGCCTTATCCGTTGATAGAAAATCTGATTCGCGAATTGTGTCCCCCCGTTGCCAGTTAAAACTCGTTCGTTAGCCATACGGCGAGTTTTTCATATAAAACTACATTGTCTGTCTAACCTGCCGTATAATATAAGTCGTTCATTATATAGGTCATTCATGCCCCAAAAGAATTTCCCAAAAGCGCCGGCCGAAGTCGTTGCCCGTCTTAAAAAGCTCAAAGAAACGGTTGAGCATCACCGTTATCTTTATCATGTCCTAGACCGCGAGGAAATTTCGGCCGAGGCCTTGGACTCGCTCAAAAACGAGCTTCGCGAGATTGAAGAGAAATATCCCGCGCTTTTGACTCCTGATTCGCCCAGCCAGCGAGTGGCCGGCGAGCCGTCGGCGCAGTTTGAAAAAGTCCTTCACCGCGTGCCGCAATGGTCGTTCAACGACGCTTTCACCGAAGACGATATGCGGGCTTTTGACGAGCGAGTCAAAAAAAACCTGAAGGCGGAGTCCGCTAAAGCCGAACTTCATAAAACCGACGAGGAAGTTTCGTCTGAAAAAATTTCGCCCGAATACATCTGCGAGCTCAAAATTGACGGCCTGAAAATCGTTCTTGAATATGAGAAGGGAATGCTCAAAACCGCCGCTACTCGCGGCGATGGCAAGGTCGGCGAAGACGTTACGGCCAATGTCAGAACGATTGAGTCGGTTCCGCTCAAACTGACCGAGCCGGTTGATGTTATCGTTGAAGGTGAAGTATGGCTTTCTAAAAGTCAGCTTGAGAAAATAAATAACGAACGCGAAAAACAAGGCGAACCGCCGTTTGCCAATCCCCGAAACGCCGCTGCCGGCTCCATTCGCCAACTTGACCCGAAAATTGTCTCTGCTCGCAAACTTGACACTTTTATTTATGATTTGAGTTTTTCAAGTCGGCCAATGCCACAGAATCAGTTTGATGAGCTTAAATTAATCCAAAAATTGGGCTTCAAGGTAAACAAACATTTCACACTCTGTAAAAATATCGCCGAAGTTATCGCTTTTTGGAAAGAATGGGAGAAAAAGTCGCGACGCGAGGACTATCAATTGGACGGCATCGTCGTGAAGGTCAATGACAAAAAATATCAGGACACGCTTGGCTACACAGGCAAAGCGCCGAGGTTCGCGATCGCTTTCAAATTCGCGGCCGAGCAAGTTACGACGATTGTTGAAGACATCCGCCTGCAAATCGGCCGGACGGGAGTGCTGACGCCGGTTGCACATTTGAAGCCGGTTTCGGTGGCCGGTTCGGTCGTATCGCGAGCGACGCTTCACAACGAAGATGAAATCAAACGACTGGATGTCCGTGTCGGCGACACGGTTGTCATTCAGAAAGCCGGCGATGTCATTCCGGACATCGTGAATGTCCTGGTTGAAATGCGAACCGGCAAAGAAAAACCCTTTATTTTTCCGACTTTTGTGCCGGAGTGCGGGGGCGACGGCCGGATTGAACGAGTGCCAGGGCAAGTGGCTTACAGATGCGTAAACAAAAATTCGGCGGCGCAACACAAACGCAAACTATATCATTTTGTTTCAAAACACGCTTTTGATATTGACCATCTCGGGCCGAAAATCATTGATGTTTTGATTGAACACAGTTTAATTTCCGACGCGGCCGATATTTTTTCTCTCAAACGAGGCGACCTTTTGAGTTTGCCTCGCTTTGCCGAAAAATCCGTTGATAATCTGCTGGAATCAATAGAAAAAGCCAGACAGATTACATTGCCGCGGTTTATCGTCGGTCTTTCAATTCCGCAAGTCGGTGAAGAAACCGCCGAAGATATTGCCAAACATTTCAAAACACTTGAAGCGATTCGTGAGGCGTCAAAAGAAACGCTTGAGTCGCTGAACGGTGTCGGGCCTATTGTTGCCGAATCCATTCACGCTTGGTTTCGGGATAGACACAATAAAAAACTTGCCGATGAGCTTGTTCGGGAAGTCAAAATTGAGAAAATGTCGCGGGCGACAGGTGTAGCTGGTATGACAGGCGCGGGCGGAGCAGTCGGAACGGCTGGCGCAACCAAAGCGGCCGAAAATGCCTCATTCACCGGCAAGTCCTTTGTCTTAACCGGCTCGCTTTCGGCGATGTCGCGCGACGAAGCGAAAAAGAGAATCAAAGCCCGCGGAGGCAAGGTCTCAAGCGCGGTTTCTTCAAAGACCAGTTTCTTGGTCGCGGGGACGGAGCCGGGTTCAAAATTTGATAAAGCAACCGAGCTTGGCGTTACCGTTCTCTCGGAAAGTGAATTTCTTGACATGTTAAGATGAAAGATATTGGTTGTTTGTGTCCGCGCCACTTGGAATAACAAAATACACGCTGAATTATGATTGAAAAGAACACAAAGGAGATTGAGAGAAAAGACGTTGAAAAACTGGCTTCTCTAGCTCGGATTACAATTCCCGAGAACGAAATTGAAAAAGTTCGTCAAGACATTGAGGCGATTCTTGCCTATGTCAGCCAGATTAACGAAGCGAATGACTCTACTGCGCAAATGACAGGCGAGAGCAAAATTGGAAATCTGTATAATTCCGGCGTGAAAAATGTCATGCGAGAAGACGGTCAGCCGCACGAATCGGGGAAGTTCACTGACGCTTTACTGGCCTTGGCGCCAAAGACCGAAAAGGGCTTCATTAAAGTCAAGAAAATTTTGTGATAAATTCGGCAATGACAAGCGTTGCGGTAAAATCAAAATGATAGAAACAAGAAATCTGACAATTAAAAATGCTCACAAACATCTGACTCACGGCGATTTTTCGGTTGCCGAACTTTGCGACGCATATCTCCATGCAATAAAGAAGAAAGACAAAGACATCCATGCCTTTCTGGAAGTTTTTGACGATATCCCGGCGCAGGCTCGTCGAGCCCAAAAAATGATTGATGACGGCGTCGCCACCGAACTCACCGGCGTGCCGCTCGCGGTGAAGGACAATATCTTGATTGAAGGCCGACGGGTCGGCGCGGCTTCCAAAATGCTTGAGGGTTATATCGCGCCGTATAGCGGAATGGCGATAAAAAAACTTCAAGACGCGGGCGCGATTTTTATCGGCCGAACAAACATGGACGAATTTGCCATGGGCAGTTCAACCGAAAATTCGGCTTATGGCCCGACGAAAAATCCACACGACCTTTCGCGGGTGCCGGGCGGTTCGTCAGGCGGTTCGTCAGCGGCGGTTGCCATGGGTGGCGCTTTGGCCGCTCTCGGTTCCGATACAGCCGGTTCCATCCGCCAGCCAGCGGCCTTTTGCGGTTGTGTCGGCCTAAAAACCACTTACGGCTCGGTTTCCCGAAACGGTCTTATCGCACTCGGTTCTTCGCTTGACCAAATCGGCCCGCTCACCAAGTCCGTTTCTGACGCCGAAATTATTTTTAATGCCATTCGGGGCGCCGACTCGCTGGACAGCACGACGATTTCGGACTCCGATTACGCCGGAGCGCGGTCAGGCTCGCGGCCGAGCGCGAAAAAATTAACCATCGGTGTTCCGCGGGAATTCATCATTGGCGAGGGGATTGACCCGGATGTCCGCGATAATTTTGAAGAGGCCTTAAAACTTTTACAAAAATTCGGTCATAAAATCCGAGATATTGAATTACCGCACGCGAAATATTCTCTGCCGGCTTATTACATCATGTTGCCGGGCGAGGCCTCTTCAAATCTTGCCCGCTTTGACGGCATGAAATACGGGCTTTATGTTTCCGGCGACAAGCTGATTGACGATTATCTCTTGACTCGCGGACAGGGCTTCGGTCCGGAGCCGCGCCGAAGGATTCTGTTAGGCGCTTATGTTCTGTCATCGGGGTATTACGATGAGTTTTATCATAAGTCGCAGGAAGTCCGGAAACTCATTGCCAAGGATTTTGCCGATGCCTGGGAAAATGTTGACTTGATAATTACCCCGACGACGCCGACACCGTCGTTTAAGCTGGGTGAGAAAACCATGAACCCTGTTTCAATGTATCTTGCCGATGTTTTTACCGTTCCTTCAAACATTGCCGGTATCCCGACGATTACTGTTCCATCTGGCAATGTTATGCGCGAAGGCAAGGTTTTGCCGCTCGGCGTTCAGTTTTTCTCGCCTCATTGCCGAGAGGACCTCTTGTTCAAAATCGGCAAAGAATTTTTAGGCGAAGGCGGGTTATAATGAAGTCGCAATTAATTGATTAAAAAATGGCGGACGAAAAAGGAAAAAAATTTTCAAAATCACCAAAGCCGTCAACGCCGTCAATTCACCCGGCTGAGCCGGTTATCCTCGGGTTTTTTATTGTTGCTATTCTGGGCGCGATTCTGGTCCGTTTCGGCGGCTTTTTGGGCAGTCGCCGAGGTCTCGGCCAATTTCTAAACACTTCTTGGCTTTTTTTGCAGGGCAAGGTTTCTTTTGCGGAGTTCATAGGAACGACGGGCAGTCCGTATGTCGCCACGGTTCTTTCTTTCCTGAAGTTCTTCTCTTTTGTTTTTTCGGTTTTCATGATTGGGGCCATTCTTTTTCTGCTTTGGAAATACTCGGCGTTGAATAAAAAACTGAAGGAGCCGCTCAAACCGCCGAAAGAGATATTTTACGGAGTTGGCCATGTCGCGGAAAATTATGTCAATCCGAAATGGGCCAAGGTTCTTGAACATGTTAATTCGCCAAATCCAAGCGATTGGAAACTCGCCATTCTTGAGGCCGACATCATGCTAAACGATATGCTGGACAAAATGGGGTATCACGGAGCGACGATGGGCGACAAACTCAAGTCCATTGAGCCGAGCGATTTTGATACCTTGCAAGAGGCCTGGGAGGCCCACAAAGTCAGGAATGCCATCGCTCATGAGGGTTCCGATTACGCGGTTAACAAGCCGGAAGCAGAACGGGTGGTCAAGTTGTTTCAGGAGGTGTTTAAGGAGTTCAAGTACATTTAGAGCCCTCCCGTAAATAATGTCCTTTTGGGCACCCTTTGGCCCATGCAGGACATTATTTACGGGAGGGCCTCGCCGTTTAAGCAATGACGGTTTGACTTGCTCCATTTCCACGCTGTGGTAACATGGTATTTACCAGTTCGTCGGGGCAAATGGGGCTAACAGGACTAACATAGCGGGGTGGAGTAACGGTAACTCGCAAGGCTCATAACCTTGAGATTCCCGGTTCAAATCCGGGCTCCGCAACAAGAAGAAAACCGCCAATGGGGCGGTTTTTTGTAAACGAAGATTCTGTGTTACTCTTTTGCGAGAAATAATGTACAAACTCACAAGGAGCCGCGCGATGATGACCGCAGAAGAAGTTCGAGTGAACGTGGAGTTGTTCGGTTTGCTCATCAGACGCAAACAGAACCCGTTTTCGTGCATGTTGATATTGGTTAAACTCTACAAATCCGACGAAGAACTTTTTTATAACCTGGCGCTTGCGGGAGTGGGTGGTTGTTCCCCAGCGTTGGTGTGGATGAGAGAACTTGAGACATTGGCAAGGCGTCTGCAGAAAATCAATCGTGGTTTTGACGTTGTAGGTGAGGGAGATTGCGGACGAATCAGGATTTATTCTGTCGGTGACGGTGGCGACACTATCACATTTGATGGCGTCAGCGTTGATGAAGTAAAATCCATGTGTGCTGAGCTTAGAACTGGTCGGGAGTCAGTTAATCCGACGAAAGATAAGCGAGGAAGAATGGTCGGTACTCCAGTGAGCAAGGCCTATGTTGAGTACCGCCTTCGTGACGAATAACCGACAAACTCTCCGGAGTGCTTCTCATACCCGCCGTCAGCGAATGACGCGGGTTTTTCATTTGCGAACGGTTGTGTTTTGTGGGATATTCTTTAGGTCAGTGTTATTGTCGGGGTAGCTGTTTTGGTAGTTAAACAAACATATTGTCGGAGGTAGCTGTTTTGGTAGTTAAACAAACATAATGTCGGAGGTAGCTGTT
>CAYIYW010000020.1:9794-11086 GCA_964367845.1 uncultured Candidatus Saccharibacteria bacterium | reverse complement strand
CGCCTGCGCCCGAATTTGAGCCAGATTTTGTTTAATGGTCGCGTCAGCCGCCTTGTCCCGCGCGCTCTTTAACGAGGCAAGGGCTATTGATGTCAAAAGGCCGATGATTGCGATGACGACTAGGAGTTCAATAAGGGTGAAACCTTTTTTAAATTTCATATAAATTAGTGACTCTTTTTTATGTGTTTAATCAATTACCACGCGGCAAGACCGCGAGGAAATCCCTGCGGGTATTATAAACTTAAACCCACGCATCACAAAACCCGCCTCTGGCGGGTTTTGTGGAAAACTTTTTACGACAAGAAAACCTAAACTAATTACTATCCACAATCACCGTCAGTACCTGAGTCTGTACCTGAAACTGAAGCACCTGAGCTGTCTACACACCAGTTACCTGTAGTCTTTAGAGCTGATGACATTGACCATTTATCAGCTTTTTGCGTGCTTGTTCCACCAACAACACAAACTGGTGCTGAGCCTGCTGCAGAAGTCAGAGCAGCGATTGCGTTAACGAAGACAGTATCTAGGAATAATGAAACTGCAGTAGTACAACCAGTAGCCGGGAGTATTGCGATAGCTGCTGAGCTGTAACCACTATTTGTATCATAGTAAAGCTCTCCTTGCGCGCGAAGACCTGACAAGTTTGCCTTCACCGCCGCATCTGCACCTTTTCCTCTCGCCGTATTCAGCGACGCCAGCACCACCGAAGCCAAAATACCAATTATCGCGATAACGACCAAGAGTTCAATCAGTGTAAAACCTTTTTTTATATTCTTCATCATATAAACTGTTATTTATAAATAAACTATTAAGACCTTTGATAATAGTGCACTTTGGTCCGATGGCACTCAATCGTGCCGTTTATTATAGGAAACAATAAACAGCTACGCAAGGAACAATTCCGGGGCTGTGGATTGCGGAGGAACGGGCATCAAACGCTCTCTTGTGCCCGAGGTTGTGGCTTTTTAAGTAATTCTTAAAATTTACTTGATGGAGAACATTGATAATTTTGAAATGAAAGAAAGTAAAAATTATTCAGAATGGCACTCTATCAAAACCGATATAACAAGCAATGCGATACTCTCGCAAGTTAGATTGATTGACTCTAAGCGCCTCAATTATAAACCTGGCTATATCTCCAAAGGCGATTTCACCAACCTAAAAGAAAAACTCAAGCAACTTATCGCTTGAGTTTTTCTTTTTACCCCTTGCGGGGAGGGCCGAAGCCATTTACAACCAGTATATTAACAAAAACTATCTTTTCTGTCAAAAAAACCGCGCAAGGAACAATT
>CAYIYW010000020.1:0-9694 GCA_964367845.1 uncultured Candidatus Saccharibacteria bacterium | reverse complement strand
TTTTCTGTCAAAAAAACCGCGCAAGGAACAATTTCGCGGCTGTGGATTACGGATGATTGGGCGTCATGTTCGCCTAAATTGACGACGCCAGGTTGTAAATCGGCAGAAGCACGGCCGCCAGAAGCGAGCCGACGCCGAGACCCAAAATGACAATCATCACCGGCTCAATCAAGTCAACAATCGTATCAACGGCCGCCATGACTTCTTTTTGATAGAATTTTGCCAATGTTTTTAAGATATTGCCGAGTTCGCCGGTTTCCTCGCCGACTTTTATCATCTGAACCATAATGCTCGGAATTTCCGGATACTGGGCAAACGCAACGGAAAGTGCCTTGCCTCCTCTGACCTGTTGGAGCGACTCAACCAAAATGCTTTTGTAAATTTCGTTGCCGACAATCTTGGCCGTGGTTTCAAGCGCCCGAATCATGGAAATTCCGCTCAAAACCATGGTATTCATGTTGTCGGCGATGCGGGAAAGATAGAGTTTTTTATATAAATTCCCGACATAAGGAATGTCAAGTTTGAATTGGTCAAAAGAGGCCCTGCCTGACCTTTTGGCATAACGGCCGACAAATAAACCGCCGACAATAAGAACGGCGAGAGTGAGCAGTCCATAAGATGTGGCGAAATGACTTAGGCCGATTACCGCTCTGGTATAAATCGGCAATTTCTGGCCGGATTCCTCAAGAATCGGCGCCATTTGGGGAATGACAAAAGTAAGCATGAGGGTCATAACGCCAATCATGGTTGCCACCACAAAAGCCGGATAAACCATGGCATGCTTCACTTTTGACGTTACCTCGTATTGCCGCTCCAGATAGTCGGCCAAGAAACTGAATGTCTCATCAAGACGGCCGGACTCCTCGCCCGCGCTCACCATGTTGACATAAAAGTCCGAAAATACATTTTTATGCTTTTCAAGAGCTCGGGAGATTGTACTGCCTTCCTGAAGGTTGTCGGCAATTTCATTCATTACGGTGCGGAGAGCCGGACTCTCAACTTGACCGGCTATGAGTTTGAAAACCCGCAAAGCCGAAACCTGGGCTTCAAAAAGAGTCGCCATCTGCCGCGAAACGATGACGATGTCTTTTGTTTTAATCCGATTCAGAAAAGGAATTCTTTCAACAAAACTTCCCGATTTTTGAACTTTTATGGACGAAATAACCAAACCGCGCTTCTGGAGCGAAGTAATCGCCACATCGGTGTTCACGGCGTCAATGAGGCCGTCCTGCTGTTCTCCGTTTTGGTCAATCGCTTTGTAGGCAAAAATCATGTGATTTAGAAATCTTTTGATTTAGAGCATTTTCTCCAAAGTTTTTGGATTGTAGGAGTATCGGTAGGCGTTCTCAACGGTGATAACTCCGTCGCGGACCAGTTTTGCCAAACTGCGGTTCAGGTCAATCATGCCCTCGCCCGAGCTGGTTTCAATGATTGAATCAATTTCGTGCGTGCGTTTGTCGCGGATAACATTTGAAATCGCCGTGTTGTTCACCAGAAGTTCATAGGCCGGCACTAGCCCGCCGGAAATTCTTGGCACCAAACGCTGGGAAAAAATGCCGATTAAACTGCCGGCGAGCTGAAGGCGAATTTGATTTTGCTGAACGGACGGAAAGGAATCAACGATGCGTTCAACGGTCTGCGAGGCCGAGTTGGTGTGAAGAGTTGAGAAAACCAGATGGCCGGTTTCGGCGGCGCTGACCGCCGTGGCCATCGTTTCCGGCTGGCGCATTTCGCCAATCATCACCACATCAACATCCTGACGAAACACGCCCCAAAGCGCGGTGTAAAAATCCGGCGTGTCTGAACGGACTTCTCGCTGGTCAATAATGGCTTTTTTCGGCTTAAAAACATATTCAACCGGGTCTTCAATAGTGATAATGTGCTCCAAACGCTCGCTGTTGATTTGGTCAATAAGAGCGGCCAGAGTCGTTGATTTCCCCTGCCCGGACGGGCCGACGACAAGAAAAAAACCTTGCTGTTTCTGGGCAAACGCGCCGAGTTCCGGCGGCAAATTAAGCTCTTCAAGAGTCCGAATGTGTTCTTGAATAAGGCGAAGAGCGACACTGACAAGACCTTGCTGAATGAAGGCATTGCCACGAAAACGCGACTTTGTGGTTTCGGGCGTAAAGGCGAAATCAACTTGCTTTTTGTCGGCGAAAATTTCTTTGTTTTGTCTGGACAAAAGAATGTCCAGAAGGCCGTCAATATCCTTCCTTGCCATCACTTTGTGTTTGATGAGTGGCAACAGAGACCCCGCAACCCGGATTATCGGCACCCGACCTTCGGCGATATGAATGTCGGACCCGCCTTCTTTAATCACAATGTCAACTAATTCCTCCAGGTCTCTTTTGTATTCCATATTTATTTTTTGTAATTTTGCGCAACCTCCAAAACCTTCCCGACAACTTCCGAAGGTATGAGATTCGCCTTGATAATATAACCCGCCACGCCCAAGTTTTTCGCCCGCTCGGTTTCCGCGTTGCTGTTCTGGTTGGTGAACATGATGGATATGGCCTCCGGCGCGAGCTTGTCCGCTTTCATACTATGCAAAAAATCCAGCCCGCTTATGTCCGGCAAGACAATGTCAATAAGAATAACATCGGGCGTG
This sequence comes from uncultured Candidatus Saccharibacteria bacterium, assembly GCA_964367845.1. GTDB lineage: Bacteria > Patescibacteriota > Minisyncoccia > Phycocordibacterales > DATGWK01 > JAHFLV01. Next base: position 7,086 of record CAYIYW010000020.1, on the reverse strand, counting down.
TAGCCGTCCTTGATTTTTGACAGCGCTTCCCCGCCGCTCCTTGCTGTTTCAATCTCGTGGCCGAGTTTCTGAAACTTCGCCACATACATGTTGAGAATAAAGGCGTCATCGTCAATAATCAGAATTTTGTATTTCTTTTCGGGCATAAAAACATTTTATCACAAATTGAACACCTCCTCAAAAGCAATTTGCTTGTCAAAGGCCTTTATAATGCCGTCCTCTTTCATGGTCAGCATGCCCTTTTCGCGCGCCATTTTGTAGATTTCCGGTTCGTTCGGACTTTTAAGAATGAGTTGTTCCAGGTCTTTGTCTATTTCCAAGGCCTCCATTACCGCCACACGACCGCGAATGCCGGTCGGGCATTCCGGACTGGGCTTGGCTTTATAAACCGTATCGGTAAATTTGATTTCCTTTTTGAACTTTTCCGGCAAATCGGCGAATTGTTTATCAAGCATCATTTTAATGCTGTCCTTAACCGGCACCGGCTCGCCGGAGTCCGGATATAATTTGGAAACAAGTCGTTGGGCAAGAGCCAAAATAAGAGTCGGGGCGATAAGGTAAGGGTTGATGTTCATGTCAATAAGACGCGGGATGACGCCGATGGCGTTATTGGTGTGAATCGTGGCAAGCACCAAATGACCGGTCAGGGCGGCCTGAATCGCCAAGCCGGCCGTTTCTTCGTCGCGAATTTCGCCGACCATAATAATGTCCGGGTCCTGTCGGAGCGTCGTCCGCAAACCGTTGGCAAAGGTGTAACCGATATCCGGCCTGACTTGCGATTGGTTGACGCCTTCAATTGAATACTCAATCGGGTCTTCCAGCGAAAGAACATTGAAACGCTCGCGGTCAAACTCATTGAGCATCGCGTAAAGAGTGGTCGTCTTGCCGGAGCCGGTCGGGCCGGAAATCAAAATTAGGCCGAACGGCCGGTCAATCGCCTGTTTAACGATATCCAGATTTTTCGGGCTAAGGCCGAGGTCGCCAAGGTTTTTGACCCCGCGCTCGTGGTCAAGAATACGCATCACGATTTTTTCTCCGTAGTAGGTCGGAAATGTTGAAACGCGAAAATCAATTCTGCGCCCTTCAATCTGGGCCGAGAAACGGCCGTCTTGCGGTTTGCGTTTCTCGTCCAGCTTCATGTTTGACAAAATTTTTATGCGGGAAATGACCGGTGAGTGAACCTTGGCCGGAAGAATTAAACTGGTATGCAAAATGCCGTCAACGCGGAAACGGACGCGGATGGTTTCGCGCAAATGCTCAACATGGACATCCGAGGCGTTGCCTTCGGCCGCGTAACGCAGAATCGTGGCGACAATTTTTGTAATCGGCGCCTCCTCCACAATCTTTTCTTTTATTTTTTTATTTTCGCCCAGTTTCTCGGCCATGTCCGCCGAATCAAGGTCAAAAGTCACGCCTTCGGCCGAGACCGGTTCAAGTTGAGAAAGGGCTTTGCCGACTTCTTCCGAAAGGCCTTTATACATGCCGATTACTTTATTGAAATCGGTTTCAGAAATCACAAAAAGCTTATACGGCATGTCAATTCGGGCGGCAATAAAGTTGAGAGCGTCTTTGGCTTCAATGCTGTCCGGGTCAACGATACCGACTTCCAAGACGCCGTCGCGGACTTCAGTCGGCACGAACTTGTAATGAATGGCCGATTCTTCGGGGATGTAAGCCAGATTCTCGCTCGGAATGGACGCATCGCCGATTTCTTTGACCGGCATTTCGTAGTATTCGCCCACCGCCGCGGTAATTTCGGGAATAGAAACGCCGTGCTTGACGAGAACTTGCTCAAGCGTCTCCTTGCCGAGCGCGGCCTCTTTTTTAAGACCGGTGATATCGGCTTTTCTGATTATTTTTTTGTCAGCGAGAATTTCTAAGAGGTTCATAAATCACTGCCATCATAAATCACCGCCAATCGGGGCGAGAGGATTACTCCGGCCCAATGGCTGAGCCACAACGGTCTGGGTGAAATCTTGAAGCGAAATAAAAGCCGGGGTTTTGAATATCTCGCTTCCGACATTTTGCAGACCTCGGAGTCGGTTAAGTTCAACGACCAGCTCTTGGCCGATTGTTCCGGGCGCGCCGGTTTCAACAGTCGTAAGAGGCGGTTCGTCTTTGCTTTTGAACATGTAATAACCGACAACCGCCACAATAATGAGGCCGATGAGGAGAATTTTATTTTTGCTGATTTTTGGCAGGGACATTTTATTTTTAAGTTTGTTTTTAGTTTTTTTAGTTTTTACTTTTTAGGTTTTTTGACTAGCGATTTATCCAGTAGGTTTGCAGAGTCATGTCAAAATCGTAAAAGACCGGATTATTCGGGGACGGCTTGACGCTCAAGCTGGTGCTGTCCAACAACCGCAAACTTCTCTGAAGGTCCTGAATGAACTGAACGCCTTGGACATAAGTCGCGCTGAAAGAAAACGAGATGTCAATGGTGCTGTAATTGGAACCGGATTGGCCGGCGCTGACCTTGCCTGTCTCCAGCGACGGAACAGAAACCTTCATGCCGTTAAGCCGGACGCCGTTCCGAAGACCGATACTGTTGACATCTAAAATAATTCGCACCGTGTCCAAACGACGAGGCAAAAAGTGGTCAAGGCGCTCAAGGTCGGCTTTCGGAAAACCCGCCAAAGTGTGGGCCAAATCAACTCTGATTTCTTTGAGCTCATCGGCCATTTTCAGCGCCTCATCATATTGTTTCGCTTCGGCTCGGAGCCCTTTAACCTCGGAATAAAGCGGTTTAATCTGGAAAAAGAATAAACCGACGGCGATGATTATTAAAATGATTGGTAAAAAACTTTTCATGGTTTTGATGCTTGATGTTAAGGAGCGCTTGTCGTGCTGGTGCCGGTTCGGGTACTCGTCGCATTACTTTGTACTGCCGCCGCGCCTTGAGTGGTCGTCGCCATGTTTTGGGTTGTCGTTGCTCCTTGAGCCGGCGCCGAGATATTTTGAGTCGTTGTGGCGACTGATGCCGGCAGGAACACGAAGCCAGCGGTCAATTTCTTGTATGACACAGCGGCAGGGTCAAGTTCCGCGCTGAAATCAAAACTGATTATCCCCTGCTCATTTATGGCCAGATTCGTAAACATCGGACTTTTGAATTGTTCAACTTTGGAAAAAACATCGGATTGAAAAGCGATGGCGTTATACGACCTTGCCTCTCCTTTCATGGTTAATTTGATTTTTTTATCGGGCGAAACAACAAATGAAAATTCATTAAACTGAACGGTTTGAGCGGTGTTCAGCTCCAAAAGAGTAAACAACAGCGAGAAGGCCTTGTGATTTTCAAGAAGACCCTTGCCGGCATCCACGCGTGCCTTGAGAATTGTCAGCTCGCGGGTCAGCTCCGGCTCAAAGTTCTTTATCGCCTCTTCAACTTTTGTCTGTTTTTCCCCGTTATTGCCGGTGATATATTTTTTATAAGCAAAGAGACCACCCATGGCGACAAGAGCTAAGACAAAAACCAAAACTCCAATCATCTTGAAAAAGCTGTGCGGGCCTTTGGGGCGGGCATAGGCGTCTCCGGACACAGCCGGCTGGCGGGGCATGAAAGTTGCTTGAAGACGATTGTCCATCGCTTGTCTAATTATATGAGGGCTATGTTATAAAAACAACGAAAGGGTGGTGATAGGTGATATAAACACAGCGCAAGGCAATGTTCTTTTGGGCGCCCTTTGGCCCATGCAGAACATTGCCTTGTGCTGTGTTAAAAAATGCTATTCCTCCATTATCCTGCGTAACGCAATCCCGAGCGCCGCCGTGAATTCCGGGCCGTTTCTTTTCAAAACCTCGGTCAGGAATGCCGGGGCCTCAACTTTGCTGAACGGGTCGCCGAGTTCAACCGGCATTTCAAGATTGGTCTGGGCCAGTTCGCCGAAACCTTTCATGGATGAACCGCCGCCGACCAGAATTGCTCTTTCCACACTTTTGGCGTGTTTGGATTGATAATTGGTAACGACATGTTTCGCTTCGGAAAAAATATGGTCAACGGTTACAGAAATCGTGTCGGCGATATCCTTGTGCTGGGGCTCCTTGCTCCAACCGATAGTCCGTTTCATTATTTCGGCTTTATCGGCCGAGATGGAAAGAGTGGTGGCAATCGTCATCGTGAGGTCTTGCGAGCCACGATTGATGGTATGCGACGCCCGAACCACTCCACGGTCAACGATGTAGAGCTTGGTTGTGGCCGCGCCCATGTCTAAAATCAGCACCGGCGCGATATTTTTGTCCAGCACAGCGCGAATAGTGCTGAAAATTTCAATTTCAAAAAAATTGGCGTCAAGTCCGACTTTTTCAACGATATTCTGATACTGGCGGAGGGTCTCGTTGTGAATTGCGACAAGAAGAACATTTATGGTTTCAATTTTCTTCCGGCCGTCTGCCGGCAAATTCATTTCTTGCCCTTCGGCTTTGATTTCCTCGCGCGGAATAATGCTCCAATCCAAGCTGACTTCGTTAATCGGCACGGGAATATATTTTCTGGCCTCAATCGGAATCATCGCGGCAAGTTGGTTTTCGCCGACCCCGGGCATTTCAATAACCGACATCAGGGTTGAGCCGAACGGAATCGTTATGCCACCTCTTTTTGAAGTGGTTTTGGCCTCGCGGAGAATGTCAATCAGAGCGGTAATGATTTTGTCGGGCGGCAAAACGGTCGCCCGGCCGATTTCCACGCCGGCATACGGGCCGAGAGCCAGCGCGCCGTAGGTTTCAAGAATCGCTTTTCCGCCTCTTTTGCGAAGCTGAACAATTTTTATGGCCGACGCGCCGATGTCAATGCCGAGAACACTAACCTCCGTTTTTTTAAAGATACTTGAGAAAAAATTTGACATGGATGTGCTACTTTTGTGCCGTTATTCCGCTAAACGACATCGGAAAGACGGGCTTGATGGCTCGTATTATAACACAGCGGACAATGCGCGATTTTGTTGAAATCACATGAACAACACAAAAGTCCCCCACTTTTTCGGCCTTCTTTTGGATTTCCTGTTCCCCGCCGGCGAGTCGGTAAAAACATTTGAGAATGTCTCCGTTGATGAGTTTAAGCGTCGCCTTCCTCCGAGCGAACCGATAAACGAAAACGTCGCCGCCGTTTTTGCCTACAGCGACGAACGGGTGAAACATCTGGTTTGGGAAATCAAATATTATCGGAACACCAAAATCGCCGACGCGGTCGGGTCTTTAATCGCGGAGAAAATGATTGGCGGAAAAATAAGCGCGGAAAAATTTGGCTGGAAAACATCGGATTGGCAATTTCTTGTTGTGCCGATTCCTCTCACGAGCAGACGGCTTCGCGAACGCGGATTCAACCACACCGAGCTGATTGCAAAATCGGTTTTGAAAAATTTGCCGCGAAATTTACGCGTGAATTTTGCGCTGGCGCCCGAGATTTTAAGAAAAATTCGGCACACGCCGAAACAAAGTTCAATTGAAAACCGAGAGAAGCGATTCCAAAACATTGTCGGAGCGTTTGAAGTCGCAGAGCCGCATTTGGTTGCCGGCAAAAATATCGTGGTCATTGACGATGTCATTACGACCGGCGCGACCGTGTCGGAGGCAAAGCGAGCGTTATTTGAGGCGGGCGCAAAAAGCGTACGGGCGTTCGCGGTGGCGCACTGACGGTGGCTAGCAGTATATTTTGAAAATAGTTCAAACGAAATTCTGCCCTCGCCCACCTGCGGCGGGCTCGCCCGTGGTTAGTTTTCCACAGTTGCTTGTTTGACAAATAGGGTATGGGGGTATATTGTCCAATTTTGCTTGAGCAATCTCTCTCAATCCAAAAGTCGTTCAAAAGCCTGAACAGCTTTCTTTTGGAGAACCATCTTCGGTCGCACTTAAAACATCAAATTCAACACAAGGGCGATGACGAGAAAGCGGTTAAAGAATTAATCAGGATATATAATTTATCCAATAAATAAAAATATATGATGGGAAATTATTATGGAAGCATGTTTGGCTGGGGATTAGGAGGAGGGCTGATGATGATTTTGTTTTGGGTCGGCATCATTTTTCTAATTGTTTGGCTTGTGAGAGAAATGGGCGACAAAAAGAATCATAACGAAACACACGGTTCAAAATCGGCGCTGGATATTATCAAGGAACGATACGCAAAAGGCGAAATTGACCAAAAAGAGTTTGAGGAAAAGAAAAAGGACCTAGAAAATTAATCATGGCATTACATTAAACAATATATGGAATTTGATTACACCGTAACCACAATAAAAACTTTTAATGAGGCAGTTTTGGGTGTGCAAGACGAAATCGCCAAAGCCGGCATGCGGGTTTTGTATGTCCATAATGTGCAGGAAACGTTAGCCGAGAAGGGATTTCAAAGAGAACCATTTAAAATTATTGAGTTTTGCAACGCAAAATTTGCCGATGAGTTTTTGAATATTGATATTAAAATCGGACTTTGCCTTCCCTGCAAGATAAATGTCTATACCAAAGATGGACAGACCTTCATTTCCGGTATGCGCCCGATTATTCTTCCGCAATTTTTCCCGCAAGCCGACTTCGGCGAGAGGCCGAAGGAGATTGACCAAATTATTCAAAACATTATCAATAACGCAACCAATAAATAATTACCAACGCTGTGCATAATCACGATGGAAAAAATGACAATTGGATGATGTGGGTAATGGTGATTTGCTGTGCCGTACCATTACTATTAATCGTCCTTTTCGGACTCGGGGGCAAAGCTTTCGGAGCTTCCACGTGGATTGTCATAGGCGGAATTACTGTAATGGCAGTAGCCCACTTCTTTATGATGGGCAAATCACACAAACATTCCGACGATGAACAAGCGACTGCCGACGGAGAAGATAAAAATAAAGACGGCAAGGATAAAGGCCATTCGGGTCATGGATGTTGCCACTGAAAATTAATTATTATGGAATGCGGGCGGGGTGCGGACTGGGGGTTTTGGAAAATTCTACGGCTCATTATTCAATCCAAGATTCGACTAACGAAACTCGTTTTGCCACACAGTCAATTTCTGCTTTTATACCGAGTGGCAAAACAAGTTGAGGGTCGGTGTGTCCGACATCAAAATTTGCAATGATTGGCAAATTTGGTTTA
>CAYIYW010000019.1:0-11887 GCA_964367845.1 uncultured Candidatus Saccharibacteria bacterium | reverse complement strand
TTTAAAACCACCATCGTCCGATTCGGCCGCTCTTGTGTCAGTCCGATTATTCCATCCGCGTTTTCATTGCCGATATCAAAAAGGAAAAAATTGGACAGCCCCCCAACATTCGTTGTGAACTGGTCATTGTACCGAGGTGTTTGCCAAGTTGAGGTCGCACTGCCGGTGATTGTCTCTTCAGTCCAGAGGTATAGTTGGCCGAGTGTCAGATTGCTAACTGTCGTACACTGCGCATCATTTCCCGTTTCATTGATTAACCTCGCATTCGGAGTAAAAGTGGTCGCGTTAAACCTCGCTGTCCTCAAAAGGTTGTGGTTAGAGTTAGATAGATTGACAGAGAACACTCCGGCTGGGAGACCGTTTGAACTCGTCGCGATGCGATTGTTTGAGTCCACAATCATCTTGCAGACGGTGATAGAACCGGTTGGTGGTGGGTTGTCATGTCCGCGCGACGACGAGCCGCTCGTGTTGTTCAATTTCGGTTCCACCGGCTCAATGCTCGGCTTAGTATCCTGCGCGGTTCTATCCGCAACAATGTTGGCAATAACATCGGTAATAACATCAGCAGTATCGTCGGTATCATCAACCTCGCTGGAAGTTATTTCCTCTGCGGGTTCTTCTGCAGAGACAGTAGAGGGCAAAGTCAAAAGCGCATTCGGCAAAATCACCGATGCCATAATAAACAACGCAAGAAGTTTTGGAATCGCCCGATTTTTGGGCGAGCATGTGAAAATGTTTTCCATTCGCAATTTAGAAAAGGTATATTTAGTGGCCTAACCTAGCCATGTGATTCTAGGCGCGAAATCAATTCGTGTCCATTTTTTAAAGCCGTTTTAAGCGTTTATTAAGGCGGATTTCTCTCAAATTAATTCAAATTCCATAATTGTCTGAATAATGATATTTTGTCTTTTACAAACCATATCTCGGACGCAAGTTTTTCCATAAAGGACAGAATGTCCGATAAAGGACAAAATATGTCCTTTAGACCACACTTCACAACACAAAACACATTAAAAATTAGTCAACAAGACAAAAATACGATAACCGCCGTCACTATCAGGTTCTTTCAATCTAGTTCTCTCAATCAGATTCTCTCAATGCCGTGATATGATTTGAAAAACAAAAAGAATAATGTCCATGACTGACAATCTGAATTCAAAATTATTAAAACCCTATAATCCGAGAGAAACGGAAGAGCGTATTTACAAACTCTGGGCCGACAGCGGTTTGTTTAACCCCGACATTTGTATTAAAAACGGAATCGCAAATGCCGACGCGCCGTATTTCTCCATGGTTCTGCCACCGCCGAATGTTACCGGCGTGCTTCATGTCGGGCACGCTCTGGTGCTTACCGTAGAAGACATCATGGCCCGTTTTCATCGCATGAAAGGCGAGCGGACGCTCTGGTTGCCCGGGACCGACCATGCGGCAATCGCCACCCAAGTCAAAGTTGAGGAAATTTTATACAAGGAAGAAAAAAAGACCCGTTTTGATTTCCCGCGGAATGAATTTCTGGACATCGTTGAAAATTTTGCTCAAAAAAGCCACGACACGATAACCAATCAAATCAAGAAAATCGGCGCGACGGTTGACTGGAGTAGAGAGGCCTATACGCTGGACGAGCCGAGGATGAAGGCGGTTCGCACCGCATTCAAACGAATGTATGACGCAGGATTAATTTACCAAGGTCATCGGATAGTCAATTGGGACTGGAAATTAAAAACGACGGTATCTGATGTGGAGATTGATTGGGTTGAGGAAAAAACTCCGCTTTACTATCTCAAGTATGGACCTTTCGTCATAACAACGGCCCGGCCGGAAACAAAATTTGGAGACAAGTATGTGGTGATGCACCCAAACGACGAAAGATATAAAAAATACAAACATAAACAAACTCTTGAGGTGCCGTGGATAAATGGAGCTGTCGTTGCGACCGTAATCAAAGACGAATCCGTTGACATGGATTTCGGCACGGGCGTTATGACCATAACTCCGTGGCATGATGTAACCGATTTTGAAATTGCCTCGCGCCATGACCTTGATAAGGAGCAGATTATCGATTTTGACGGCAAACTTCTGGCATTGGCCGGAGAATTCGCCGGACTTCACATCAAAAAAGCCCGCTCGCTTATAATTGAGAAACTCCAAAAACTCAGTTTGGTGGAAAAGATAGACGAAAATTATGTTCACAACATCGCCAAAAATTCTCGGGGAGGCGGTGTTATTGAGCCACAAATAAAAAAACAGTGGTTTATTGCGGTTAATAAAGAGTTTAAAATGGGTCCTTCAAAAATCGCCGGCATTTCAGAAGGCGATACGGTTACTTTGAGACAACTCATGAAAAAAGTTATTGAAAACGGCCAAATTGAAATCGTGCCCGAACGGTTCGGGAAAATTTATACTCATTGGATAAATAATTTGCGCGATTGGTGTATCAGTCGGCAAATCTGGTTTGGACACCGGATTCCTGTTTGGTACAAGGAAAGTGAAATTTACTGCGGTGTAGAGCCGCCGACGGGCGACGGTTGGGAGCAGGACTCGGACACTCTTGATACTTGGTTTTCTTCAGGCCTTTGGACATTTTCAACGCTCGGCTGGCCGGACCAGACCGCGGATTTCAAAAATTATCACCCAACAACTGTTCTTGAAACCGCCTATGATATTTTACCGTTTTGGGTGGCCAGAATGATTCTAATGAGCGTGTATTTTTTGGGCGACATTCCGTTCAAAACCGTTTATATTCACGGTCTTGTTCTTGACGGTAAGGGGCGCAAAATGAGCAAGTCGTTGGGGAACAGCATTGACCCGCTCGCAATGATAGAAAAATTCGGCGCTGACGCCACGCGATTGTCGCTGATAATCGGGACGGGGCCGGGCAATGACAGCAAGTTTTCCGAAGAGAGGACGCGGGGTTACAAACATTTTGCCAATAAAATCTGGAATGTGGCGCGTTTTGTGATTTCAAACACGGCTGATTTTGACTGGGCAACCTGCAATCTGGTCGCGCCGTCCGTAATATCGTCGTCCGTTACCACCGCGCCGGAATACACCGCTGAGGACGAAGTCCGCAAAAACGAATTTGTCGCGCTGACTAAAGAAATCACGGCCGACATGGAAAATTTTCGTTATCATTTGGCTGCCGAAAAACTCTACCACTACTTTTGGCATACTTTTGCCGATGTGATTGTTGAGGAAAGCAAGCAGAAACTGGCGTCAAAAGACGAAACTGAACGCCGGTCAAAACAGCGACTTTTGATTGAAATTTTTTCAACCTCGCTAAAACTGCTTCACCCGTTTATTCCTTTTGTGACTGAAGAATTATGGTCGCTCGCGCCAATTTCTAACAGGCGACTTTTGCTTGTGGAAAAATGGCCGAGATGGTGATGTTCGGTCTGTTATAATATCCGCATAATCGTATAATGGATTTTCAAGTTCTTTTTTACGCTTTTTTCGGCGGCTTACTGCCGGCGGCTCTTTGGCTTTGGTTTTGGCTTAAAGAAGACAGTGTTCATCCGGAGCCGCGCGGGCTTATCGTCATCACTTTTATCGCCGGCATGATTGCGGTTGCTTTTGTTTTACCGTTACAGCAGGTAATTTATCAATTCTTTTCCGATTCTTCCGAAGGGAGCTCAATCGTTTTGTTCTTTACGCTGGCGATTGTTGAGGAAGTCATGAAATTTTTGGCCGCCTACGTCGTTGCTTTCAGGAGCAAAGCGTTTGACGAGCCGATTGACGCCGTAATTTATATGGTTACGGCGGCGCTCGGATTTACCGCTCTTGAAAACGCTTTTTTCTTGTTTGACCCGTTAGCCGGCGGTAATGTTGTGGATAGCATTATTACCGGCAATCTGCGTTTCGTCGGCGCGAGCGTTCTCCATGTCATGACCTCGGCTATTGTCGGTCTTGGTTTGGCCCTCTCTTTTTACAAACCAAAAGCTGTCCGTAAGCGTATGATTTTTATTGGCCTTCTGGTGGCAACCGTATTGCATACGCTGTTCAACTTATCTATAATGAGCGATAGCGGTAGCAACATGTTCGTCACTTTTCTGGTCCTGTGGTTTTCTGTGGTTGGGTTGCTCCTATTTTTTGAAAGAATAAAAAGATTAAATCAAATTAACATAACATGAAAGAAAAAAGATCATTTTTTGAGCGGCTTACTGGGGCGATTCGGATTCCGGAAGAAACCGAAGAAGAGGAAGCCAAATCAACAGGCCTTAAAGCCAATGGCGAAAACGGCGACGAGCTTGATGGGGGAGAGGGCGAGCTAATGGTTGACGTGTACCAGACGCCGACCGATGTCGTTATAAAAACGATGGTGCCGGGAGTGCGGCCGGAGGATTTGGACATTACCATCACTCGCGACATGGTAACGGTTAAGGGCAAGCGCGAGATTGAGCGGACGATAAGCGAGGAAAACTATTTTCACAAAGAACTTTATTGGGGCAGTTTTTCTCGGACGATTCTTTTACCGCAAGAAGTTGAAATAGAAGAAGCCGAGGCGATAGAAAAGCACGGTCTTTTGATTATTCGTTTGCCTAAAATAGATAAAAGTCGGCAGTCCAAGTTGCGAGTGAAAAATAATAACGGGTAACAAAAAACGCAAACGATGTTTTTTCGGGTGCCCCTCGGCCCATTCAAAACATCATTGGCGTTTTTTTGCTGTTCGTTTTTTTATCTCCTGCTCGCTGTCGCTCTTTTCATATCTTCAGCCAGTTTTTTCAATTGATCTCTTGCGTGTGCCATTCTCTGGTCAAGGTCGGCGATTTCCCGGACTAATTTGTCAATCTCGGCTTTATCCCTGTCAAGCTCGCGCTGTTTATTCTTCAGCTCCTCTTCCTTTCTTGTTATCTGTCGCTGTTCGTCCATAATTTGTCTTTCCAGTTCGGTAATAGCGTGATTTGAGTCAGTCATAAAATTCTCGTTAGTTTGATAATCTTTGAATTATAACTGTTATTCGTTCGCAATCAATCTTTTGGTGCCGAGAGCCGGGCTCGAACCGGCGACCCCATCCTCTTCAGGGATATGCTCTACCAACTGAGCTATCTCGGCGTATTCCGCGCATAATACAAACTAAACTCACGGCCTCTTAAATGAACCTATTAAACTTTGAACTGAACCGACGCTGTCCTGAAGGCCTGTATAAACGGAAAGTAATTGTTCAAGATACGGCTGAACATAGTAGTACGCGCCGATGGAAAGCCCGATAATCACAAGCCAGTACAAAGTTCGCATGGCACTTGCCATTCTAGCCGCCCGCCACATCTTATGAAGGAGTTTGTTGTTCTCCTCGGTCAGGGTCATCATTCTGTCAAAGAAATCTTTATCGTGAAAATCCATGGGGGAAATTGTAACAGAAAATAAGGGAAAAACAACTTAAAATTGTGTCTCTTTATTTATGCCACCAGTAGGAATTGAACCTACATCTATCCCTTAGGACGGGACTGTTCTATCCGTTGAACTATGGCGGCAAGCATTTTAACAAACACTTACGAACTAAAACCGAGAAGTTTGGCGATAAGCGGTTTATTAAACCCAACCACCAATTCATCATCGCCGATAATTATCACAGGCACGCCCATCTGGCCGCTCTTCTCAATCATTTCATTTCGCCTTTCAATGTCAGCGGCGACGTCGTGTTCAGTGTACGAAATGTTATTGGCGGTAAAATAATCCTTAGCTAATTTACAGTATTTGCAGGATGGCGTTGAATATATGGTAACTTTTTTCATTGTTGTGAAGATGTGAATTTCTCAAATAACGCCAATTAATTTAATTGATTTTAAATAATATCTTAAAAAGAAACACTGACATAATTTGTATCATATTTATTAAAAAAACACACCCATAGGGCGTGTAGGAAGTGAAGGGGAAAGGTAGAGAGAGATGAGTGGAAGGGGCTGATTGTGGGTAAACGATATAGATATCGGTTGAAAATCTGGAAGGCCTCTTCTCACTTACTCGTCACCAATCCCAAAGAACAATCCCACATCTAGGATAGCAGAAAGGGGAAATAAGCGCAAGGGCTTGTGCGGGGCTATTTATTTTGAGCACACACATTTGGCAACTAGTCTAGTTTTGACTTTTTGCTGTTTTTAAGCAGAATACAGGCAGAAAGACCGTGTACTCGCAGGTACACATGAAATTGAGTTGAACTTGGAACCAACGCCAAATTAGGAGGCACAAATGGTTGCCAACAATAAGGTGGTTCCTGAAGCCAGCCGAGAGATAATTGAGTTTGCCAATGCCGCCGCAAGGGCCTATCAGCTCGACAAGCGTAGATTTGGAATAGTTCAGCCAACGAAAACGTATTTTGCGGCAGTCCTGCGTCGGGCAGGGCTTAAGGTAACCGAGGAAAGGTTTAGGCAAATGGGGCGTGTCCTTGGTCGGCGGGGAGGCAAAAAAGCTGCCAGGCGCAGGCGCGCCGGCGAAGGTCCGGAACCCGTGGTGCGACAGGAACCCCTTTTTCACCAATCCCTGCTTCCTTTCCGCCGTCCTCGTTTATCTGATTGAACGGGAACCAATTTCCAGAAGCGACACCCGTCGCTTCTTTTTGTTTCTTAGTTTGTGTTAAAAAAGAAAAACACACTTTCTTTTTCTTCTGAACATATTTCTCTTGGTGATGTATTGCTAACCTTTGCGCGAACTTATTTTGAACAGGATTCTAATTAAAGTGGCACGCTCCGATCGCGAGGTAGCCTGATCTATTTATCTTCGTCGAAATGTGCTCATTTCCGACGCGATTTTTACGCTTAAAAATCGGTCCCGATTACGGATTCCGCCCCGTCACCGCTCGTCGCTTCGCCCTCGATTGCTATCGGGGCTCCGTTCCTCAGGTTCCGCTCCGCCCGAACCCCATCGTCCATTCCGCAAAAATGAAATCCCGCGCAAAACAAATTTAGGATATGGAGCGATGGGGTGAGGAAATAATATCGGTATATTTTAACATTAAATAAATTATAGAAGAAATTAATAGAGGGGAATGAAACTAAATATCTTGGTTGTTTCAACATAGAAAAGGTGTTATTTTTGTACTATTGCATAAAAGCTCAAATAGTGGTATGAATGTATTATGAAGGACATATATCCATTGTTGGTTAATTTGTCGTCTGGTTATGTATCTTTACATAAGCCTGAAATTCAGGGCTTTTTTGAAAGTTTTGATAAAAAAATTGATGAAGAATTTAAAGGCATATCTTTATCTCTAAAATCAAAGTTAAAGTTTAAATTTAATAAATATGGAGGAATTATTATTCCTTTGGATAAAATAAGTGGGGAAGAAATCTCTAGGCTCCAGACAATCGAAAATTCTTATTTTGGTTGTCCTTTTTTTAAAAAATACAAGAAAACACTGACCAATAGAGGGGCCGTCTATTATATAACAAGTATGATTGAAGATGATGAATTAAAAATCATAAGGATTTTGAGTATGCTCGAAATCAGTATCGATTTACTTAAAGATTTTTTAGAAAGTGATAATTATTCTGATTCCTATTCATTCTTGAGTTTGTTGGATGAAATTAGATATAAGACATTGATACTTTACGAACATATCTTAACCAAAAAATATACAGATAAGGCCGAAACATTTAAAAAATTAGTGCCCGTCTTTTCTTGTTCCTTTTATAAATTGATTAGTTCTGATTATTCTGGATATTCGGCTGAAATAAAAAATGAACTAGTTGGGGGTATTGAATTATACAGGAAAATTCTTAAAGAATTATCGGCCAATTATAGTTCTTTAAATTCTGGCCTTAAATTTAAGACATACAAAGAAGCTGATCATCCGGAATTTATCTGGATGTTTTTGAATAAGCTGAAAGAAAGAAAAGTTCCTTCCATCAATACGATAATTGGAATTAGATTTGGAGGGATTGAGTTACCATTTTTAGTACAGGGACTTGTCCATTGCAATGCTGAAATTTGTTTAGTCAAAATATCTACTTACACTAATTCGGTAACGGAAATTGAATTAGAAGAACCTCTAATTCATACCCGAAATATATTAATACTGGATGATAATATCTTAACCGGGCGTACTTTGGATAAATTAGTGACCGAAATAAAAAAGATGTCGCCCAAAAATATTTTCTTTGCCTGTATCGCTTATTCTAGTATGAAGAGGTATCCGCAAATGATCATGAATGATCACGGACTGGTTAATACTCATTTACTTAGCAATATTTGTGTAGTCAACCGAAGTTGTTTTACTAGAATAAATAGCCCAAAATCATACAAGAATAAGAATGGCGTATTCGATAAAGTAAAAAAAGAAATACAAACGACCCTCGATAGTTATAAGGAGTTTATATTTAAAATATGAAAACCATAATTATTTGGAGTACAAATTCATTACAGAAAGACTATAACGACATTATGCTTGTAAGGACGAAACTACTAAAAGCTGGACATACGATTCAAGAAGATTGGATTAATTATCGCGTTAAAGTGAAGAACAATGTTCCTTATTTTATACAAGTTGAAGGATATGATTATTTAAAAGTGTGTATAGATGGAATAACTAATTCTGATTTTGTCATTTTCTTTTTCTCAAAAGAATCTAATTATCTAACTACTTTGATTAAGTACGCAGACCATCATAAAAAAGAGATAGCCGTTATCTATCGCACAAAGAAAGTATTGAAACATCTGGATGGGATTGAGAAAAAGAATAATGTAAAATTATTGCAATCACGCCTCATAAATCATATAGATCAAATCATTAAAAAATAATAATTATTATGGACAATAAGCTCATGGCGGTCATTGATCTCGGAAGTCTGAAGGCTAAACTAATGGTGTTTGATACCCAAACCCGAGACGTCATTCTTCAAAAAAGTTACCTTACGTTGTTAGGCAAAAGCATATCTGAAGAAGGGGTTGTCGTCGAAGAAGCCTTAAGTAGATTGGATGAGGCTTTGTCATCTATTAAAAATGAATTGGCTAGTTTGAATTGTGTTGATATAAAATTTATTGCGACTGAGAGTTTGCGAATAGCCAAAAATACAGAAGAGGTTTATTTTGTTGTAGAAAAATACTTCCCTGGCCACAATGTCACTATTCTTGAACAGGGGCTGGAGGGAGAGATGTTTTTCCAAGTGGTTTCGCGATGTTTTGCTGATCAGCCAATTGTAACCATGGATGTAGGTGGCGGTTCCGTACAAATATTGCATGGGACTTTTCAGAATAATCAAAACCAACATTCCATTCATAATAAATACCTTTACAAGACAGGAACATATAAGTTACAACAAAAATATTCACCCGATAATTCTATTATTAGTCAAGAGTTTAATGGAGCAATTGATGATATTAAGAGAGAGTTTAATTCGTTAAATATTAATAACGATACTCTTATTTTTGGCTCGACCTGTATGCAAGATTTTTTAAAAGAATCAGGCATTACTTTATACAATGATCGACCTGTTAAAAAACATCCGTCTTATACTACAATCCAAGACTTAAAAGACCTTCTGGCTAAGCTTCGTCAATTTTCCCCAGACAATCGAAGTCATTTTTATCCTAGTGGTGAGTATTTTATTTATGGGGCTGATTACCTTCTGGCTAATGTGATTGAAGCAGCTGAACGCCTAGAGGCTAAATATATTTATCCAACCAACATGAATAGTTCCTATGGATTTACCCGGTAAAATCCTGAAAATTTGTAAAATCGACAATTTATCTTTTGGTAAATTTGCTATTTTAAGTGGGGCGGACTATTTGGGGGTGCATATTTTAGAAGAAAAAGATATCGGTAAACGAGTAGATTTAGTAAAAAAACTTTTGTTATTGGGAGGAGATATAGTAATAGTTACAAAAATAGCTGAACCAAGTCAATTAGAAAAGATAATTAACTTATATACCCCAAAAGCTCTCCAGTTTCATTTTGCCCCAAACATAGATCTAATTAAGACACTAAAGAAGGCTCACTCGGATCTTGAAATTTTTTCTGTCATTACTAATGAATTAAAACTTGAAGTGATTGAACAAGCATCCGGATTATCTGATAAGATAATTTATGATACTTCTTATGTTGGAGGTACTGGAGAAAAACATCACTTAGATTTGTTAGAAAAATTAAATAGTATCACAAAAAGCAAACTTTTAATAGCTGGTGGTATAACTCTGGAATTTTTAATGAAATACAAAGATTTTGACGTGGCGGGTTTCGATATCCAGTCTTATTTTAGAGAGAATAATAGTTTCCATTATGACAGATTGGGGGCGATTTCTCGATTAATAAAGGGCCCTAAAAGGGGGATGTTGTCTGTTAGTATTACCGATCTTGAATCTGTGGATGTCTGCGTGGATGAATATGAAAAAAGTTCTCACTATGATTATCATTTAGATTATTCAGATGGGAGTCTATACGAAGATTTTATTACTGACAAACAACAAACTTTAAAAAAGATTGGCTCGACAAAGGGTGTTCCTATAAGCATTCATATCTTTAATAAAAACGAAGAGAAGATCAGGAAGTTGATGGATGAATTCATGGGGATAAATGGTAATTCTATTTCGTCCTTTTTTGTTCAGTATTTCTCTGGGATTGATTTGAGTAAAATAAATGAAAAAAATTTTAACTTAGTTATCTCGATATATTATAAAGACCTCGGAGACTACCTTCGTAATTGGCATAATTATACCGATTACCTATCTATAATTTTGCCTTCTGACGATGTAAAACGTACACAAATTATTTTAGATTATATAAAACAAAACCAATGGTTTTTCAAAAAAGAAATTTGGTTTGACCGGGAATTAGATAGTGAAAAAATAAAATACTTAAAAAATAATTTAGATATTCCTTTTAACGCGATTGTGGGTAAGGCAATAACTAAAAATAAAAATTCAATTAACGAAATTTATGAACAACTTTCTGTTTAAGGATAAAATTGATGTAGTACTAATAGATTGGCATGGAATCTTAAGTAAAAGAGGATTTTGGTGTAACCAGTCAAAAATAAATAAAAATCTCGAGAACTGGTGTAACTTAATTTTTAGTGATGAAATAATGAAAGACTGGATGAGGAACAAAATGTCATTTACTAAACTTTGTGAGGACACTGCTTATAAGTTTAAGTTATCTCAGAATGAGATAACTGCCTATTTTGAAAATGACATTGAAGAATACGGGCCAAAATGGGAGTTACTTTCAATAATTAACAAATTGTTTCCCTCCGCTAAAAAAATACTCTTCAGTGATAACCCGATTCTCTTTAAAGAAAAGGTTTTGAATGTTAATAAACGATTGACCTCTTATTTTGATAGTATTATTCTGTCCTGCGACTATGGAGTTCTAAAAGACGATAAGAAGATTAATCTATTTGATGTTGCACTGGAACAACTAAATTTAGAAAATTTTAACAATGTGGTTTTGATTGAAGATAAAATAGGCAATTGCACTTACTTTAGGAAAATAGGAGGTCATATAATTAACATTATATGACCAGAGTTTGATTAAATGTGACCCTACCGGGAATCGAACCCGGGTTTGCGCCTTGAAAGGGCACTGTCCTGACCGTTAGACGATAGGGCCGAAAAACACGATGGAACGCCGAGCATTCTAGCACTTTTTGAGAAAAGTGTAAAAAAATGCTATATATTAATTCAGTTAAAACGCGGTAAATGGAAGTGTGGCAGAGTGGTCGAATGCACCGCTTTCGAAAAGCGGCATGCTCGCAAGGGTATCAGAGGTTCGAATCCTCTCACTTCCGTAGATTTTGTATGTGGTCGCAATTCTAAAAAATTGTTATATTGGATGCTGTTTATGGGCGGTTAGCTGTTTTGGTAAATAACGCGTCAGTGGTACTTTAGAACAGTCAGTATGTATTCGGGCGGTTAGCTCAGTTGGTAGAGCGCAACATTGACGTTGTTGATGCCAGAGGTT
>CAYIYW010000018.1:0-11892 GCA_964367845.1 uncultured Candidatus Saccharibacteria bacterium | reverse complement strand
TCCTTTTAGCAACAACGAGTGAGGCGATAAGAAGCCCGATAATGATGCCGAAATTTAATACTGTTTTTCCAACGCTGTCTTCAACCTCGGCTCCCGCGTTAGTATTGATAGCCCCTGATATGTCAAGATTTAGCGAAAGTGGCCCAACAACCTGAAGAGTAACCCATAAAAAGGCCACAAAAGCTGGCGCAAAGATGCACTGTTCAAATAATTTATTCCACCACTCTTTTGAATATTTGTCATTCGGTAAGGCCATTGCGGTGAATGCTAGAGGCGACAGAATAAGCAGAAAAATAAAAATAATAGTTCTGGCGATGAACATTATTGCCGCGGCCATAAAAATAAATGCGGCAATTATCATAAATATGGAACCAAAAACCCCGTAACTTAAAATCTGGAGAGGTTCCTTTGCTCTTATGTCATTAAAGGTTTGGGTTGAATATAAATTAGCAATTCCCATTTTACACATAAACGCGTTTGATATGCCTTTAGCCGGCCCGTCACCGCAAGAAGTTTGAGTTATTTGATTATGAAAACCGACCGCGAGGATATTTGAAGCGTCAATAATCACTTTTGTGAAAAATAAACTAAAATTAAGCAGAACGGCGACGATAATAATTCGCGCCAGCATTTTCTTTAGATTTATACTGCCTAAACCGAGGATTGTTCCTATGGCAATATAAAGCAAAATAAAAATAAAGAACATGTTCGCGATGTCACGGAATGTTTCCCATGCCAAAATTACACCCGGACTATTTGCGTAGGTGTGAAATTTAACCACCGATAATTCAAGGGCGGTATTGAGAAGCAATCCTGCCACACCCAGTATGAAGCTGGACATCATGAGAAGACCCTCAGCGATCACTGTAAGGAAGGTTTTAAGGGCGCTCTCAAAAGCTTCTTTTATACCCCAGAATGATCCATCAGTGTCTGGTGGCGGTGTTCCACGTTGTCCTGCACCAGGGTCATCGTTTACAATCGCTGCATGGGTTTCTGTTGGCAATACCCCAAACACTGTTGTCAGTACCAACAAAAACACGAAACCAAACACCAAACCCTTTTTCAAAAGCCCGTTTTTTTGCGGTTTCGCGCCGTTTGCAGAATTTTTATTTTGAAAAAACTTAAACATGATTTTTTATCAAGGCCGCGGTGCAACATCAACTCCGTACGAACAGCTCGGGAACAATACTTGAGCGTATCTCGTTACTCGCACTGAGGCGTTTTTCATTCCCGGGCTGGTGTAAATGACATTGGCGACTTGCGTTGTTCTGCCTGTTATCGGGTCGTTGCCTGTCCAATAGAATCTTGGCGATTCTTGTCCCGCGCCGGCGCCGGTAACCGTCGCCGTCCATCTGACATTGTCTCCGACTTTTGCCGTTGTTCTGTCCGGAGAACACGAGGCGGTAATCGGAGGGTCTGGGATTGTAACACCATTAAAACATGCCTGAGACACGGTCTGTTCATTTCTGGTTATCTCTACTCCGGCGGTTTTTAATCCCGGGTCTGCATAAACGACGTCAACCTCTGCCGTTGTCGCGCCGTTTATCGGGCCGACGCCGTTCCAAATATATGTCGTTGGTCCGGAGTTGGCGCTACCGCCGATAACAGATGCTGTCCACCTGACATTTTCCCCGACACCTGCCGTTGTCCTGTCTGCAGAGCACAAGACCGCTAACGGCGGAGTGAGCGGGCCTTCCGGGATTGAAACATTGGCAAGACAATCCTGAATAATGATTTCACCGCCTTTAGTTACTTGCACTGTGGCGGTCTTAGTTCCTCTAGTCGCATAGGCGACTACGGCTGTGGCGCCCGTTCCCGCAAGCGATTCGTCGCCACTCCAAAGATATGCAGGCGTTCCGGATTTGCCGCCGAAAACAGACGCCCTCCATAACACATTTTCCCCGACTTTTGCCGTTGTTCTGTCCGGAGAACACGAAGCGGAGAGAGGCGTCTCCAGCAAGTTGTTGTTGCTCCCACTCCGTCCGAAACTTGAAAGGCCTTGAGTAAGAACCGTTTGAGCCAATTGTCCAATAAGCGCGCCGACGATTTCATTTATCTCATCCGCGAGTTCCAATTGTCTTTGGCCCGAGAAAAGAGCATTGTTAAGTTGGCTTTCAACGACACTGCCGGGCGTTTGAATAGGGCCGTATTCCGCGCATTCTCCGTTCCTGTCGCGCCTGATACATTCCCGGTAAGAAAGAAATCCCTTGCCCCAGTCCAGTTTTTTTAGTTCAATTGATTGCCCCCTTGCCGTTCGGAGGGTTAGTTCCTCTTGAGCGATAATGTAAGCGCCCAATGGGTTGTTTTGCGGATTTTGAGTAATTTCAAACCACGAGCCCCATCCGCCCTGACTGAAGTCGCCGGCCGTGAACTTCGCGAAATTTTCGGCGTTGCCGATTACATCCGACAAACGGCAAAAAATTTGATTTTTGAATGTGGATGAATAATTTAAATTGAGGGCGAAACGGACATCAAGCGCAAACGGCTCGCACATAAAGCCAAGTTCGGTGCCGGCGATGAAATTGCCGGCGACCTGGTCGGCGACGTCAGTTAAAAACCCGGCCGGGTCCGTCACAAAGGCCGGACTGCCCTGAAAGCCGGAGTTAATCCACGAAACAATAGAATTGGTAACGCTCTGAATCATTATTTTCATGGCGGCGGTCAAGATGCCGTCTAGAACGGACTCTTTTGCTTCAAGAACGGTGGTGTTGACGGCGGTAACGGAATTTGCAGCAAAATTTGATGCGTCAAAAGCAGGTACAGAAATAGCAGAACTAGGGTTAAAAGGTATTCCAATGGCCTCTGCGGTCTCGGGTTTGAAATTCACCGTGCCAAAAATCATTAAAACAACAGAAAATGCGACGAAAAATCCGGTGAAGTTTTTTTTCGCGCTGTTTCCGGTTTTGTAAAAAGACATTTTTTTGGACTCTTTCGCGCTCATTTTACTGTATTATCTGGACAAAAATGTAACCATATTCGTTCCGTCCAAAGGCGACACTTGCTCCGTCAAAAGCCGACTTTATGCTTCCGATTGACGCTTTGAACGACTCTATATCTTTGTAGTAGTTACTGACGCCGGCCAAACCAACCATCGGGTCTTCAAACATCAGCCGGAAACTTTTTATATTGGCCAGAACTCGGCTGACGCTGTTCAGTAATTCCAAATGTTGGCCGACCAATTCTCTCGGCGTCGCGACAATCGCCAATTTGTTCAGAATCGCACCGTAACCGTCAATTATCGGGTCAAGTTTTGCGATTTCAGCGGGATTTTCTTCTGTTAAGGCCTTGTTCAGTATTTCAATTTCTGAAACCGAGTTTTTGGTCGCTCCGGCGTTAAACACTTGGCCCAAATCATTGCCGTATTTTTTATAATCAGAATCGGCAGTGGTTGCTATGTCAGCCGTCGCGTACTGCTTGGATTCAACACCGATTGATTTGTTCGCAAAGGCCTGCTGAATTATCAGTTTTTGGGTTTCGGCGTTGAGCGGTACGCCAGAACGCTTGGCTTCAAGATAACTTGCAAACAGGTCTCGGCCGATTTTGGCGGTTTGGGTGGTCTCAAGCGCGACTTTTGCGCCGGGCGCATTGTTTTCTGAGCCGTCTCCTGTTTTTGCGTTGCTGTTTATGCCGGAATTCACAGCCGACAATTTGTCATCAGGCCCCGGCTTGAGCGGATTTCGGTTTTGTTTCGCTTCCTCGCCGTCTTTCGCTCCGTCATTGTCCGAATCAGGATTATTCTGGTCGGCTCCCCAAAGGGTTTCTTCCCAATTCAACAGTCCATCTGCGTCGTTGTCCAGTTGAGAGTTTTTTTGAAGGGCGTTTTCAACCAACTTTATCGTGCCGGAATTTTTTTCCGGAGAAGCGGGAGAAGAAAGAGAAAGGGACGAGTTAAATTTTCCTCCGCCGTTATTTTTTGTGGCATAGACGG
Organism: uncultured Candidatus Saccharibacteria bacterium; assembly: GCA_964367845.1. Lineage (GTDB taxonomy): Bacteria > Patescibacteriota > Minisyncoccia > Phycocordibacterales > DATGWK01 > JAHFLV01. The sequence goes on along the minus strand of CAYIYW010000018.1, from coordinate 7,964 downwards.
CAAAACTGACTGCGCCGATGCCAATTACACAGGCAACGATTAAAAAAAGAATCTTTTTACTCGGCTGGACAGAACCCATGGCGAAATTATATCAAGGATTGGAGATTTAAGCCGATTTTTTCAGGGGATATCTATGTTTCCCAACAACACACCGAACAGCACCTCTTCGTTTCTGCTTTCGTTGGCATCATTTCCGTCGCCATTCCCGCTTTTCCCGTCATTTTTATCATTCCCGCCGTTCTTGACGGTTTGCATGGGAATTTCCCGGCCGGTTTTGTCAAAAATACCCGAAAACCCGCCTTTTGCCGAGCGAATGAGCGCTTGGCCGGTCTGAATCGCCCGCAACCGAACGATGATTTTGTTGTATGCCGCTACCCGTTTGCTGTCAAAAATGTTGTCGTTGCTTAAATTGATGAGAGCGCGCGTGTCGGCTTGCGTGCCGGTTCGCGTGGCCGGATTTTCCAAAACAGAACCAAACGAAGGAATGTTTCGCGACACCAAAACCTCGGAGCATATCAACGGCGAGAAATTTCCGTATTTTGTTTTTAACATTTGATTGCCTCGGCCGCTCGTAAGCGGGTCAATGTGAATCGCCTCAAGGAATGAAAAACTTTTTTCAGTGAACGGCAGGAGATTTTGTTTGTTGTAAATTGAAACGATTTTTCCTTCTTCAAACACCACCGCGGAATTAAAGCGCATGTCGTCTTTTGAAGTGTGAAGGCCAATGATGAAAGAAGTTTTCGGGTGTTCTGCCGAAATTTTCAAAAGTCGGTCAAAATTTTCTTTCACGCTGACGCGGGTTTCGTAGTTTAGGGGTTGAAGAGTTTTTTCATCAATGCTCAAAGACGGAAAAGTATTTTCGGGGAAGATTATTAAATTCAGAGAACTCGGGATGTTTGACTTCGGGTCGTTTGAGAATTTAGGGTTGCCTGTCGGCGCTTCAGTCACGGCTTCGGCGATTAAATCAAAAATATGATTGATTCCGTCCTGACTCACCGCTCCCGATGTCTTTATGCTTGGGCTGATTATCGCGACATTAAGTTTTGTCCTATTTGTTTCCCCGAATTCTCCCCCTACGACATTATTGTTAAGGGCCAGTCCGACGAAAATTGCCAACATGACCGCGATTGAAGCAATAATTTTGCCGTCCATGAGTTTCTTGAGTTTCTGGCCAAAAGTTTCCCGCATCTTCCGGTCAAAAAAACTTTCAAGCAGAAGAAAAACGCAAAAATTAATCATGACCGCCAAGAAACTCAAAGTAAAAATTCCGCCGAAGACCGCCGAGCGGGCAAAAAATAAATTTTCACCGAGCGGTTGGCCGAAAATTCCCCACTCCAGTCCGAAGCCGATTTTTACCCTGATTACTTCCAAAAACAGCCAGACGATTGGCAAAATTATGATTGAGGCGTAAATATTTTTTCGTAGCCATGCGGAGTAAATAAAAAATGTAAAACCGAAAGTAAATAAACTGACAAACAGGGCGAAAAGCAAACCGACCGCGAAATAAACCAGACCCCTGTATTCCCAGAAAAAACCGCTTGAAACCGTCCACCACCATGTATTGAGAGTTGAAAGCGGGTAAAAGACGACGGCGGAATGAGCAAAACCGACGGACAGAGAGCCGAGAATACCCCATTTTATTCTGTTCGCGCCGAGGATTTTGATTGCCCAAAACAGCGGAACCAGGCCAAAAAGCACGAGAAACCAGAGGTCGGGCGACAAAGCCGAAAGAGCCAGCATCATGAAGGAAACCAAAAAAAGTCCGGCAGGAAACGACGCCTGAAACCGCACCGGAAACCATGTGGGGAACCGCGTTTGAAACCGAGGCGGATTTTGTTGAGAGCGTGTGTCCACGTTACAATAGGTTACAATAGACGAAGTAATTTTGTTGCTATTCATTATATATGCAATTCACGCGTAAAATTCTTGTCAGTTTTTTGTTGTTGTTTGCCGTGCTTGCCGGATTTAGTTTTCTGAAAGTTTTTTTGGCTCCGGAAGTTCGCGCTCAAAATTCCTCGGTCGGTGGTTCAATTCTGAATGTCGGTCTGGACGCCGGACAAATGAATCTTTTCGCCGGTTCCGATTCCGGCGAGTTGATACTGGCTTTTGCTTCAAGAAACTATGGCGCGGTCGGCACGAGCGTTACTCTTTCTGGCTCGGGATTTTCAACAAAATCAAACGCGATTTATTTTAAGGGAGCGAAAAAAGGAGCGAAAAAAAACGGGGATGTGACCATTGAAAATGTCGTCGCAAAAAATTCCGGCGAGCTGACTTTTGTTATTCCGAATACAATTCGGCCCGGGCGTTATGATATTTCGGTTTCAAATGCGGGCGGGGCAAGCGGCGCAAGTAGAAAAATAAAAGGACGCGCCGTCCAAAAAACCTCGGACACCGTGCCTTTTATGGTGACTGTGCCCGGGTCGTCCGCGCCGATAATAGAAAAAATTGAACCGGTCGTGGCGAAATTCGGCGGGCCGATAAAAATTACCGGCCGGAATTTTACGCCAACGGGCAATATAATCAGTTCCAGTTTGGGAATTGTTGGCGACCTAAAATCGGCAGACGGCCGGACCATAACTCTTACGATCCCCCTCCCTGAATTTTTTGAGAATGACCAACCGCGACTCCGGAAAATTTGGTTTGGCGAAAAAGATAATTTATATTGGCCGATTCACGCGCGTATTGCTAATGTTAACGGTATAAGCGAGAGCGCAGAATCAGCGAAATTCACAATCAATCTATGATTTTCAACCCAATCAAGTCAAAAAAAATAATAATTTTCTTTTTAATTCTTGCGGTCATTGTCGTTGTGGCATATTCAATTTTGAAATACACAAAAGGAATCGGCCTCTTGCCGTTTGGCGGCAAGGTTTTGACGTCTATTCCTTGCACTTGTAGCGGTAATTTTTTGTTGACAATTTCCCCGCCTGTCGGTGGGCAGTTCTCATATATTCCCGGGTCTCAAGCGTACTTAAATTACAATCTTCCATCTGTTGGCGTGTGGGCGCTCGGATTGTATACGCCTGGCACTGGCATATGTACAATTTTTGTCGGCAAAGGTTGTGTTCCTTTCGGCGTGCCGATAGGCACGATAACTCCGACAGTCGGCACGTCTTTGGTTTTTTAGTGTTCCCGGTTTTTCTCAGTCAATTTTATCGGCAATTTGTTTCCATTGCTCCAGCTGGAGATTTTCGGCGCGTATTTTTTCAGAAATGTCGCATTCCGCGAATAATTTTAAAATCTTTTCCCTTCTCAAGTTTTTTTCTACCGTCAATTTTCCTTTCGTGGCCTGAACTAAATTTGGAACCAGCATTTTTCTTTTGTGAGCAAAACCCGCGCGGACGATTTCAAAAAATTTTCCTTCGGAGATTTGGCCGAAAATTTTTTTTGAAATATTTTCAATGACGATAATCGCTGAATCAACATTTGGCGCCGGGAAAAAACTTCCGCGTTTCACTACCGTAATTTTTTTTGGCTGGCCGTAGGCCTTCACACTTATTGACAGCAAGCTTTCTTTTTTGTCGCCCGCGATGATTCTTTCCACGACCTCCTTCTGAAGCAAAAGAACCATACTCGTCGGCTGAGCAACGGCGGAAAGAAATTTCCGCAAAAACTGGCCGGTAATGTAGTACGGGATATTGGCGACGATTTTATAATCCCCGTTGTAATGACCGTCCATTGAATTTTCGCTAAAGCTGTTCCGAACTTTTCCTAAACCTATGTCTTCAGGGCTGATTTTCATGATGTCGCCCTCAACGATTTTTAGTCGGCTGTTTCCGGCGTTGTTCCCGATTTCCGCCGAGAATTTCGCCGAAAGTTCCTCGCAAAGCTGGTGGTCTTTTTCCACCGCGACCACTCTTGCGCCCGAAGCGATAAGGGCTTTTGTAAGTGCGCCTCGGCCGGGACCGACTTCAAGCACGGTTTCACCGGGCAAAATTTTGGCGGTGGCAATGATTTTATGAATCGCCGCTTCCGAAGTCAGAAAATTTTGGCCGAGGGTTTTTTTCGGCGTCATTTTTTCAAGTCCTCCGCCGATACTCAATTCTGATTTCACGCCGTTTTTTGAATGTAATTTTCTCATATTTTTTCTTTTTCCCGTCGCGTCAGAATTCTATTGTTTTCTCCTCATTCTCAAAATCGCCATCGCCCTGAACATCTTTCGTCGCCAAGAATTCTCTTTCGGTGTGCTCGGCCGGAATGTCGTACAAAAATTCTGACGGAGAGTGAAATTCCTGCTCGCCGAAAATCGTCCGGCTTTGAGAGTAAGTAAGAAAAATCTTTTTGCGGGCGCGCGTCAAGGCGACATAAAAAAGCCGTCGCTCCTCCTCGGCCTCATGCTGGCTCAAACCGGCTTCCCTGCCTTTTTTGTGGGGAAACAGGTCCTGCTCAAGGCCGGTTATAAAAACATAATCAAATTCAAGGCCTTTGGCGGAGTGAACGGTCATAAGTTTGACAGTGGCCTGTTTCTTGCCGTTTTCGTCCGGCGTTTCTTCACCAGTGGCCAGAGCGGCGTCGCCGAGAAATGTTTCTATGCTTTCGTTCGGCGGCAACTCGTCATAACGCGACGCCAGAGTAACCAATTCCATCAAATTTTCCGCTCGCTCAACATCTTCGTCAGTACCGCGGGCGAGCTTCTCTCCGAAACCGGTTTCCTTCAAAACATATTTTATTGTTTCCGAGGCGGACGAGGTCTTGGCTTTATGGGCGATTTTATCCAAAAGGCCAAAAAATCCGCCGACTTTTTTTCCGATGGCCGGCGAAATTTTATCGTCTAAACCGAAGCGCAATTTTTCAATCGTCGCCTGGCCGATACCGCGAGGCGGAATGTTTATGACACGACCGATATCGGTCCATGAGTCGCGATTCAATGCGGCCCGAACAAAAGACAAAGCGTCTTTGATTTCTTTCCGCTCAAAAAACTTCACGCCGACCATTGAATACGGAATACCCAGGGACATAAACGCTTCTTCAAGCGTCCGCGATTGAAAATTAGCCCTGTAAAGCACGGCGATTTCGTCGGGACTGACTCCTTTTTCTATAAGCGTTAGTGCCTTACTTGCGACAAAAGAGGCCTCTTGAATTTCGCTCCAACTTTCAAAAACGCCGATTTTATCGCCGCTCGCTTTTTTGGTGAATAAATTTTTTTCAATTCGGACCTTGTTTTTCTTTATGATTTCATTGGCCGCGTCAAGAATGGTTTTTGTTGAACGATAATTTTCCTCAAGCAAAACGACTTTAGCGTTCGGGAAATCCTTTTCAAACCGCAGAATATTTCCGATGTCCGCTCCGCGCCATGAATAAATGTTCTGGTCGGCGTCGCCGACGACGCAAATGTTGAGGTGCGAATCCGAAAGCAATCGGGCAATCTGATACTGCACCGTGTTTGTATCCTGATATTCGTCTATGTGAATGTATCGCCAGAGATTTTGGTAATACTGGCGAATATCGGCGTTTTTTGTAAGCAATTGGGCCGTAACGAGAAGAAGGTCGTCAAGGTCAAGCGCCTTTTCCCGAGCGAGCATTTTTTCATACTCAAGCCAGACGCCGGAGACGATTCTTGGAAAATATTCCTTCCCGATATTCTCGGCGTATTGAGTTGCCGTAACACCTTTCCCCTTTTCGCCTGAGATGACATGCATGATTTTCGCCGGGTCGTATTGTTTCGGGTCGTGGTTTTTTATGACGAGAGCTTCTTTGACCAGTTTTTTCCCGTCGGCCTTGTCATAAATCGCAAAGAATCGCGGCAGGCCGAGCTCGCGGCAATTTTGTTTTATAATCTGGACCCCTAAAGCGTGGAAAGTGCTTATAAACGGTTTGTCGCCGGCCGTGTAAAGTTTTGCGAGTGCTTCATCCGCCAGGCAAAGTTTTTCAACCCGTTCGCGCATTTCTCTGGCCGCTTTGTTCGTAAAAGTGATGGCGATAATGCTTCTCGGATTCACTCCGCTTTTGATTAAATGAAAAATTCTGTGAGTTATCGTCTTTGTTTTGCCCGCGCCTGCGCCAGCGACGATTAAAACAGGCCCCTCGGTCTGAAGAACCGCTTCCCGCTGTTTTTCATTCAAATCATCAAGAAATTTTTCCATAAGTATTGAAACAATAGAAAACTATAGCACACAATTTATTCCGCCCGTCATTTTACGGCTTAATTGAGCCATTTTTTACTTGTTGTCGTCTCTTCTTTTGAAACTAAAGCGACGCTGTCCACACCACCTTGTATTGTTCATTGACCGACGGCCGAGCAGGCGTATAATGTGCGGATACGGAAATTTTACTGGCAGGAAACGGCTCAACAGAGCCATATTTTTTTAGGAAGGCAGAATTATCATTAGTCCTAGTCCTATTTTAAACCCCTCAACCAAATCTCGTGGCCATGCAGACAAAAAACGAGATTTAACCTCAAAAATCAAAATTTTACTCCTTGTCCTGTTTTTTACAGGATTGGTTTTGAGTTCCTCTGTTTTCCCCGCCCTTAACACTGCCCATGCCGGTGTTTTTTCATTTCTTGCGAGCGTTTTTGGCGACAAGACAGTTTCCGATAGTTCCAGCGACGGTAAATATAATTCCCAAAACATCGGGCTTCTTGAGGCCCCCCTTAGTTCAAAATTTGCTGTCGGCGGAGGTGATATCTCCATAGTTGACAACACGGCTCTTGAATTCCAGGCAGAATCCGGAGAAGAGCCCTATCAAAGCGACCAGATTAGTTCTTATATCGTCCGTGACGGCGACACTCTTTCTCAAATTGCCAAGATGTTTAATGTTTCCGTCAACACGATAGTATGGGCTAACGACATTGAACGCGGGATTATCACGCCCGGTCAAAATCTCATCATTCTTCCGGTTTCCGGAATAAAGCACATCGTTAAAAGCGGCGACACTCTCCAGAGCATTACCAGACAGTATAGTGGCGACCTGAAAGAAATTTTGCAGTTCAACGATATTTCGGCCGATGCCAAACTGGCTGTTGGCGACGAAATTATTATTCCTAACGGCGACTCTTCTCCGACACGAGCGGTTGGCGGCTCCATTGCCAATTCAAAATTGGTCACTGACGGATACTATATGCGCCCGATTATCGGCGGCAGGAAGACCCAAGGCATTCACGGTTATAACGGCGTGGACTTGGCGGCGCCGATAGGAACCAGAGTTGTTGCTTCTGCCGCGGGCAAAATAATTGTCAGCAAAAACTTTGGTTACAACGGCGGTTACGGAAAGTACATCGTAATTTCCCATCCGAACGGCACGCAAACTCTCTATTCTCATCTAAACGAAACAGCGGTTGCCGTTGGGACATCGGTTGCTCAAGGTCAACTTATCGGCTATCTCGGCAATACAGGTCGCTCAACCGGCCCCCATGTCCACTTTGAAATTCGTGGCGCGAAGAATTCGTTTTAATTCTCTTCTGACTCAAAAGAAAAATCTAAGTCCCCGTTCTCCTATACTGCAACGCTTCCAGAACGTGGGTGTCTTTGATTCCCGTTGAATCCTCAAGGTCAGCGATAGTCCGAGCCACCCGCCAAACTCGGTGATATGAGCGCATGGAAAGATTGAATGACTCGGCGCCGTCAATGAGAACTTGCGCCGCTTTGGGCGAGATTGCGCTTGCGAGCGAAAGGTCATTTCCGCTCATGTCGCTGTTTAGCATCTGCTTGCGGTCATGCGTGATAAACCGCTCCGACTGTTTTTCACGGGCTTGAGAAATTCTTTTTGTCGCCAGTTCGGTCTCGCTGAATTGATGTTGAATTGTCTGCTCTCCAACGACCGGTTTTTTTCCGGTTTTTTCTTCCAATTTTTGCAGAGGCGTTCCTTGAAAATCCGAGTACTCAATGTCGCCAACTTCAATTGAAAGGTCAATTCTGTCAAGAATCGGCCCGGAAATTTTCTTTTGGTATCGAGCGATATCGGCGACGGCGCTGGTGCATACTTTTTTTCTGCTTGTTTTGAAACCGCACGGGCAAGGATTCATC
>CAYIYW010000017.1:9120-12151 GCA_964367845.1 uncultured Candidatus Saccharibacteria bacterium | reverse complement strand
GGAACTCCAGAGGCGTCACCTCCCATACCGGCATAAGCATCAAGTTTGTACATCGGCTCCGGGGAATATCCTTCGCTGAAATTTACGACTCGGCCGAGCCGAACCCCCAAATCTTTGACCAAAATTTTGGCTTTTTCCCGAGCATCGGCGATTGCCATCGCTCGCGCTTCGGCCTGAATTTTTTCTTTCTCGTCAATCGTGAAAGTCAACCCGCTCAAGTTTGTGATTTCCACCGCGCCGAGTTGGCCCAAAAGCTCACCGGCCTTGGCGGTATCGCGGACTTTTACCTCAATCGTCTGACTAACGTCATAGCCGGTCAGCAGTTGCCTTGCTGGAGGACAATTAAATTGAGAGCAGACGTTTTGGGTGTATTCGTAGTGAGGATAAACGTTATAACTAATGGTTTTGATGTCTTTCTCCTCAACTCCGGTCGCCTTTACGATATCCAGAGCTTTGTTTATTTTTTCCGTAACAACTTTCTGGGCTAAAGCCACGGTTTCACCCGTCATTTCCGCTCCGAAAGAAAAAGTGGCGACGTTCGGCACCGCCAGTTTCTCGCCAACGCCGTTTACGGTAATGACATTCATCGCCGGAATGTTTCTCCCTATATAAGCGGTTGACATCAGAGTGTAAATGGCCTGAACCGCCAAAAATACCGCGAGCACAATGAGCACTATTGAACCGTATCTCAAAATCTTATTCCCTTCCGATGAATTAAACATGGTTTTTAGTTTATAACGAATAATCGCTGATTAAATTTGTAATGCTCCTATGTATCAGACATCATAGCACCAAGTATCTTACTAGAAATTTGGCGGGGGTTGCTTCACGAGCGCCATCTTGCGAAAATTCCGGCGGGCAATTGCCGGCCAGATTCGGCTTCAAGCGCGAGTTCGCCGAACTCAATTCCGCCGTTTTGGTCACTTTTGTCGTTCCTGCAACCGTCTCCATCGTTCCCGTCGTTTCCGCCAACCGAACCTATTCCATTAATCAAATCAACAATACTGTTTTTATAAGCCACGGCCGAATAACCCGAAGCGTAACCGTTCAATAAAATAAAAATCGGGGCAGCCGAAAGAATTTTCCGACATTCGGCGATTAGCAAAGGCAAATTGGTTTCAATTTCCCAAAGCTCTTTTTTGGGGCCGTGGCCATAGGCCGGCGGGTCCATAATTATGCCGTCATAACGATTGCCTCGCCTGATTTCTCTTCTCACAAAAGCCGACACGTCGTCAACAATCCAGCGAATCGGCTTCGCTTCAAGGCCGGACAGTTTGGCATTTTCGCGCGCGCGATTAACCGAAACCTTTGAGCCGTCAACATGAGTTACGCTCGCGCCGGCTTTTGCCGCCGCTAAAGTCGCGCCACCGGTATAACCAAAAAGATTTAGAACTGAAATCGGTTTTTTCGCGTCTGTATTCGCGTCCACATCTGTATTCGCATTCATATCCACGCCAGTAATTGAGCGCCCGATTGTTTCGCCGAGCCAATTCCAGTTTTCCGATTGCTCCGGAAAAAGCCCGGTATGTTTGAAAGCCGAAAGAGATATTCCGAAGGTCAGACCGGAAAGTTCCACTGGCCAAGAATCGGGCAATTTGGAACCTTGCGATTCTGAATCGGGTAAATCAACTTTTTTTTTCCAGACGCCGGACCGACCGGAATTCACGAAACGGGCAGACGCGTTATCCCATTTTTCGGGCGTTAAACTTTTGCTCCATAGCGCTTGCGGGTCGGGTCGCCTTAAAACAACGCCCCCAAAACGCTCAAGTTTCTCGCCTTCTCCGGAATCAAGAAGTTCGTAGTCCTTTGAGGGCTTGGTAGCAAGGATTTTCGGCTGGTCATGCATGAATAGAATCCTAATTGAATCAAATCCAAAAAGAAAGCGCCGAGTGGCGCGCCCGAGATTTCAGACTAAGCGCGAGATACCGCACCACCTCAAACCCGCCAAAAAACACACCCGCATAAAACAGGTCGCCGACAAGAGAATTCCTGAAAAATGGCAGGGCCATGATATAGGATTGAATGAGACCGGCAAAAGAATGTTCATACATTGCGCCGAATTGCCACACGGCCCAATTGGTAACCAAAAAGAAAACAAGTGATGAACCGATAGCACTGACAAAAATCAGGCCGGCCGATTTCTTGCTTTTTATGAGACAGCCGACCATGCCAGCCAGCATAAAACTTCCATAGACGGCAATCATAATCTGCCACTGATAAAATCCGATGAATAAATCGCTAATAAAAAGAATCGCGGGCACGGCCACTAAGAAATACCTCGCCCCGAAATAAGCGGATATAAAAAGAGCGAGCGCCGTAATCGGCGTAAAATTCCAGGCGTGCGGAAGAAATCGGCTCATCACTCCAAAAATAATCAGCAAAAACACGAGTGCGAGCGCGATTTTATTTTTTTTCCGCCAAAATTCTCCAAACTTTCTAAACTCTCTGGACTCCCCGATTGGAGAACTATACTTGCCCTTGAATGAATTTGAATTCAATAACATCGCCATGTTTTACATTATAATTGCTTACTCCCACTTGACTGTATGCGTTGTTGACCCAGTATTGCCACCACTTCTTCCCGGCCGGGTCTTCGCCGACGCCTCCGATTGATTCAATAAAAATGCCCATGCTTTTTCCATAATCCTTAAACCCCAAATTGAGATTATTCGCATCGGCCGCCGACTTTAAAACATCAAAAACGGAAGATGTCGCGGTAATGGGTAAATCACGGTGTGTCTCAACCTCGCCGTTGCCGTAATCAATCATTATGCTCGCCGTTTCAGTTTGAGCGGATTGTCCGGCAATTCGTGAATTTTTAAGTAAATCTGCTTCGGGCGTTCCGTAATCTCTCCCCACAGAAACGCCGAGTAAAAAAACAACGGCAATGATTGCGAGATAGCCGGCGTATTTTAGGTATTTTAGAAATTTCCCACTTTTCATATTTTTTTACCCATTTTTATGCTCATTTCACCTATTTTAACAGTCAAAAAGAACTTATCAAGCGGTGATTCCCATTTTTTGATTGCTT
>CAYIYW010000017.1:6218-9020 GCA_964367845.1 uncultured Candidatus Saccharibacteria bacterium | reverse complement strand
ATTTTAACAGTCAAAAAGAACTTATCAAGCGGTGATTCCCATTTTTTGATTGCTTTTTGATTGACATCTCTATCCGAGCAATGCGGAAGTCCTTTTTTATCAACTTTTTCCTTTGAAGTGGTCGGAGCAGTTGATATACTTGTTTCAAATTAAATTAATCGCGTAAACAAATCACCCATGACATCAAAAAAGAAAGCCGTCATTGCGGAATCGGTCGTAAAAAATATCCAGAAGAGAGACGGCTCCGTTGTTCCGTTTGATGTCAACAAAATTACCAACGCCATTCACAAATCCATGGTCGCATCCGGCGAGGGTTCGCTCAAAGAAGCGGAAATGGTGGCGAACAAAGTGTACGCCGACACTTTGCGCATCACCAAGAAGTATAAAAATTTCATCCCGACCGTTGAGGGCATCCAAGACACGGTTGAAAAGGAACTTATCATGAGCGAATACGTAAAAGCGGCCAAGGCCTTTATCCTCTACCGCGAAAAACGAGCAAAAATTCGGGCCAAGGGTTTGCAAGTGCCGCCGAAGGTCAAAAAATTGGCGGAAGAAAGCAAAAAATATTTCAGGAACTCCTTGGGCGAATTCGTGTATTACCGTTCTTACTCAAGATGGATTCCTGAAGAAAACAGACGGGAGACATGGATTGAAACTGTAGACCGATATGTCGCTTTCATGAAAGAAAATCTCGGTTCAAAACTCAAAGGAACGGAGTATAAGGAAATTCGGGAAGGGATACTCAATCAGGAAGCCATGCCGTCAATGCGGCTTCTGCAGTTTGCCGGCCAAGCGGCGCGGACAACCAGCGTTTGCGCCTACAACTGTTCATATATCGCTCCGGAAAATTTCCGGGACATGGCGGAGATTATGTATGTCTCAATGTGCGGAACCGGTGCTGGCTGGTCGGTTGAAAGTCAGAATGTTCAAAAATTTCCTCAAATTAAACTCCAAACCGGCAAAAAACTTCCCGCTCATGTCATCCCCGACAGCAAAGAAGGTTGGGCGGATGCCTTGGTTTTTGGCCTGGACACTTGGGCGGACGGCAGTGATGTTGATTTTGATTATTCAAAACTGAGACCTGCCGGAGCGCGCCTCAAAACCATGGGCGGCAAGGCCTCCGGCCCCGAACCGTTAAGACGACTTCTGAATTTTACCCGAGAAAAAATGCTGTCCCGACAAGGCCGACGGCTTCGGAACATTGACGCCCACGACATTATCTGCATGATTGGCGACTGCGTCGTTTCCGGAGGCGTCCGTAGAAGCGCGATGATTTCCCTGTCGGATTTTGACGACACCGAGATTCGCGACGCCAAAAAAGGCACATTTTATGTTACCGAACCGCAAAGAATGTTGGCTAATAATTCCGCCGTTTATAACCAGAAACCGTCAAATGTTGAATTTCTTGAAGAATGGACGGCGTTAATGAAATCCGGCTCGGGCGAACGAGGCATATTCAACCGCGGTTCGCTCGCCAAGACACTGCCGGAGCGGCGAATCAAAGTTTTGAAAGAATACGGGGGTTATTTTGACCCGACCGGCCAGAATATTATCGGCTCCATCGGCACAAATCCTTGCGGAGAAATTATTTTGCAATCAAAACAATTTTGTAATCTGTCCGAAGTGGTGGCCCGCAAAGAAGATACCGAAAAAACGCTTTTGCGAAAAATTCGCATGGCGACAATTCTGGGCACATATCAGGCCTCTCTGACTAATTTTCCGTATCTCTCAAAGGAATGGCAGGAGCGGTGCAAAAAAGAAGCCCTGCTTGGTGTTTCAATCACCGGCCAGTGGGATTGTCCGGCCGTAAGAAACGCCGATGTTCTTGAGAAACTCAAAAAAGAAGTCGTAAAGGTAAACCAAGTATACGCGAAAAAAATCGGCATAAATCCTTCAACCTGCACCACGGCGGTAAAGCCGTCAGGCACTCTTTCTCAAACCGTTGACTGTTCATCCGGAATGCATCCGCGCCACTCCCCTTTCTATATCCGAAGAATCAGAATCTCCGCAACCGATACGATGTTCAAAATGCTCAAAGACCAAGGCGTCCCTTACTATCCGGAAGTCGGTCAATCAAAGGACAACGCAACCACTTTTGTTCTTGAATTCCCGGTGAAATCGCCCAAGGGTTCGCTCTATAAAGACGACGTTTCGGCCATAGACCAGCTTGAACACTGGAAATTGGTAAAAATCAATTACACGGAACATAATCCGTCCGTAACTGTTTCCATCGGCGAAGACGAATGGATTGCGGTGGCAAATTGGGTTTATAAAAATTGGGACATTGTCGGCGGTTTGTCTTTCCTGCCTCGGGACAATCATGTCTATCAACTTGCTCCTTACGAAGAAATTGACGAGAAAAAATACTTTGAGCTTTCGGAACGATTGAAACACATAGATTATTCAAAAATCATCACCTACGAAAAAACCGATGAGCTTGACGTCAAAAAAGAACTGGCCTGCGTCGGAAATGTCTGTGAAATAGCGATATAGTTAGTTGCTCTTGTTTGACCGCAGGAAAAAATAAAGCGCGAGAGGAGCGGCCCAGTTTGCGAAGCGTTCAATGAAATCCCAAATTGACTCACCGACAATCGGTCTTACTAGCGCAGTCCAAAAACCCCAGAACGCCATCCATAAAAGAGCGATTCTGATTGGTTTAACGAGAACAAGAATCGCCAACAGAACATCCATTGCCCCAACTACCAGCATAAAGGTCGTGGCGGTTGGAGCGTCCAGACCGGAAAGTTCCTGAACCCACCCAACCCATTTTGGGTTGCCTCCGAGAGCCAGAGCACCATGCCC
>CAYIYW010000017.1:0-6118 GCA_964367845.1 uncultured Candidatus Saccharibacteria bacterium | reverse complement strand
GTTTTTCTTCTGCCAGAACACATCGGGACACTCGCCTTCATCACGCACATCGCTCACCTAAACCTAATTGCGGCCTGACCTTCCGCTTTGGCCGTTATTTCCGCCCCGATTGCCGTCTGGGTCGTTGTCGTGGCTTCGGTCATCATCGTTGTCATCGTCATCGTCGTCGTCAGAATCGCTGTCCAATTTTAAGTCATCGGCTCGGCTCGCTCGGTTTTCAACTTCAATTTCAAGCAGAGCGTCCATCTGCGAACGAGTCAGTCCGGCAAAACGCTTAAGAATTTCATCAATAATCGCGCTCCTTGTCCGAGCCAAGGTGGTAAATGAAGTTTTTACTCCGTTTATTTCAACTTTTACCGTTGTGATATCGGTAAAAATATCAATTTCGGCTTCACTCAAGCCAATTTTGTTTTTCGCCCCGCTCACGCCGATGGAATCGTCTTTTTTGTCCTCTCCATCATCATCTTCGCTCTCGCCCGAAACATTCTTCCCACTTTTATCAGAATCAACCTTCAGTTTCAGCCGAATTTCGCCATCGTCTTTTATGTCAATACGAATTCGCCCGCTTTCGTTTCTTGCCTCAAAACGGTCGTCTCGGACTTCAATTCTGGTATCTTCGGGAAGCGACCCGATTCTGTCATTCAAGTTTTTGATAATGGACTCCAATTCATTGTCCAGTTCCGAATTCTCAACGCCGCCAAGAAGCGAAGCCAGCGCCTGAATCCCGATTTCTATATCCGCACGGTTTTCGTCAGAGACAACTCTTTTCCCGTCTTCCACGGCGTCTGCGCCATCCGGCTGACTGGCTTGACCGGGAGAAGAAATATCATCGTCTTGCCGATTATTCAATCGGTCTTCTGAACCCTCATCCATAATGTCCTCAATCTCGCTTACCCGCTCTTGAGCAAATTTCAGGCGAAGAATGTCTTTCCGACTTTCGCCGCTTAAAGAAAGCTCAATTTTTTCAACCGTTTGGTCAACACCGAACAAGGCATCGCCGGGGCGTGCATTGTCGGCGACGACAGCCGTGCCGCCGACACCCAGAAAAATCGCCACTAGAATTCCAATTGCAATCATATTTTTTAAATTAAGTTTAATAAAGAATATTCTATCGTGGAACAAACCCCGCGGGTGATGCTCAACCACATCCCTCTCCGCGGCAAGCCGCGGGGAAATCCGCTGCGCGTATTATATTCTAATTTTGTTTTTCATAATATTAACAAGCCCCGCACCGCGCGACCGGTGATTATCTTACATCTGTACGGTCCAAAATCTTAAATCCGTCCATAACCGCTTCACAAAGAAAATCCTCCAACTGACCGTAATCTTCTTTTGTTTGAGCTTTATAAAGATAAGCGTAATAAAGTTGTTTTTGTTCTTGACGAATGATTGCTGGGGCAAAATTCACACTAAGCAACATTGCATTCATAAGCAAGCGACCGACACGACCGTTACCATCCCCGAATGGGTGAATCTGTTCAAACTTACTGTGAACACAGGCAGACAAGGCAATAATATCCTTGTTTTTGTCTGTAATACGAGCCATAACCTCCGGTATTAATTTTGGGACACTCACATAGTTAGCGGTCGGCAAATTAGCACCGGTGATTCGAACGGCGTGATTGCGATATACGCCGGCGTCCGGACGAACACCGTTCATAAGGATACTGTGAAGTTTAAGAACTAGAGCCTCATTAACTTTTTCTTTCTTAGCAATATGATTAAACAAATAATTCAAGGCTGTCTGATGATTTTTTGCTTCAATCTGTTCGGTCAAGCTTTTATTCGGTAAGGCGGCGTTGTCAAAAAGAATCGCGGCCGTATCCGGCTCGGTAAGCGTACTGCCTTCAATGCTGTTGCTGTGATAGGTGAGTTTCAAAATAAACTGATCACGAATATCCGGATTAGCTAAAATTTCATTTACCACATTTTTATATTCTCCCGATTTTTGCTCCAAAGCTTGCTTCTTTGCGGTTAGTTGGTCAGAAGGAATTGTCTTTTGTCCTGTCACTTCCAAAAATAGCTCATCAATGGAAGTCTGCATTTTTGGTCTGGGATTGGATTTACCGGTCCACCAGCTGTTGAAAGCAGCGAAAGACACGCCGAATCTTTCAGCTAGCTTAGTTTGGGTTAACTCCAACATCCTCTGAATTATCTCTAGTTTTTGACGTGTGTTCATGATAAGAAAATTTAGCTTTTAACGGATATTTACCATATTACCAAACTTTATAAAGTTACGCAAAATACAGTAACTTTATAAAGTTACCAATTTTTATAACTGGGGTGCCGTTGTAGAGGATGTTAGAACTAAATTTGAGCATAAAAACAACGCCACCATCTACATTCCTGTATTCTACCCCACCACCCAACTCACTACTTAATTCTTTTGGGTGGCTTCTTTGATGATAGATTTTTCTTTGCTTGTTTTTCCAAGAGCTTAACCTCCCTCTTAATCTCCTTGATGTGTTTCTCAGATTTAAGATTTTCAGGCAAATCTCCGCCGATGTCTTTAATAGTTTGTCTAATTTTGCCACCAACCATGTTGTGAGTTCTCTGCGCCGCAGCGTCGCCTCTTACGGCATCCTTTTTAAGCTTCTCATCAGTCTGAGTGATGCGGAACAAATTAGCGGCGAGTTCACTCGCACCAGCGCGGTCAAGTAGTTCACCTTTCTTAATACCCTTTTTTGTCTCCACATCCGATAACGAGGAACCATAGAGACCCCGATAACCAGCATCATTGAAAAGTCCAAAATAAGATACGCCAGCTTGTTTGGCGGTCTTGAACAATTTTTTATTTTCATTCGTAACTTCCCCTCTAATAAAAAGTCTCTTCTCTGCATCCGGTAACTTATCAAAAATTTCTTGCCTTCTCGTCTGAACTGCAAAATATGTCTGGGCCTGAGCAATCTGGGTGATTTTTGAGTCTCCGTTTTGGGCTATCAGGTAGCAAGCGTACCTATCCAATTTCCAGTCTTTAACAGCTCGCTTTCCTCCAGACCCTATGTCGACCAATTTAGTCAATTGGCTAAAATGGTTTTCTTTAATTTGGCCGCTATTTAGAGCCGCCTTACCAGCACGAGTAACAACCTCATCAAAAGCCTGCCAAGTGGCATATCCCAACAAAGGAAAGAGATTCCTTGCTCGCCAGAACTCAATGCCGTTTTCATCAATCTCTTTGATGTCTTCAAAGCCCTTATGAGGACCACTAATAGCTAATTCTTCATTCATCCCGACATTATAATCTTTTTAAGATTGATGGCTACCATATTTAATTTCGCTATTTCTGTAAAAGAAAAACCCCGCAGCGAACCGCGAGGTCTTGTCCAGATTTAACGCTCTGGAAAACGTTTGCGGTTTGTTCCACTTCACTTGCGCGGAAAGATGAAGGCCATTCTCACACCACCAGGGAAATTCCAAGACGAGAACTCTGCCGTTCGACGTGTGGCCCTGAGCATCTTGAATCCTTCACCAACATCCCGCTGAAACACCCAGGAATCACCCGATCGGATGATGGCTTTCGTAGCCATAACAAGGTCGCAACCATGCGAATCATCCGAAAGCGCCAGAGCACACATTGCCTCAAGAGATAGCGGATTGAAACCAAATTTCCGCTTCGCCCCTTCAAGGATGTGGTCGAAAGTCACCCCCATCCCATCATGGAACTCGTTGAGTTCAACGGAAGGGATTTCGACGATTTCCACTTAGGGTGTATATGTCAATGACAGTTCTATGGAACCAAAAAAGACCCTAAAAATAAGGGTATTGTAGAGATTTTAAACGCTGGGTGGCTAGAGAGAATCGGACTCTCGACTCAAGTTCCACAAACTTGGGTTTTACCACTAAACTATAGCCACCATAAAACAAACACCGATGCGCAGGAGAGGACTCGAACCTCCACGCCTTTTGGGCACTGCCACCTCAAGGCAGCGTGTTTACCATTACACCACCTGCGCTAACTATTGTCAAAATAAGGTTTTCTTTGACCTGCTTACTATACATAGAGAATCATGAATCTTCAAGAGTTTTCTTGGAAGAAAAAAACCACATTTCTGTAGTACATATATTTTTTAACAATAACCGCCTCCTTTTTAGCGTATTTAAGTTGCAAGCAGGACTTGTTTCTGCCTTGACTCGTAATGTGTCCATTTATTCCTAATTGTTTTTGCAGTTTTCTTCGTAACCATTCTATAAAATCTCTGCTGGCGGAGGTGAAACAGATATAAAACATAAAACTTGAAGCCCAACGCTTATCCCAGTACGAATACGAATAACCGTCACCATCAAATACTCCCCTTAAAAAATCCGGAAAGTATTTATCTGGCACCAGTATTTCACTGATAATTTTTGATTTGGACCATGTCTTTTGACACAAAAGAGATATGTCTCTTTGAGATAGACAAAGACCCGTCCGAAACAATCAGCCCAATTAATACCAATTCTCAGGTTAACAGTGACTACCAATAGTAACAGCAACAAAAACAGCCCGTTGGCCGTTTTCTAAAAAACAAGGTGTTCGGAACGTTCGGAGTGTCGGGTTAATTATTTTACCGCGGTTTCTTTCTCTTTGTTTGTTTCTTTCCCCGCGGAAGTTTCTGCCGTTGCTTCTTTTGATTCCAAAATTTTTTCGGTCCTAATGTTCCTCATCTGACGCCTGACTTCTTTGGCCGCTTTGTCGCGAATGTGATAGAGCTTGGCCCGGCGGACTTTTGCTCGCTTTACGATTTCAATTTTATCAATCATTGGCGAGTAGAGCGGAAAAATTTTTTCAACGCCAACGCCACTGGTAACTTTCCGAACCGTAAAAGTCGCGCCCGCTTCCCCGCCGTGCTTCACCGCAAGCACCAAACCATCAAAGGCCTGAAGCCGGACTTTATCTTTTTCCTTGATTTTCTGCCAGACCTTTACCGTGTCGCCAGCCCGAACGCCGAGCTTCTTCCGCTCGTCGGTGTTGATTGTTGAGAATTTAATCTCGGCAGTCTTTTTTCCAGTGGTCTTTTCAGCCATTTTCATATAGGAGAACAATGTAACACGGGGGCGTTTCTCTCGCAACTTTTCCGGCGAGAGTTACAATTCAATGAAACCCGCATGAAATCCTTTAGGATTTTACGCTTTTCTTGATTAATTCAATCGCGCGGACAAAGTCAGCCGGATACGGAGCATCCGCCGAGATTTTTCCTTTGCCTGACAGTCCGCCGAATTCGCCGCCAAGTTTGCCATCATTCTCACCGCCAAGCCCGACAAACGAAATTGAAACGGCATGAAGAGCCAACCGCTTAAAACCGAGAATCGCCAGCTGATTTGGAGCATACAAAGAATCGGCCACCACCGGATGATGAATCGCTTTGAAGTGAACGCGAATTTGGTGAGTTCTGCCGGTCCTCGGTTCAACTTCAACAAAAGTGGCGTTTTCTCCTGTTGCGTTTTCTCCGCGCCCGCCGTTTTTGGTAACATCATTTCCGCGAACAAGCGTTTTGTAATTCGTAATCGCCTCGCGCATTTCGCCCCGAGCACCGCGCTGGGCCGACCATTTCCGAAAATCATTCTTGCTTCGGCCGATTGGACGGCTGATTGTGCCGTCGTCTTCTTTGATATGACCGTAAACGAAAGCGTGATACTTTTTTACGACTTCCCGATTTTGAAATTTCAGTTTGAGGTCGGCAAACGCGTCCGCGTTTTTCGCAACCACAATCGCCCCCGATGTTTCTCTGTCAAGACGATGGACGATTCCCGGACGCAAGATTTTTTTGCCTGGCTCACCCGACTCACTTGAAGAAGATATGAGCGGTTCGCCGACATCTTTCATTTCCGGACGATTTTTTATAAGCCAATCGGCCAATGTCGGTTCTTCCGTTCGGCCGTCCGAGTGGACAACAAGACCGGCCGGTTTATTGAAAATTATGTAATTGTCGTCTTCGTAGAGAATTGGTATGTCTTGCGTCGGCGCGTTCATTTTCTGATACTAACACGCACGCCCTAGTTGAAAAAATGGTGTCCGTCTAGTATTGTGCGTCTATCGCGCGGTTAATTGTTTTGGCGAGTCGTTTAATCAAGTACTCGCGCGGTTAGCTGTTTTGGTAGGTCGTTGGTCAATATTGCGCGCTTAGCTCAGTTGGTAGAG
>CAYIYW010000016.1:2943-12490 GCA_964367845.1 uncultured Candidatus Saccharibacteria bacterium | reverse complement strand
GGGTGTGTGATGATGTCAACAATCGGATCGTCCGCATCGATGCGATGGATGGCACGGGATGGACGGCGTACGATGGATCCGAGGCCCCAGGCCACCATCTCGTCCTTCCGCAGGACATTGCGCTCGGGCCCACCGGAAAGGTCTACATCGCGGACACTTGGAACGACCGACTAATCCGAATCGACAACCTAAAGGGAGACGGCTGGATCTCTTTTGGAACCAAGGGCACCTCGGCGTTCGGCGAGTTTCTCGCCCCTAAGGGAATCTTTGTCTGGCCCATCCCAACGGCACCGTAAGGAGGCCCAAAAGTGTTTTAGTTCTATTAATTTAAAACAAGGAAAGACAAGTGATGTCTCTTGAATCCCAACTTTCTGAATTGAAAGAATTTGCCGCCAAAGAAAAACTTGAAATCGTGCTTTCCGCTCCGGTTCCCGCCTTCACTCAAAAGTTTCGGTCGGGCAGGCCCTCCTTAGCTGAAGCTACGGCGGGTAAACAAGGCGAGGCGGGCGGAAGGGGGGTGTGGGGGGAATTCCGCCCGCCGACCTGCCCGCCGAAGTTTCAACGCAGGCGGGGCCCAGCCAGTTCCGTTCGGATATTTTCAAACAGACACCGCCAGTTGGGAAATTAGATAGATAGTGTATAATAAAACCATTATCAATTAACTAATAAAACAATGGCTAAATCGAATTCGGCTTTTATGAAGCCTTTGAGCGTAAGCTCTGAACTCGCGGAGGTAGTCGGCAAAGGTCCAATGCCCAGGTCGGAGGTCGTAAAAAAACTCTGGGTATACATTAAAAAGAACGGCCTGCAGGACCAGCAAAACAAGCGCAACATCAACGCGGACTCTAACCTCCAAAAAGTTTTTGGAGGCAAAAAGACCGTAAACATGTTCGAGATGACAAAGCTCGTTTCAAAACACCTTTCGTAAAATAAATATAGATTTGTTTGTATGAAAAACGCCTCGGGTTTGGGAATTTTTATCGTTCTTGCGCTTCTTTTAGTTTACGGATATCTCCTTGCGCACAAGATTGACCTTACAACAGCCGATTTGGGCAGGCACATAAAAAACGGCGAAATTCTCCTAAAAGATTTCGACTTTGAAATTTTAAAAACAAATTTTTATTCTTATACTGAACCGGATTTTCCAACAACAAACCACCATTGGCTTTTTGGAGCGGTGTTTTTTGTAATTTGGAAATTGGCGGGTTTTGCCGGGGTTCATTTTGTTTTTATCGCCATAAGCCTTGCTACATTTCTGATATTTTTTAAAATCGCGGAAGAAAAAATCGGCATCGGCCCGGCATCAATTTTGGCACTTATCGCAATCCCCCTTTTGGCGGAGCGGACAGAAATCCGCCCCGAGGTTTTTTCGTACTTATTTTCCGGATTATTTTTGTGGGGACTTCTCAAATGGAACGAAGAAAAAATATCTTTTAAACAACTTTTGCTTTTTTTGCTGACAATACAGATAATTTGGGTAAACTCGCATATCTTTTTCTTTTTGGGGTTCGCGATAGCCGGAACTTTTTTGTTCAGCAGAAATTTGAAAAAAATCGCTTTACTTATTATTTCGCTCTTTGCCGTTTCGCTAATAAACCCGTTTGGAATCGCGGGACTTTTGGAGCCCTTGTCCATACTCCGCGAATATGGCTACAGCCTGGCGGAAAACAAGTCGGTTTGGTTTTTGGAAAATTACGGCATCTGGAGGCCGGGTTTTGAAATATTCAAATTCGCCGTATTGCTAACAGCGCTTTCTTTTGCGTGGGTTTTAATAAAGAAAAGGCAAAACTTGGCAATCCTTCAAAATTTTTTCTTAGCCGGCGGAATTTCGGCAATGGCTGTTTTGCAGTCGCGCAATTTGGCGCTTTTTGGATTTGTCTTGATGCCAGTTTTGGCGCAAAATATTGAAAATCTCAAAATTGACTCCTTACGCAAGTTCAGCAAAGAAATAAAATACGCCGGAGCGGGCTTGTGTTTTTTTACGAT
Organism: uncultured Candidatus Saccharibacteria bacterium; assembly: GCA_964367845.1. Classification (GTDB taxonomy): domain Bacteria; phylum Patescibacteriota; class Minisyncoccia; order Phycocordibacterales; family DATGWK01; genus JAHFLV01. The sequence continues at coordinate 10,504 of CAYIYW010000016.1, read as the reverse complement.
TTTTTTGCTTATCTCAACCAATATTTCGGCGCTGTTTCCGTATAGCGGAAATTTTGGCGTGGGGCTCCAAGAAAATAACTCGGCTCCGATAAAATATTTTAAAAAAGAAAATCTAAAAGGGCCTATTTTCAACAATTACGATATTGGGGGATATTTGATATTCCATTTGTTCCCGCAGGAAAAAGTTTTTGTGGATAACCGGCCCGAAGCCTACAGCGCGGACTTTTTTAAAAAAATTTACATACCCGCGCAGGAAAACGATGAAGCATGGAACAAGTTAAACAAACAATACAAATTCAACTCCATTATTTTTTCGCACCGCGACATCACCCCATGGGGCCAAAACTTTTTAAAAGCCAGGCTGGAGGACAAGGAATGGAAACAGGTATTTGCGGATGAACGGGTTATAATATTCACCCCCACACCATAACGAATTTACGCATTATGTTCTATATGTATATATTAAAAAGTGACAAAGACGAAAAGTTGTACATTGGTTCTACCAGCGATCTTCGACGTAGATTTAAAGAACATAATGCAGGTTTAGTTGAATCAACAAAATCTCGGAAACCACTCAAGCTTGTTTATTACGAATGCTACGCTTCAGAAGATGACGCTAGACATCGTGAACATAATCTGAAGTTGCGAGCCAGAGCATTACGACAACTATTGATTAGAATAAAAAAGTCGATATCATTATAAATTCGTTTGGTGTGGGGGTCAAAACGCAATGAAACTCTCAATAATAGTTCCTGTTTTTAACGAAGAAAAAACAATCGAGCTGGTTTTAAGGAAACTGGCAAGTTTGGATTTGGGAGAGTGGGAGAAAGAGATAATAGTTGTGGACGACGGATCGCTGGATGGTTCGAAAAAAATAATTTCCGACTTCGCCAAGGCTTCGTCGGACAAGGAAAATTTAAAATTTCTGGTTCACTCCGAAAATTTTGGAAAGGGCGCTGCGATCAAAACCGCTTTGGAACACGCAATCGGCGACGCGGTTATAATCCAGGACGCCGATTTGGAATACAATCCCGAGGAATTCAACAAACTTCTTTCGGTATTTCAAAATCCGGAAATTTCGGCGGTTTACGGCTCACGGAATTTAAATCCGAAAAGGCGCGGTTACCCGCATTATGTTTTGGGAGTAGCGATTCTTTCGGGGCTTACCAATATTTTATACGGTTCGGCTCTTACAGATGTTTACACTTGCTACAAGCTTTTCCGCTCGGATGTTTTAAAAAATTTAAATATCCAGAGCAGCGGCTTTGAATTCGAGGCAGAAGTTACTTCAAAACTTTTGCGTTCTGGACATAAAATTTTGGAAACGCCCATCAGCTACTCTCCGCGCAAATTCTCCGAAGGCAAAAAAATCCGCTTCAAAGACGCGGTGGTAGGTTTTTGGACAATTCTCAAAAACCGGTTTTAAAGTCCGCCTGATTTGAGAAGCTCTTGCAGGTTCAAAGCCCCCAAAATTGAGTCCAAATACGGCTGAAGCTGGAATGCGCTGAATACAATAAGGCCGATTACTATAATATTTTTTATAACCGACCAAGCGCGCTGGTAGGTAAAGTGCTTGTTTATCTTTTTGAGCAACTCAAGCTGTTCGCGCAAAATTTGTTTCGATTCCGGATCCATGTGAATATTATATCATGCAAACCCTCCTTTCATGGGAAGCGCCGGAGTACATTGAGCACAAAAAAAGCGCCGACTGGTACTGGTGGTTAAGCCTTGCGGCCGTAGGGCTTTTGATATTTTCGGCGTACGAACGCTCGCTACTATTTGGAGTTTTCGTGGTTATGGGATGGTTTACGATAATGCTTTATTCCGCAAGGCCGGCGGAAATAATCCGCGTATCAGTTTCAGAACAAGGCATGGCGTTGGGCGCGAACCTTTACCCGTGGACGAATATAAAATCATTTTGGATTTTTGAAAAAAGCTACAAAAAAGAAATCTCTTTTGAACTTAAGCGCGCGTTCATGCCATTTTTGAAAGTTCCGCTGGGCAATATGGAAATTCCAAAAGTGCGCGAAACTCTTTTAAAATTTATCCACGAAAAAGAGCAGAATGAATCTTTCATTGACAATATATCGGATCTTGTTAGATTTTAATAATGAAAAAAATTATTTTTATATTAGCTGGAGCGGTAATCGCGGGAATATTGGGAATAATTCTTTACCCGAGTGGCGGCGCAGAAACAACCCACGGCCAGGAGCTGGCAAAGCCCTGGATTGAAATAGTATCGCCCAAGGCAAGCGCAATAGACGCAAAAACCGGAGCGGAAATAAGGGAACTCAAAACTGGAGACGAAATCGAAAACAATACAACAATAAAAACTTTCAAAGAGGCGTTTGTTAACCTATACATGCCCGACGGTTCAGTGGCCCGCATCGACAAAGAAAGCGTTATTACAATAAACGAGGCTTCCTACCAAAAAACCGACGGCCGGCTGGTGTTGAGTATTTTCATAAAAACCGGCAGAGTGTGGTCCAAAATATTGTCCCTTGCGACCCCCGACTCCCTTTGGGAGGTCAAAACCACAAACGCGGTAGCAACTGTCCGCGGGACTGCGTTCGGAATGGAATACAAAAACGGCAAATCAAGAGTAGTAGGTTCTGAAAATAAAGTCGCAGTTGCCCCAATTGATCCGGCAACGGAAAAAGTGGTGGAATCCGCTGTTGTTGTAGTGGAGCCGAAAACATTCGTAAGCATCGACGATGACGACGCAAAACAAATCAAAACCGGAAAACAAAAATTTGAAGTAAAACCAGCGCCAGAAGAATTTTTTGAAGAAAGCTGGATAGAAACTTCGCTGGAAGCGGATAAAGAAATAGAAGAAAAGTTCGAGGAATTCCGAGAAAAATCTGAAAACGAAACAGAAGTGAAATTCGAATTCCGAGATTTCATACAAGAAAAGTTTATCGACGAAATTTTAGAACAAAGAAATGATAATTTTGTGGCCGAAGACCTCGGTTCAATAGACAAAGATCTCGAAGCGCTTGAAAAAGAACTCAAAACCGATATCGACACATCGGAGGTGACGACAGAAACATCTCCCGAAGAACCAATTAGAACAGAAGCTCGCAGATCGGCAACTCCAAAAAGTCTCCAAATAATAATAAAGATTCCTCCGGGAGAACTTACGGAGGGTGTAAAAATTCCAATAGATGCCGTGGCTTCGTTCAGCGACGGCTCTACACGATCGGTATCTGGAGAAGTTAAATGGGAAATTATCGGGGGAATCGGGAGAATCGAAAACGGAATTTTTGTGCCGCGGTTAGATGCTTCGGTTGCCGAATTCGGCAAGGGGCTTGGTAGCATTGTGGCCACTTGGCGCGACCCGCAAACAGGCGCAGAATTTATTGCAAACACTCCAATATTCACCGTTAACGCCGCAATAGAACAAATCATAAATACAATTGGGCAATGAGCAAAAAAATTACAAGCGTTTTAATATCGCTTGGCGCGGGAGTCATAACTTTTATTTCGCTATCACTGGGGCTTTTTTCGGGAACAGAAAATTTCTTCTCCGACATTCTTTTTTCGCATAGCTCCCTGAACCCCCAAATAATAGTAGTTGAAATCGACAATGATTCCCTCCAAAAACTTGGGCAATGGCCATGGCCCAGAAGATATTTCGCTGACGCTCTTTTGGCTTTAGAAAACGCCCCGGGCGGAAAACCCAAAAGCGCTGGGATAGACGTTCTTTTCGCCGAACCTTCGCGCGTTGGGCCGGGCGACGACGCCATTTTGCAATCGGCTCTTTCGGCAATCTCCTACGGCGTTGTTTTGCCTACCGAAGGCTTCCCGCTTCTGCTTGCGAAAGACAAAATCCCTTCCGCCCCGAACTTGCAAAAAACCCTGCCGATTTTTTTGGATAGGCAAAATACCAAAACCGGCCATATAAACCTTATTTTGGACGCCGATAATATTGTACGTAAATTCCCGGTAAAAATCTTCCATAAAGGAGAACTAATAAATTCGTTCGCTTACGAACTTGCCAAGTCGTCCGCAAACGAACTGCCGAATTACTCGGACACTCTCGATGTGGAAAGAATATTTTTTAAAACAGAATCGCGCTCGATAAGACGGATTCCTTTTTACAGGCTGTTTGAAGAAATTCCCAGCGGATTTTTTAAAGATAAAATCGTACTAATTGGCGCCACGGCCGCGGACCTCCATGATGAAAAAGCGACCCCCCTTTCCAAGGGAACCCAAATGCCGGGGGTGGAAATACAAGCGCAAATATTAAACATGTTTTTGTCCGGAGAGCGCCTGCGCGAAATAAACCCAACAGCAAGCGCTGTTTGGATAATGCTGGCCGCGGGGGTTCCGCTTGTTTTGTTTTTTGCCGCGGAGAGCATTTGGATATTTATTTTGGGAGCGATTGGATTTGGAGTACTGCAGATAGTCGCGTCCGCGGAGATATTTACGCAAGGAACGCTCGCACCCATTGTACACATAAATATATCTTGGATCATTTCTTCGCTTTCTCTTTTGGTGTACCGGTACCTGGCGCTCGATAAAGAAAAGAGGAAAATAAAAAATATCTTCGGAAAATATGTTTCAAAAGAAATTTTAAGCGAGCTTTTGAAAAATCCGAAATCAGTTTCTTTGGGCGGGGAGGAAAGAGAAATTACGATTTTATTTTCCGATATCAGAGGATTTACCAAACTTTCCGAAAAAACAACTCCCCAAGAACTGGTTTTTACGCTAAATAAATATTTTACGTCCATGACCGGCGCAATAATGCGAAACCGTGGAGTTGTCGATAAATTCATAGGCGACGCGATAATGGCCTTTTGGGGCGCCCCTCTTCCAGAAAAAAACCATGCCGATTTAGCGGTGATTGCGGCAAAAGAAATGCTCGAAGAACTTCATAAGTTCAACAGCGAACTTAAAAACTTTGGCAAAGAACCAATCGACATAGGAGTGGGAATTTACACCGGCAAAGCAGTTGTTGGAAATATCGGCTCCGAAGAAAGATTTGACTACACCGCAATCGGGGACACGGTAAACGTGGCCTCCAGGCTTGAAGGGCTAAACAAAGAATATGGCACGCATATTATTTTGGGAGAAACAACCAAAAACAAACTCTCAAAAACCGAAAATCTAAAATCCTTGGGCAAAACTTCAGTCAAAGGCAGAAACGAACAAATTGAAATTTATTCTTTGGAATAAAAAACCCTCCGACCGCGGTCGGAGGAGTTAAAAATTAATCTCGAATTCTTTTGGCGCCAGGCCATGAGTCGTTTTTTTCCATTGGATGGTTGAACCAAATCCGGGCGCTCGCGACATCGCACATGTGCGCGGCGGCCGCAAGCGGCCCCATAACCCTGTGCTTGCTCGAGTAATCGTTTAATTCTCCTTCGGCATATTTCATCCCATTTTCCTGTTCGGGAGTAAAAACAATTCCGTATTGGGCAAGTTTTGCCATTCTGAAACACTGATGGTCTTCTTTGGTTGCCATTGAGGACTTGTGGCAAAGCTCACCGTCCGGACCTATTTCGTATTTCCACGGCTTTTCAATATCATGCAGAAAAACAGCCAGGAGCAAATCGGAAAGAGAAAATGGCAATGGGCGAGCAAAGTTAAGAGCCCAGTACAAAAGAATCCCCAAATTCATGACTTCCTGAACATGATCAAAATAGCCCCCTGGCCAGTTTTGATGATTATGGGTTGAACCCTGGACTTTTTGAAACAATTCGCGATTGTCCTCAAGAATTGAAAAACATGTCGAACGATTCGGCTCGTCAATGAGCGCTATCATTTCCTCTATCGAAAAATATTGCGGACGGTCCTGAAACAAGCTCGGAAACATACTCCCTCCAAAAACTAAAAAACTCTAGAATCAAACTAGCAAATACTGAAGCAAAAGTCTAGAATTTTTTGAGTTTACCTGCCACAATTTTTAGCTTCTTTTTCCAAACCGAGGATTTGGCGGTATCGATTTCCGCTAAAAATTTAACGCCGAATCTTTTGAGTAAATATTTTCCTCCGTCCGCTTTTGACCAATTGTAGTGCCAGGGCGTCCTGCGCAAATGCTCACGGATAGCAACCGCCGAATTTTTAAGCAAACGCCCCAACATAATGTCCCTATCGCAGAACGCTCGTAAATAAACAACTTTTGCCCTGAATTTTCGAGCGGACTTTTCTAAACTCTTTCTTTTTTTGCCATCGGCAAAATCTGAATCCAAAATAACATTTCCGCCGCGCTTTAAAATTTTAACAACCATTGCCGAAACAATTTCGTTTACATTCTGCGGGTTAAATCCCCTGCCTTTTTCGCGGAGCATTATTCTTATAGCAAATATTGTGGAAGGGGCGAGATTCGAACTCGCGAGGGGATTTCTCCCCTAATGGTTTTCAAGACCATCCCCTTAAACCGCTCAGGCACCCTTCCAGAGTTGCGTTTATGATATAATAAATTTTAGATTTAGGAAAGGCTTGCAATTTGAAAAACTTGGCATGGACTTTGGCATTAAGATTTCTGTTTTTTATCGCAATAGTATTGCTGTTTGCATACATATCGTATGGGCAATCGATTAAAAACTATAAATTTCCCAACGATTACCGGGGAATAATCCATCTGCATTCTGAGCTCTCGCACGATTCGGATGGAAAATTTGAAGATATTGTGGAAGCCGGAAAAAACAACCAAATTGATTTCGTAGTAATGACCGACCATTGGTCCCCGGAACTATACGAAAAATCCAAAAAAGGATTTTTTGAAAACATTCTTTTCATTGCGGGAGCGGAAATTTCTAAAAATGAGGGTATTACAATATTAGCTCTTCCTCTGCCGAATAATTTTACGCCGGAGGACGATTGGAAAAGAAATGTCGCTTCACTGCGCAAGCAAGGCTCTCTGGCGCTTGCAAACCACATAGAATTTTCCGAAACCGGGCAGTTGGTGGCGCTTGATGGAATCGAAATCATAAATCTCCACGCCCATATTCTCCAGCAAAGCAAACTCGGCTTGATATATACATACTTCCAAGCTCTGTTGCCGTGGAATTGGAACCTGGCGTATATTTTTAATGATGTTCCCAATCTTCCGCGTTGGCGCTATTTAAACCAATATGAACCGCTTCCGGCTTTCGCCGGCAATGATACTCACGACAACTACCGGCTGTTTTATAAAATCGGCCCCAAACTAGGTTCGTACGACAACACGTTCAAATTGATTACAACGCATATTTGGGCAAATGAACTTTCGGAAAAATCTGTAATTGAATCGGTAAAAAATGGGCAAAGTTATTTCGCCTTTGAGATTTTCGGAAAATCAAAAGGATTCCGGTTTTATGCAATAAATAACGAGAGCGTATTTCTCCCTGGAAGCATAGTTTCGCAAACAAGGGAAAAAGAAACAAAAAACCAAAAAACAATCTTGACCGTTCAGGCTCCTCCGCACGCGAATCCGCGCGATACAACGCTCAGAATTTTAAAAAACGGAAAAGCCATAAAGGAAGGCAGAGGCATACTGCTTATAGAGGAGATCTCCGAACCGGGAGTATACTACGCCGAAATCTGGAAAGACGGCAAACCTTGGATATTCTCTAAC
>CAYIYW010000016.1:0-2843 GCA_964367845.1 uncultured Candidatus Saccharibacteria bacterium | reverse complement strand
TTTTTATTTTTTTAAAAAAATAAAAAACTTATCCACTTAAAATTTTAAAAAGTATTGTATTTTTTTAAGATAAAGTGAATAATGAAGTAGTTAGGAAAATTTTTTTCAAAAAATTATGGCAAACGGAGAAAAAAACCACGAAAACCAAAAACCGATAAAATTTCTTTTTATATCTTGGGAAAGCCTAAGCGGAGACCTTGCGTGGAAAATAAAAAATGAAGGGCACGAAGTAAAATTTTGGCACAGAAGTCCTGACGACAAAGAATTTTATAGCGGATTTGTCGAAGCCGTCGACCGCTGGGAAGATTTTAAAGACTGGGCTGATGTTATTGTTTTTGACGACACGGGCTGGGGTAAAACCGCAAACTCATTGAGAAAAGAGGGAAAATTGGTTATAGGCCCCAGCGAATACAGCGATAAGCTTGAGGAAGACCGCGAATTCGGCCAGCAAGAGATGTCGGCGGTAGGCATGACCACTCTCCCCAATTGGAATTTCTTTAATTACGAAGAAGCAATCGATTTCCTTAAAAAAAATCCTGGCAGATATGTGTTTAAGCCGTCCGGCAATGTGCTCTCAGAACAGAAAAGCATTTTATTCATAGGAAACGACGAATATGGCAACGACTTGACCGAAGTTCTTACGCATAATAAGGACAGCTGGTCTAAAAAATACAAAAAGTTCCAACTCCAAAAATTTGTTTCTGGAGTTGAAATTGGAATCGGAGCGTTTTTCAACGGAAAAGATTTTATTTACCCCGTAAATATTAATTTTGAACATAAAAAGCTTTTTCCGAGCGACATAGGTCCGTTCACTCCGGAAATGGGGACTCTGATGTATTGGAGCAACCCCAATCCAATTTTTAAAGCAACGCTTGAAAAAATGAAAGAACCCTTGGCAAAAAGCAATTACGTGGGATATATCGATATCAACTGCATCGCGAACAGCACCGATGTTTACCCTCTAGAATTTACGGCGCGTTTTGGATACCCGACAATCTCAATACAGCTTGACGGCATTTTATCGCCAACCGGCGACTGGCTGTTGAAATTGGCCAAAGGCGAACAGTTTGACCTTCGCACAAAAAAAGGATTTCAGGTGGGTATTGTTGTTGCGGTGCCGCCGTTTCCATATAACGATAAGGGCGCTTCAGAAATTTACAGGGATCTTTCTATAGTATTTAAAAAACCGAACTTGGACGGCATCCATCTGGGAGACGTAAAACTTGTAAACGACGACTGGCACCTAGCGGGAGAGTCCGGCTACGCGCTGGTAGTAACCGGTTCCGGCATTACTGTAGCCGAAGCCCGCAGAATGGCCCATAACCGGATAGACAACATAATATTGCAAAATAAATTTTATAGAACAGATATCGGCCTTCGCTGGCACACAGATAGCGACAAACTGCAATCTTGGGGATATTTAGTATAAGAATTATTTATGAAATACGACTTTGTAATTTTGGGGGCCGATGGAATGCAGGGGCTTATAGTGGCAAAGGATCTGCTTTTGCGGGGATACTCCATAATTACAGCAGACTTATACCAAACAAAAATACGCAAACTATTGCGAAAATTTAAAAACCGCAAAGCGGTTTTTAAGCGGATAGATCTTAGAAATACAGAAGAAATTATAAAACTTTTAAAAAAATCCGGATCAGATGTTGTTATTAATTGCGCGGATATGTATTGGAATGTGAATGTTTACAAAGCATGCCTTGCTGTAAACATGAACTGCGTTGATTTGGGCTCTTGGATTGAGCTGACCCGCCAACAGCTCAATATGAATAAAAAATTCAAGAAAATAGGCAAAACGGCGATTACCGGCTGCGGATCCGTGCCAGGCATAGGAAATGTAATGTTAAAATATGCTTCGGAAAAGTTTGACCAACTTGAAAGCGTGGATGTAGGTTTTGCGTGGGATTCTAATATGGATAAATTCGTAGTGCCGTTTTCAATGAAAAGCATTTTGGAAGAATTTACATACGATCCAAGGCTTGTTGAAAACGGGCAGTGGGTTCAAAGAAAACCCTTGGAAATAGTTAGAGAAAGAAATTACCGCGCGATAGGAAAACAAAAATGCTTTTTGGTTCAGCATCCCGAACTTTTTACATTTTATAAATATTTTAAAGACAAAGGATTAAAAAACGTAAGGTTCTTCGCTGGTTTTCCGGAACATTCACTGGTAAAAATCCACAGCCTCATAGACTTGGGGTTCCACAGCGACAAACCTTTAAAAATTGAGGGCGCAAAAATAGCCCCGTTCGATCTGTTGGCGCCAGTATTAAAAAAATTGGATTCACCAGAAGGATATAAAGAACAAGAAAATCTTTGGGTGGATGTTGCGGGCATCAAAAACAGCAAGAAAAAAAGAATTTTAATGGAATGTATTGTTCCGCCAGTCAAAGGTTGGGAAGATTCTGGCTCAAACATAGACACCGGATTTTCCGCGGTTATAATGGCGGAAATGATAAAAGACGGAAGAATTTCTCAAAACGGAAGTTTTGCCCCGGAAGCAATAGTGCCCCCGCAAGAGTTTTTTAAAGAGCTTTGGAAAAGAAATTTCGTGGTTTACGAAAATGGCAAAACAATAAATACCGGCGGAAAACAGATATCGGAGCCACAACTTCGCTACTCGAGATGAATATCGGAACTTTCAATGTTTTTTATCTTTTCTTGAAGAAGCGGAAAATTTTTAAGCAAGTTGTTTTCAATAACCGCCCTAGCCTCGGTACGCGCCGCTTCCACCATTTTCAGATTTTTAAGCGCTTCCATTCCGATATCGGAAACACCCCATTGGTTTTTGCCTGTTAACTCCCCCGCCCCGCGGAATTCAAGGTCGTATT
>CAYIYW010000015.1:0-12684 GCA_964367845.1 uncultured Candidatus Saccharibacteria bacterium | reverse complement strand
TCTGACATGACTGGTTTCTCGATCATGTTGCCTTTTCTGGTCCCGGGTGTACTCCAGAGTTGAGTTTCTGGATTTCTGTTCTGGTGCGCGCAATCCGGTTCACCGTACTCTTGTCAAACTTCCCCACCAGCATATCAAAAACTGTCACCAAGCTCTTAGCACTCTCGATGAGCATTTGAATTTGGTCTCGGCTGGGGTTATTGTCTCTCACAATCCTATCCAAAGAGACCCCACCTTCTCCGCCGCTCAGGAACTGGCCAAGTTGGTTAGTCCATTCGCTGACCAATTCATCGTCAGTCCGTGGCTCTCTCTGTTCGTCGTTTTCGTCACTCTTCATATGGCTCTCCTCGTTGGACGTTTTTTGAACACATGGACATGAACACTGACATAGACCAAAAAAACGAGTCAAGAACTTGCTGGCAGATATTATAGCAGACTTTGGGCTGTCGCCTGGATATTTGCACTAATCTCTGCACTTTGCTACCATATTCCTTACCGCTTTTAGCGTTGTTTTTGTTTTGGCGCCCACTGGCGTCTGGGTAAAAGAAACGAAAATCAGCAGGAGTTTGAGGTCATTTTGCGGGGTTTGCAAAAATCGCGCCGCCGCAATTTTAGTGAAAAAACATTAGAAATTAATTAATAATAAAAATATGGCAGATTTTAATCGTTCAAAGCCGCACGTAAACGTTGGAACCATTGGTCACGTTGACCACGGGAAAACCACGCTCACCGCCGCTATTTTAAGCGTTCTTAGTCGCGCTGGCAAAATGGCCACCGTCAAAGGCGTTGACCAAATAGACAATACTCCCGAAGAAAAAGCTCGAGGAATTACAATCAATCTCTCTCACAACGAATACGAGTCCGACTCGCGTCATTACGCCCACATTGACGCTCCGGGTCATGCCGATTACATCAAGAACATGATTACCGGCGCGGCCCAAATGGACGGCGCGGTGCTCGTTGTCGCGGCGACTGACGGCGTTATGCCCCAGACCCGCGAACATGTTCTGCTTGCTCGCCAAGTCGGTGTGCCTAAAATTATCGTTTTTCTGAACAAGTGCGACATGGTTCCGGATAAAGAGCTCATTGACCTTGTTGAGGAAGAAGTTCGCGACCTTCTTAATAAATATAATTATGACGGCAAAAATGTGCCGATTATCCGCGGTTCCGGCCTGAAAGCTCTTGAAGCCAAAGACAATACCGATGAATGGTCGCAAAAAGTGCTTGAACTCGTGAACGCTCTGGACACCTACATTCCTCAACCTGTGCGTGAACTGGACAAACCTTTCCTTATGCCGATTGAAGACGTTTTCTCAATTGAAGGCCGTGGCACCGTCGTTACCGGCCGTATTGAAAGAGGTCAAGTCAAAGTTGGCGAATCCGTTGACCTTATCGGCCTCAAGCCGACAGCCAAAACAGTCGTAACGGGAATTGAAATGTTTAACAAGTCCCTCCAAGAAGGATTGGCGGGCGACAATGCCGGCGTTCTTCTGCGAGGCCTCAAGAAAGAGGAAATTTCCCGAGGTCAAGTTATCGCTAAACCGGGTTCAGTTACTCCCCACACCGAGTTTGAGTCGGAAGTTTACGTTCTAAAGAAAGAAGAGGGTGGCCGACACACCCCGTTCTTTAAGGGTTACAAACCGCAGTTCTACATGAGAACAACCGACGTTACCGGCGAAGTAACTCTCCCTGACGGCGTTGAAATGGTTATGCCGGGCGACACGATTACTTTCAAAGTTAAACTCATCGCGCCGATTGCCCTTGAAGAAAAACAGCGGTTTGCCATCCGCGAAGGCGGCAAAACCGTTGGCGCTGGCGTTGTAACCAAAATAGTTGCATAATCTTGTTTCGTTCGTTTTTTGACAAACATGGCCACAAAAACAGCCGTAAAAGAAAAAAAGACCGATAAGAAAACGGAAAAGAAAGCGGGCGCTTCAAAAGGCGTTTCAAAAACGAGTGTCTCAAAGACCTCGCCTGCGGTCGTTGTTTCAAAGCTTAGAATCCGAGTCAGGGCTTACGAGTACAAGATTCTGGATTTGTCAGTTAAGCAAATCATTGATACCGCTCTTCGCTATGATGCGGAGATTGTCGGCCCGATTCCACTGCCGACTGAAATCAAGAAGTACACGGTAAACCGGGCCGCCTTCGTGTACAAAAACGCCCGCGAGCAGTTTGAAATGAGGATTCATAAACGGCTGATTGACATCATCAATCCGAGTCAAAAGACAATTGAGGCCCTCACGAATTTGAGCTTGCCGTCAGGCGTTTCAATTGAGGTGAAGATTATGTAACCGAGCAACCAGAGAGAAATGACTCAAAAGGATGAAATTTATTCTTGCAAAAAAACTTCACATGACCCAATTGTTTGCCGAAAACGGCAAGGTCTTTCCGGCAACCGTTCTGCAATCCGGACCGATGACGGTTACGCAAATAAAGGGCAAGGAAAAAGACGGCTATGAAGCGATTCAAGTCGGTTTCGGCTCAAGGAAAGCAAAAAACTTGAGCAAACCGGTTTCAGGACACATGAAGAATCTCGGAACTTTCGCTCATCTTAAAGAAATCAGATTTTCCGCCAAACTTTCCGCGGACGAAGCGAGCAAAGACAAATCCGGCGAAACTGCCGGCGAAGCCGAAAAAAATGAAGCCAACATAGGAGCCAAAAAAGTTGGCGACAAAATTAATGTTGACATTTTCGCGCTCGGGGACAAAGTTGTTGTTTCGGCCATTTCAAAAGGCAAGGGCTTTCAGGGTGTCGTGAAGCGGCATGGTTTTGCCGGTGGGCCCAGAAGCCACGGCCAGAAACATTCCGAGCGCGAGCCGGGTTCCATCGGTGGCGGTTTGCGAAACAAGGTGCCGAAAGGTATGCGCATGGCCGGCCGAATGGGCGGTGAGAGAGTAACCATTAAAAATCTGACGGTGCTTCAGGCCGACCCGGTCAAAAACATTCTCGTTGTTAGCGGCGCGGTGCCGGGTCGGCGGGGCACGCTCGTTGAGGTTAGGGGATAACAGTTTCGTAGCGCGAAATTAATGTGAAAGACGCGACAATTTACAATACAAAAGGCGAAGAAGCCGGAAAGTATAAACTTCCCGAAGATGTTTTTGGCGCGCCGTGGAACGCCGACCTCGTTCATCAAGTTGTTCAGGCCCTTCAAACCTCGGTTCGCAAAACTATCGCCCATGTCAAAGACCGTGGCGATGTTCGCGGCGGTGGCAAGAAGCCATGGCAACAGAAAGGCACCGGCCGAGCCCGTCACGGTTCCACCCGCTCGCCACTCTGGGTCGGCGGAGGCGTTACACACGGCCCGACAAACGAAAAGAATTTCGCGCGAAAAATCAATCAGAAAATGAAAGCCAAAGCTCTCTACACTTTGCTTTCAAGAAAACTTAAGCACGGCGAAGTGATTTTTCTGGACTCAATGTCTCTTTCGGCCCCGAAAGCCAAGGAAGCAAAAGGCATTATCAGCTCAATCGGCAAAATTGAGGCGTTCAAAAAACTCGCCGGGAAAAAGTCAAACGCTCTTCTTGTGGCGATGGACAAAAAAGACGCTCTTGTTGAAAAAGGTTTCAGAAATTTTGGCAATGTCCAAATTGACGAAGCCAGAAATCTCAATCCCGTGGCGCTTGCGACTTATAAATATGTAATGTTCGTCAATCCGGCCAAGTCAGTCGGGGCCATCTCAGGCAAAATAGAATCCGGTAAATTAAACTCCGCAAAATTAAACAAATAACATGGGACTTTTCGGCACAAAAAGAAAAGAGGAAGCGAAAAAGGACGAGGTTTCTAAGATCGCGAAAGCAGTTGCAAAATCCTTGACAAAAGTCGTAGGCAGAACCTCCGAAAAAACCTCCGGAAAGGAGGCGTCGCCAAAATCAGTTGCGATTGCACCTGCTAAAAAATCGTCTGGCGCGGCGCCGGCAGGTGTCGCGATGTCGATAGCTTTGAACGAAAACAATCGGGTGATTCTCCGTCCCCGAATCACCGAAAAAGCGACCCTCAAGGCCGACGCCGAAAATGTTTTTGTTTTTGAAATTGCCCAGAACGCGACGAAACTGAATGTCCGCAAGGCCGTCGCTTCCATCTATAACGTTGTTCCGCTCAAGGTCTCAATCGCCAGAAATCCAAGCAAAAAGGTTTTCTCCCGAGGCAAACGCGGTGTTGTTTCCGGAGTCAAAAAGGCCTACGTTTATCTCAAGGAAGGCGATAAGATTGAAATAATTTAATGCCGACGAATAATGCGCGATACCAAGAGGCGCGAAAAAACGCGAAAAAACGCGAATAACACAAAACCATGAAAAGATACCGACCAACAACGCCGTCACGAAGAAATATGTCAACCGTTTCTTACAGAACGGTTATTACCGCGAACGAACCGCACAAGGGTTTGACCCACGGTTTTAGGCGCCCAATGGGCCGGAACAGTTTTGGCCGAATTACCATGAACCACAAAGGTGGCGGTCATAAACGGCTTTATCGCGACATTGATTTTGTCATGAATAAAATCGGCGTACCGGGACGAGTGGTAACCGTTGAATACGACCCAAACCGCACTGGTTTTATCGGTCTGGTGATTTATAAAGACGGCGACAAGCGTTATATTTTGCTTCCCAAAAATGTTCGTCCCGGTCAAGAAGTGCTCGCCGCCGAAAACGCGCCGATTACGCCGGGCAATCGTCTGCCGATAAAGGAAATTCCTCTCGGCACATTTATATATAATGTGGAAATAAAAGCCGGTGGTGGCGCGAAGCTCGCCCGCTCGGCAGGAAACTTTGCCGAAATTATCGCCAAAGACGGCGGTTTTGCTCATTTGAAACTGCCGTCAACCGAAATCCGAAAGGTTTCGGAACTGGCTTGGGCAAGTATCGGCGAGGTCTCAAACGACGAGAATCGTCTTGTTCAAATCGGCAAGGCTGGCAGAAGTCGTTGGCTTGGCATAAGGCCGACCGTCCGCGGCACCGCCATGAATCCGGTTGACCATCCGCACGGTGGAGGCGAAGGCCGTCAAGGCCGAGGTCGCCGACGCGCCGTCACCCGAACCGGCCATCCAACCGGCAAAGGCCAAAAGAGCAGAACCCCTAAAAAGTACTCAAATGTTTTTATTATTTCTCGTCGGCGAGTGGGGAAAGGGAAAAAGGGGGAATAGACGGAGCGGGAGTGCCAAATGTTATGGACGGAACGCTATCCCGCCCACCCGACGACCGTCCACGCTCTCGTTGGATTTTAGGCCAGCAAGCCCTCGCTTCATCGCGCGGGCTCTTTTTTCTATTTTTTACTGAATCATCAGGTGAATCGGGAGCATTTCCGCTGTAGAGACATGTCAAATTTATCCACACAGAACTTGTCTGTTATATTGACATAGTCCCCAGTATGGCTATACTGTAGGTATGATTAAACATACATTTTTGTTAGAGCTGAGGAATAATCAAGGTATTTCTCAGGCTTTTGTCGCTGGAAAAATCGGTGTTTCAAGGGCAAGTTATATAGAAATTGAAAAGGGAGCAAAAGAACTTACACTCTCGCAGGCAAACACTATTGCAGAAATTTTTAATATAACTCTTACAGAACTCATATCAGGAGAGAAAATTTCTGATGTTAAAGTTTTTATTAACGAAGCGCCAGAAAAAAAAGAAAAACAAGAAATTCGTATTGATGTACCGCAAAAGAATCTAAAGAAATTCAAAGAAGTATTACTTTATGTTTTAGAAAAAGTGGGGAGTAAATCCAATGTTGGAATGACTGTTTTGTATAAACTTCTCTACTTTATCGATTTTGACTATTATGAAAAATTTGAAGAACAACTCGTAGGAGCGACATATATAAAAAATCATTTTGGACCGACTCCGGTAGAGTTTAAAAAAATTGTGGAATCAATGGAATCAAAAGGAGAACTCGAGACGGTCAAGAGTAAGTATTTTCTACATGAGCAGACAAAATATTTACCACGAAGAGAACCTGATATATCTGTATTAAATGCACAGGAAATAAAGCACATTGACGAAGTGCTAGCAAGATTGGGCGATAAAAATGCTAAAGAATTGAGCGATTATTCCCATAAGGACATTCCATGGCTTATAGCAAAAGATAACCAAATAATCAAATATGAAGGAGTATTTTACCGTACTGAGGAAACTTCCGTCAGAGAATATGAACCAGATTAATTATAAAATAACACAGGAATTCGAAAAAGATTTTAAAAGGTTGTTAAAAAAGCTTCGATCTCTAGAAGAAGATTTTGAATTTGCTAAAATAGCCACAATTGAACCATATCATATAGGCGTACTTCATAATGGGGTATTAGAAAAAAAAGATGCTCATTCTATTTTTCCAATCCCGAATTTTTGTACTGAAGAATTGAAAATATGTAAATTAAAAAAGTTTGCGTGTAAGGCATTAAAGGGCCGCGGAGTAAAGAGTGGAATTCGCATTATTTATGCGTATTATGTTTTCACTAATACAGTTGATTTTATTGAAATGTATTTCAAAGGCGAATCAGAAAATGAAGATAAGGAAAGAATAAAGCAGTATTTAGCTAGTGTCTAAATTGCAGGGAGCATTCCCGCCATCTCCTCTTTTTTCTGTTGATAGGTCAAAAGGTCTCTGTCGTATGAACAACCCACAGTATGCTTTTTGAAGCAGTTTTGACTATTTTCATGGACAGTCCGCAACATGCTTTTCTCGGCAGAAAACGCAACTGCCTTGAAAAGCATGTTGCGGACTGCGCATGAGAAAATCATTTTGTTGACTCTACACACAGTTCTGTTATCATAACCCTTACGCAAACTCGCGTGCCCGCCCCGCCTTACCAGCTTGGCAGGCCTGCCTTCAAGTAGCAGGGCAGGTTTTTTGTTTGTAAATTGCCGGTTCTGTTCCTCGTTTGTTTGAAGTTTGTTTCTAAATATGTCGCACAAATGACCCGTTCAACAAAAAAAGGACCATACGTTTACGAAAAATTGCTCAAAAAAATCGCTGGCAAAAAAACCAGCGAGGCCGGCATTGTTAAAACCTGGGCCAGAGACAGCCAAATCGCCCCGGAAATGGTCGGCTACACTTTTGGCGTTCATAATGGACGGGAACATATTCCGGTACTTGTAACCGAAGACATGGTCGGTCATCGGCTCGGCGAGTTTTCCTTGACTCGCAAGTTCGTCCGTCACGGCGGTAAAATGCAAAAAGAACTGGAGACCAAAACCAAAGAGGCCGAAGTTGCCGCCGCTAAATCAGCAAAGGCCGCAACCGAAACCGCCAAAAAATAATTCCGTAGATAATTTCACAATAATTTTTACTCGTTTTACTTAAATGAAATCAGCAACCGCCCAACTGAATACCTATCGCCAGTCGCCACGCAAAGTGCGGTTGGTCGCTGACCTCGTCCGAGGCAAGCAAGTCGCTCAAGCCCTTACGACTCTTCGTTTTGCCAACAAACGCGCCACCGGACCGCTCATCAAACTTATTGAATCGGCCGTCGCCAACGCAAAAAATATGGGCTTAAATGTTGACTCGCTTGTCGTGAGCGCCATTGCCGTTAACGCCGGCCAAGTTCTTAAGCGCAGTATGCCAATGTCTCGTGGCCGTGCTTTCGGCATTCATAAGCGAACCAGCCACGTTTCGGTCTCGGTTTCAGAAATTGAACCAAAGGATGAAGAGAGGAAAACGAAGAAGGAGGAGAAAAATGGAGAAATCAAAAAAACAGAAAGCGTCGTTAAAACAAAAAAAGAAAAAAAGAGCGCTGCGGCCAAACCCGCAAAATAAAATCATGTCTCACCGAGTCCATCCATACGCCCATAGATTAGGAATCATCCGCGATTGGAAGTCGCGCTGGTTTTCTCCAAAAAAATCTTACAAAACGAATCTCAAGAGCGATATTTTAATCCGCGAATATTTGGAAGAACGATTCCGCGGCATGTATGTCAGCAACATTGAGATTGAGCGCGGCCAGAAAACTCTCCGGATTATCATTGAGACCTCGCGGCCGGGCATTATCATCGGCCGAGCGGGCGAGGGTACCGTTAAGCTTCAGAGCGACTTGGTAAAGCAGGCCTCAAAACTCTGTATCACCTCAAAAGAAGAAATTAAAATTGATATCAAGGAAGTTCGGTATCCGGAAACAAACGCCCACATTATGGCTCAAATTATCGCTGAAGGCCTTGAAAAGCGTTTGCCGTTCCGTCGGGTCGTAAAGTCGTCCCTTGAGAAAATTATGGCCAACAAGAGCGTTTTGGGCGCCAAAATTGAACTTTCCGGTCGTCTTGGCGGCGCGGAAATGTCTCGCGTTGAAAAGCTCCGAAAAGGCCGAGTGCCACTTCAGACCCTCCGAGCTGACGTTGATTTCAGCAGGTATGAAGCCCGCATGACATACGGTCAGATTGGAATAAAAATTTGGATATACAAAGGCGACATTTTTGAAAAAGCCAAAAATGCGCAAAATGCCGGGCAAAATGGATAAATGGATAAATGAATAAACGTGAAAATTTTGAATAAATTTAAGTTTAATAAATTTTAAAAATATGGTTTCCCTTATTCCCAAAAAAGTTAAATACCGAAAGTGGCACACTTTCCGCAAAAATCCGAAAAAAGTCGGCGCGACGACCCGAGGTTCAAAAATTTCTTTCGGCTCGTATGGTTTGAAAGCAACCACGGCTGGCCGAATCAAATCAAACCAAATTGAAGCCGCCCGAAAGGTTCTTTCCCGAGAACTCGGAAAAAACGGCCGCGTCTGGATTCGAGTTTTCCCGGACATGCCTTTTACACAGAAGCCGGCCGAAGTTAAGCTCGGAAAAGGCAAGGGCGACCCGCAGGGCTATCAAGTGCCGGTGAAAGGCGGACGCCTGATTTTTGAGGTTGATGGCGTGGACGAAGCCGTCGCTCGGGAATCCATTCGGAAAGCCGGTTCAAAACTGCCAGTCAGGTCAAAGTTTGTGGCCCGCAGTTAATTTGCAAATGACGGCATCCTAGGATATAACTCTATTTCACTCCAATTCACTCCAATGAAGTCAACCGAACTAAAAAATAAAGACAAAACCGCGCTAACCGACATGTTGTCTCAAAAACGGGAAGCTCTTAGGCGTTTTAGATTCGGCTCGGCCGGCAGTAAGATACGAAATGTCAAAGAGGGGACTAATTTGAAAAAGGACATCGCCCGAATTTTGACCGAGCTTAACGCCAAATCAAAACCGGAAATAATGACTAGAGCAAAGGCAAAATAACCAGACGAAAGAGCCACGATGAAAAAAGAAACTTTATTTAAAAAAGAAGCTACCGAACCGCAAATCGCGGAATCAACGAAGAAACAACTTCATGGAGTTGTTGTGTCCGACAAAATGAAAGACACGGTTGTCGTGAAAGTGGAGAGATTCTTCAAGCACAAAAAATACAAAAAATACATTTCGCGCAGTAAAAAATTCATGGCTCACGACGCCGGTAACACAAAAAAAATTGGCGACAAAGTAACAATAGAGGAAACCGCGCCGATTTCCCGCCACAAGAGATTTAAAATTATAAAATGATTCAACCGCGCACAATCGTTGTAATCGCTGACAATTCTGGGGCCCAAATTGGCCGTATTTTCAAGGTGCTTGGCGGTTCAAAGAAACGCTACGCCCGCATCGGCGACATCGTCGTTCTTTCCGTCCAGAAGGCCGCGCCCCGAAAAGCCGTTAAAAAGAAAGACGTTCTCCGCGGAGTTGTTGTTCGCCAGAGAGCGCCATTCCGCCGGGCCGACGCTTCTTACATTCGGTTTGACGAAAACGCTGTCGTCATTATTGATAAAGCGACCAACGAGCCGATTGCCGGCCGTATTTTCGGTCCGATTCCGCGCGAAATCGGCGAGCTTGGTTTCCAGACAATTATTTCGCGGGCGCCCGAAGTCGTGTGATTTCTGCGGGCGCATAATTTTTTCGCAGAAATTTTGCCAAATTTTGCCAAAATCAACCAAAACAAAATGAAAATTAAGAAAAATGACAATGTAATAGTGATATCAGGCAAAGACCGCGGCAAAACCGGAAAGGTGGCTAAGGCCTTTCCTCGTCAAAACAAAATTATTATTGCTGGCGTAAACATTGCCAAATCGCACGAAAAGCCCAAGAAAAAAGGTGGCAAAGGTCAGGTTGTTGAGAAAGCCATGCCTTTCGCCGTTTCAAACGTCATGCTGATTGACCCGAAGATGGGCGGTCGGACACGGATTGGCATGAAGCAAGAAGGCGGAAAAAAGGTTCGGGTGGCCAAGAAAAGCGGCTCAATCCTGTCATGACTCATCGCGACTCTTAATAAAACTCCGTATAAAATCTTCGCATAAATTATTTAATCCATCGCCATGATTTCAGTAAAAGAAAAAAATAAAAACGCTTTTGACAAGATGAAGGAAAAATTCGGCTACAAAAACCGGATGGAAGCTCCGCGTCTCGCCAAAATCATTGTTAGCGCCGGAGTTGGTTCATTTAAGGATAAAAAGAAACTTGATGTGGTCGCCGACCGACTAACCAAAATCACCGGCCAAAAACCGGTGAAAAAGGGCGCGAAACTTTCCATCGCCGCTTTCAAGGTCAGACAAGGCGACCCCGTTGGTTTCCAAGTCACGCTTCACGGGGCGCGGATGCATGATTTTCTGGACCGTCTAATAAACATCGCTCTGCCTAGAACAAAGGACTTTCGGGGCGTGCCGACCTCGGCCATTGACGCAATGGGGAATTACACTTTGGGCATTCGGGAGCATATTATTTTTCCGGAAACCGCCGACGAAGACCTGAAAGACGTTTTTGGCTTTGCCGTTACCGTCGTTACCACAGCCAAAACAAAGGATGAGGCCAAGGCCTTTTTTGAGCACCTCGGTTTCCCGTTCAGCACTCTCAAAAAAGAAGAACTTCAAGGCGCGCCTAAAGTGAAGAAGGAAAAGAAGGAGAAAACGAAGAAATAAGGGCCCAAAAAGCCGAAAAAACCCTTGATTGACAACATTTACTGTTCTCTGTTAGTATTTCATCTCCGACGATAAACATGGCAAAAACATCAGTCATCGCGCGCGCCTCCAAAAAACCGAAATTCACGACGCGAGTCGTTCGGCGCTGTTTTAAGTGCGGCCGAAAGCGTGGCTACATGCGGGAGTTTGATATTTGTCGTGTTTGTTTCAGGGAACTGGCCAACGAAGGCAAGATTCCGGGCGTAAAGAAATCTTCCTGGTAAATTATATGGACCCCGTATCAAACCTAATCATTAAAATAAAAAATGCCAGCGCGGTCGGTCATCCGATGGTCGTTGTTCCTTACACAAAACTCAATGCCGCCATTCTTGAGAAGCTTGAGAAAAAAGGATATATCAAGTCATTTTCCAAACAAGGGAAAGGTGTTTTCAAGACCATTGAGGTTGAATTGGTTTACGAAGACGGCAAGCCGAAAATTGAACAAGCCAGACGGGTTTCAAAACTCTCCCGGCGGGTTTACGAAAAATCCGCTAATTTGCGCTCGGTTCGCCGTGGCTACGGAATAGCGATAATTTCAACGCCCAAAGGCATTTTAACTGACGCTGAAGCCCGCAAGGCGCGCGTCGGTGGCGAGATTTTGTTCCAAATCTGGTAAATATCATGTCAAGAATCGGTAAAAAACCAATCAAATTGGAAGATAAGACGACGGCCGAACTCAAGGCCGGCATTCTTACTGTTACCGGGCCCCACGGCAGTATTTCAAAAACATTCAAACCGGACATCGCAATCACCATCGCCGACAAAATCATAACTCTTGAGCCGAAGAAAAAAACTCTTGAGACCGTCGCTCTTTGGGGAACTTACGCTTCTCATATTTCAAATATGATTGAGGGCGTAAACAGGCCGTACAAAAAGACGCTTGTTGTAGAAGGCATCGGCTACAAAGCCGAACTGAAAGGCGATAAACTTATTTTTGGTCTGGGATTCTCACATCCCGTAACTGTTCCGATTCCGGCCGGATTAAAAATTACATCCGAAAAGAACGTGATTGGAATAACCGGCGTTGATAAAGAACAAGTCGGCCAGTTTGCGGCGCATATTCG
Source organism: uncultured Candidatus Saccharibacteria bacterium (assembly GCA_964367845.1). Taxonomy (GTDB): domain Bacteria; phylum Patescibacteriota; class Minisyncoccia; order Phycocordibacterales; family DATGWK01; genus JAHFLV01. The sequence continues at coordinate 674 of CAYIYW010000015.1, read as the reverse complement.
GTCGCTAAAGAAGCCGGAACCGTACAAAGGCAAAGGCATAATGTATCAAGGTGAAATAATCCGCCGCAAGCAAGGCAAGAAAACTGTTTAATTTCCAGTCCAACCAATTTCCATGAACAACTCCCAACATAAAACCGCTCAACGACTCCGTCGCCGAATGCGCATTCGGGCCAAGGTTTTTGGCACGGCAGAAAGACCTCGCCTCTCGGTTTTCAAATCCAATAAATTCGTTTTTGCCCAGCTGATTGACGACACCGCGGGCGTTACTCTCGCCGCGATTTCCACCAAAAAACTCGCCGGCAAAACCGCTCTCGCCGGCGCTCATGATATCGGCAAGGAACTTGCCGAGCGGGCGATTGCAAAAAATATCGGAAAGGTTGTTTTTGACCGCGGTGGCTATATTTATACCGGAAAGATTAAAGCGGTGGCCGAAGGAGCTCGCGAAGGCGGACTTAAATTTTAAATATGGAAACTGAAATTGATAAAAAAACAGAAACAAAAGTAACCGTTGAAAATCCGGTTCAAATTCAAACCAATCCGGTCCAAACCGCTGGCAAGGATACGGTCAAGGATTCCAAAAACGCGTCTGCCGACAGACGCGCGCCGAGGGACTTCAAAAAGAACACCCGCCGGCCGGCCCGTCGCGAGAGCCGAGTCAAGCCGGAATTTGACCA
>CAYIYW010000014.1:0-14553 GCA_964367845.1 uncultured Candidatus Saccharibacteria bacterium | reverse complement strand
TGAAAGGAGGTGTTCGCACGGGTTTTGTTCGGTCGTGTTCTCCCCGCGTTTTTTCACGCTCATGAGTTCGTCAAACAAAAAGGAAAAGACGAATGTTGTTTCAAAGGCGAAAGTCCGTTCTGGTCGCGTCAATCGTCCTCTGCCTCGCTTTCGTTACCGCCGCAACCGCGTCGGTCATGACTGGCTGGCATGGCCTGTCCCAGACCCAGCGTAACCGTTTGATTCTGGCACGGGCGAATCGGGACCTCGGTCGGGACATGAACATGCAGTGCAAGGAGTGGGTGCGACTGGTGGTGAAAGACGCTTCGCAAAACGAGGTTGCCATTCCGTCCACCCGGGCCAACAACTACGAGTGGAACAACCACCGGTACGTTACGAGCTACCCGCGGGCTTGCCCACCGCCGGGCGCTGTGCCGGGCAACATCATTCAAATGGTCTGGACAAACCAGAGCAATGGCGTGGTCACTCCGCACACCGCAATCATCTTGAGCTCGAACAGCTCGGGGATGACCTGGATTGACTGCAACTGGCAGAGAGACGAAGTGGTGCGAACACACTACGTGTCGTACTCCCAGTTTGAGGTGTGTGTTGGTTATCTCTACACCATCTACAAGATCCGTTGAAACCTCCTAAAGGGATTCCATTCTATGGAGTCCCTTTGGTATTGTTAATAAAATTAAATATGAATATAAAAAATATCATAACGGTCGTCATTTTTGTCGTTCTCTTGATTTTGCTTGCTGTTTACCCCAAATCTTTGAAACCGACGGAGCAAACCGAACTGGCGGGGCAAAACGAGTGGAAAAAATATCAGGATTCTAATATCGGTATTGAATTTGAATACCCGAATAATCTAATTCCAAATTATGAAAAAACGGTTTACTTTAGCGAGTGCGAAGAATGCCCAGGCCTCATCAACATTCGTGCGGATGATGTCGGCCAAGAAACCCTTGAACAAGCGCTTCAATATAATTCAGAAAAATCGGACTTGGTGGAAAAAATTAAAATTGACGGTACCGAGGCCTTTGTTTACATACCGATAGACGACGGCAAAAGAGTTGAGAACAGCAAAATAATTTACACTCTCCGTGCCGGTCGGCTATACAAAATTTCAATACGGTCACTCAACGAAGGTGAAGATGAACGATTGCTCAAAAGCATCAGATTCCCGAATGATTAGCTTCTCTTTTTCATTCTTTCAAACACCGTCAAAAGTGGTGAAGCGATAAAAATTGACGAATATGTGCCGATAATGACTCCAATGGTCAAAAGCAGGGCAAAATCGCGAGTTGATTCTCCGCCGAGGAAATACAGGGCGACAAGAACCAGAACGATGGTTAAAGAAGTATTTATTGAACGGCCCATGGTTTGAGTAACGCTTCGGCCGACGACTCCTTCAAACGGCTCTTGACGATGGGTTTCGTTATTAACTCGCAGATTTTCCCGAATGCGGTCAAAAACCACGATGGTGTCATGGACCGAGTAACCAAGAATCGCCAGAAGAGCGGTCATAAAAAGCAAGTCCAGCTCCGCGCCGATAAACGGGGTAAGAAAAATAAATACTCCGGCGGATATGACGACATCATGAATCAAAGCGATAATCGTCGCTAAACCATATTTCCACGAAGACACCGGACGAGAGACCTTTCTGAAAGCAAAGGTGACAAAAAACACAATGCCGAGAATCGTTACGGCAATCGCCATGTAGGCCTTGTTGCGAAGTTCTCCGCCGACAGTCGGACCGATTGTATTAAAACGGTCTTCTTTGGCTTTGGCTTGACCGTCCAGCAACAAAGCGGCAAAGACCTTGTTTTTTGTTTCGTTGCTAATCTCCTTGGTTCGCAGGACATAACTCATATCTCCTGACGGTCGCAGAGAATAAACGCCAAGCGGAACCCCGCCGGCAACGGCAAGCGAGTCAAGCTTTTCTTTTACTTTGTCCAAATCCGGCCGAGCGTTTTCGTAAGAAACCTCAAGAATTGAACCGCCGGTGAAGTCAATGCCAAAATTAAAACCTCGGGCAATCATTGAGCCAACCGAAAATAGCACGAGAACGAGCGTGAAAATGAAAAATATTTTTCTGTGGCGGATGATGAACATGGTTTTGACGATTTAATTAATTTTTATGACAATTTGGCCAATTTTTACGGATTTGGCCGATTCGGATTTGTTTGATTTTGCGAGTCCGACTGGCGGGTATTTTTAATACCGGCGCCAAACAAAAAGTGGCTCACTTTTGACTCATGACTCAATCCAATCGCATACAAAAAAGTTCGCGAAACGGTTATGGCTGTAAACATGCTGACCAACACGCCGATACCCAGAGTAAAAGCGAAACCCTTGACCGCCGAGGTGCCGAGCCAGAAAAGAACGACGGCGGTAATAATGCTTGAGATGTTTGAATCGCGAATTGAGAGCCATGCCCGATGAAAACCTTCGTGCATCGCATCGTTAAGTTTCCGACCGCGGACGAGTTCTTCCTTCATCCGCTCAAAAATTAAAATATTGGCGTCAACCGCCATGCCGATTGAAAGAATAAAGCCGGCAATACCGGCGGCGGTAAGAGTAATCGGAATTAATTTGAAAATCGCCAGTGAGATAAAAATGTATATGACGAGGGCAATAGACGCCACGACACCCGGCAGACGGTACCAAAGAATCAGGAACGAAACGACCGCCAAAAATCCCCAGATTCCGGCCAGAACTCCGGCTCGAAGCGCCGTTTCGCCGAGATAGGCGCCGACCACCTGGGTTCCGACCAGTTCAATCGGCACCGGCAGAGCGCCGTAATTCAAGTTCTGGACCAAAAGTTTCGCCTCCTGCGGGGTAAAGTTCCCGCTGATTTGAGCCCGGCCGTCTCTGATTTCTTCTCGGACTACCGGCGCGGAAATCACTTCCCCGTCAAGAAAAATCGCCAGAATTTGGCCGACATTTTCTTTGGTGATTTTGGAAAATAATTCGGCGCCCTCTTTGTTAAAAGAAAGAGAGACCGACGGCTCGCCGGTTGTCTGGTTGAATTCAACGGCCGAGCGCTCAAGAAACCGTCCCGTCAGAGCGGTTGGGATAAATACGGGATTGAGATTTGATGTCGCGTCAATTGTCACCACACCGTCTGAACCGACTTTTGCTTTTTGATTTTTGGGTTTTTCTTCGGAGACAAGCTTGAATTCAAGAAGAGGGGTCTTGCCGATAAGCTCAACGGCTTTATCTATTTCCGTCACACCGGGCAATTCAACAATGAGCCGGTGGTCATTGCGACCGGCCAGAGCGCTGGCCTTTTCAACTTGGATAATCGGCTCGGAAACGCCGAAAATGTTCACCCGCCGTTCAATGACATCGCGAAGGACTTTCATTGAATCGTTTATTTCCGTCGGGCCAACTTGGGACACATCAGCCCGATAAACGAGCTCGGTTCCGCCGTTTAAGTCAAGACCGAGAACAAAAGGGAAACGGGCGAACCACGAATTTGTTTTGGTCTGCGAGAGATATAGGCTATATCCGAGTAAAGCAAAAATTACTATGAGGACTAGGGCAAAAATCCGATTTTTATTCATTTGAAACCGAATTATAGGGTTTTGGACGCAAAAAGCAAATCATTGAATATCCCCGCGCATTTCTCTTCTGAACAATCCGCAATATGCTTTTCTTCGCAAAAAACGCAATTGCTCCGAAAAGCATATTGCGGATTGTTCATGAAAAAAACTTGACGCCGCTAATTCAAAGCAACTCTTTAATTCCCTCTTCCAAACTGACTGACGGTTCCCAACCAAGAATTTTCCGGGCTTTTGAATTATCAGCCAGAGAGTGTTTCGGTTCAAAACGCTCAGGAACGTGAATCGCCTTGCCGCCAATCAGTTTTGCCACATTATTTACGGAATGATTATTTCCGGCTCCGATGTTGAAAACCCCCCCATTTTTAGTATCGGCATTTTCATTTTCCGCCGCCAAAAGATTCGCCCGGACAACATCGTGGACGCTTGTAAAATCACGAGTTTGTTCCCCGTCGCCGGTAATGGTAAGCGGCGTCCCTTCTCTTTTTTGTTTTAGAAATTTGGCTATAACCAGAGCATAGGCGCCCTCTTCGCTTTGACCCGGACCGTAGACATTAAAATACCGTAAAGAAACCGTCGGCAAGCCGTAGACCTCGCTCCAAACTCGGCTCATCAATTCACCGATGTATTTTTGAAGACCATAAGGACTTTTCGGACTTGCCGGCAAATCTTCGCGAAGCGGCATGATTTCCTGGTCGCCGTAAGCCGAGCCTGAAGCCGAATATACAAATTTTTTGACCCCGGCTTTTTGAGAAGCAATCAAAACGTTAAGCGTCCCGTTTACGTTAATGTCATTTGTTTCTTCAGGATGCTCTATTGAATACTGGACTCTCGGTAATGCCGCCAAATGAAAAACATATTTCGCCCCGACAAAAATAGGGTCGATGTCGGAAAGATTCCTGACATCAACAACGTGAAGCGCCGCGCTAGGGTGAACGGCTTCTTTTTTCCCGGCGGTTAAATTATCTATGACGTGAACATCAAAGTTCTTTTTTACAAGCTCTCTGACAAGGTTTGAGCCGATAAATCCTGCACCGCCGGTAACAATAACTTTTGTTTTCATAGTTTTTATGTTTTTACGCAAAATTAATTTATATATTATGAATAACTCTACGAACCTAAATCCCGTTACTTGACAACAGAGTTTTTATGGTTTTTAAGGCGATTTTTAAATCAAGCATCAAGGAACAATTTTTAAGGTAATAAAGGTCATAAGACAATTTCAACCTTGTCTCATCAAGGTCAACCATCCCTTTGGGCGGTTTGCGCTGATAGAGCTGGGCCCAGCCGGACAAACCGGGTTTTATCAGATGCCTGATATTGTAGTAAGGGATTTCCCTTTCATAATGGCTGGCCAGAACCGGTAATTCCGGCCGGGGGCCGATAAGCGAAAGGTCGCCCTTGAGAACGTTCCAGAGCTGGGGCAATTCATCAATTCGGAATTTTCTCAAATAATTTCCAACTCTGGTTATTTTGTTGTTTTTGGCGATGTCTTGAGAATACTCCCCTTGGTCATTCGTGGTCATGCTCCTGAACTTCACCACCTTTATAATTTTATTATTTTTCCCGATTCGTTCTTGGGTAATAAATATCGGACCGCGGTCTTCAAGTTTAATCGCGGTGAAAACAAACGGATAAAAAACCAGTGAAACCAAACCGGCGACGAATGAAACCGAGATGTCCATCAATCTTTTCAGAAAGTCGTAGGTTTTTTTGGTTGAAACGGAAATATTTTCCAGAAACCAGTTGTATTTGACAAGCGACATCGGCACTCGGTCAAAAATGTCCTCGTAAATTCTATACATATCAACAAAACGCACTTTGGAAAAAATAAGGTTGTAAAAATTCGGCAGAATCGGCTCAACTTTATTGTCCTTGAAATCGGCGGCCACGATATGAACATTTTCCTCCAAAATCCGCCTTGAAATTTCTTCCCTGAAATCGGCGTTCTTGATGTCGCCTGAATTGATTGAGGAAACGAAGTAGAGACCGTAGCGCGGATTGTTGTTGACTTCATTTTTCAACTCTTTTGCCTCCTCTCCACTGCCGATTAAAACGGCCTTCTCCCTAGCGTGCGCCGAAAGAATGGACACTCCGCGAATTCGCCAGAAAAGTATCAAACCGAAGGAAATGACGATGTAAATAAAAAGATTAGTTTTTGGCGTGATTCCGAAATACGGCACCAGATAGAAAAACACAACGGCAAGTCCGCTGTTAACAAGTTGGGCGTTCAAAATAATGGCCGGAATCCGATTTTTCAGAATTAGGGTGTGTTTCTCGTAAAGACCGGCAATAAAGAAAACTGCAAACCAAAGGACAAAAATGATGGAGAACGGCGCAACGTGGTCAAGGAAAATTGAAACATCCGGCGCCTCGCGGAATCGGACAAAAATCATCAACCAGAGCGATAGAAAAAAAACTAGGACGTCGCCGAAAAACAGGAGCAAGGCCTCATTTTTGTTCGTAACGGCCATAGGGATTTGAGCTTTATATTATACACAACCAACACCCACGGCAAGCCGTTACAGGAAGCAACCCGAGGCTATGTTAATATAGAGAACAATAATGAAGAAAAGGATTCTTTTTGCCGTCACGAAAGGAAATTGGGGCGGGGCGCAGAGATATGTTTTTGATTTGGCGACAAGATTGCCGAAAGACCAGTTTGAAGTTTGCGTCCTTTGCGGAGCAGGCGAGCAACTTGAAGCCCGACTTAAGGAAAAAAACATCCGTGTCATTCGGCTTGAATCCTTGAACAGAGATGTGAACATCGCCAAAGACGCAATGTCTTTTGTCACTCTTTACAGAATTTTTCGGAAAGAAAAACCGGACATCGTTCATCTTAACAGCTCCAAAATCGGCGCCATCGGTGCCCTGGCCGGACGTTTAGCCGGCATCAAAAAAATCATTTTCACCGGCCACGGCTGGGCCTGGAATGAGGACAGATTTTTTCTTTCAAAAATTCTTATCGCTTTCATTCACTGGTTGACGATTTTACTTTCGCACACGACTATCGCGGTATCGGAGAAAGTCAAAGATGAAATCAGTCGCCTGCCGTTTATTCCGAAATCAAAAATTGTTGTTATCCATAACGGCGTCGCAAACACAGAGTACATGGAAAGATTCACCGCGCGCGGGGCGCTCAACAGCGATATCAGTGAAAAATTTTGGGTTGGAACAATTTCCGAACTTCACAGAAACAAAGGAGTGGATAATCTGGTCACCGCTTTTGCCGATGTGGCGGAAACCCATTTGGACATCGCTCTGGTCATCATCGGCGAAGGAGACGAGCTCGAACGGTTGACGGCTCTAATTCAAAAACTTGGCCTGTCTAAAAAAGTTCATCTGCTGGGCCGCAAAGAAAATGCCGGAAAATTTCTAAAGGCCTTTGATGTGTTTGTTTTGGCCTCAAGAACCGAGGCATTTCCTTATGTCCCGCTTGAGGCCGGACTGGCCCAATTGCCGGTTGTAGCGACTCAAGTCGGCGGTATACCCGAAGCCATCACGGACGGCAAAAACGGCCTGCTTGTCCGTTCTGGAGACATACCAGCTCTCGCCGGCGCTATAAAAGAACTTCTTAACGATGGCGCTAAAGCCGCTATACTGGGCCATAATTTAAGGAAAACGGTTGAAGAAAAATTCTCGGTTAATTTAATGGTTCAAAAAACGATTGCCGTATATAATTAACTCATCACAAACATGACCTCAAGACACAAGATTGAGCCACACATGAACAAGCGTCGTTCCGAAATCTGCGGTTTAATACGCGGTTTTCAAACTCGCGGTTTTACGATTATTGAGCTTCTGGTTGTCATTTCAATTCTCGGACTTATTTCAAGTATCGCGCTGGCCAATCTTGAAAGCGCTAAAAGTAAAGCAAAAGAAGCGGCCGGCAAACAATTCCACGCCACACTTCAGAGAACTCTCGGCGTTGACACCATTGCCAGATGGGAATTTGACGAAACTACTGGAGACATGGCTTACGACAGTTCCGGGAATAATCTCAGCGGCACGATTACGGGCGCCACACGCACACTGGACGGGATTTCCGGTTCGGCGCTGTCTTTTGACGGTGGTGATTACATAAGCGGTAACGGTTTTTCTAATTCCAACGGTAATGGCAACGCAACGGTTGCTGTTTGGATAAACCCCACAGACCCTGTCGGCTCTAATACAATTTTCCATGTTGGCGACGCCAGTTGCACTGTGCTTGAAGCCGGAATAACCGGCGGCCGAGTTTATGCCACACACGATACAGTGGGCGTTCCAACCCTCTCCAACAGAGTTGTATCAAATAATATTTGGCAAAATTTGACGATTGTGTTCAGCAACTATTCCACTTATGATGTTTATATTAACGGCGCGAAAGTTGATTCCGTGACTAATCCTGGACTGAATAACGGTTGCCCGAGCGTAAGCTGGTCAATCGGCGCGAGAACGGACCACACGAGCGGATTCAACGGCCTGATGGATAGTCTCCAGGTATACGGCGTTTCTCTCACCGCCACAGAGGTCTGGAAAGTTTACGCCCAAGGTATCCGGAACATGGCGTCCAGCACGACCCTCGTCAGCATTTAAAACTGGCCCTTTAAAATGTTAGAATAAACTCCATGAGTGATGAAGTAAAATTTGAAGAAGAGGAAATATTGATTGACAGGGCCTCGCAAATATCGCGACGGTCAACGCTTGCCGGTTTTATCATGCAATTAGGTTTGGCCAAAACGGAGTCCCAAGCCACTTATATTCTGATAGGCATCATCGTTGCGAGTTTGCTGGCGACAATTTTTGTTATTTCCAGATACCTCGTTTAGATATCTCGTCTGGGTAAAGTTGCGTTGTGAATTCCGACAATTTCATTACCGACCATTTCTTTGTGAGCCGGTCGGCCGTATCGGGCCATGCCGGTAATAATTCCGAGCGTCGCGAATTCAACAAGCAAATGGCTCCCGCCGTAGCTCATAAAAGGCACGGTTATGCCGGTTACCGGCAAAAGTCCAACATTCATACCGATATTTATCACCAGATGGGTCATAAATAAAATTGAGACACCGAGTCCGAAAAGGGTCTCAAAGTTTGTCGCTCCACGCATGGCGTTTGAGATAATTCGCCAGATTAGAACGGAGAACAACCCGATGAGAATGATTGAGCCGACAAAACCCCATTCTTCGGCAAATGCGGCAAAGATAAAATCGGTCTGAAATTCGGGCAAAAAGAGCAATTTTGATTGAGTGCCGTAACCAATTCCCTTTCCCAAAAGTTCTCCGGAACCAACCGCAACCATTGATTGATAGGCGTTGTAACCGGCGCCTTGGATGTCGGCGAGCGGATAAATAAATGAAAGAATGCGCTGTTTTTGATAATCCTGAAACACAAAAGACCACAGCAAAAGGACCGAAATTAAACCGACGCAAAACACCGCCAACAGATGTTTTTTTGAGATGCCGGAAACCATAATCATCCCGAACCAAATCATAAAAATAACGATTGCCGACCCGAAGTCCGGCTGAAGAAGAATCAGAGTAAACAAAATCATGCTGTAAAATCCGGATATTAAAATGTGTCTGATGTGGGCGATTTCCACATGCCGGCGGGAAAAATATTTGGATAAAAGCAGAATCAAAATAATCTTGGCCATGTCGGACGGTTGAAAAGAGAAAAAACCGAAATCAAACCAGCTTTGAACGCCGCGAGTAACCTGACCGAGGCCGAACAAAAGCAAGAGGACAGAACAAATTACCGCAAAAAGCCCGACAATCACTCCGGTTCGGCGCAAAAAACGAAAATCAATAAAAGAGCAGATGAAATAAACGACTACGGCGAGAGCAATCCAAACAACTTGTCTTGAAACAAAAGGACTCTCTCCGACAAATGAATTCATAGTGACAAGCCCGGCGAGAGAAATCAGAACGGCACTGCCGAACAAAAGCCAATCAATGTTCCGAATAAGCGATTGAAAAAATGACAGGGCGTTTTCGGCAGGACGAGACATGAGCTAATTATCACCAAAAAACGGCTAACTTGCTACCAGCGCGCAGGAATCACCCGAGGAATAATTTCAACTACCGACGGGCTAGATGAGCAAAAACGCGGGGTGCTTGTGGCTAAATTTATTGGGGTGTTTGTGGCCAAAATACCCGCCGTACCGGTAATCGCCGAATCGGGACAAATTTTTTGAGTCGCGGGAAACGGCAATGGCCAAGTGAAAACCGCGCGCGCGGATTGGTCTTTATCCAATTTGTCAACAAAAGTCCGCGAAGCGGCAACGGCATTTTTGTTATCATCGTAAACAATCGCCACGATTTCAATTCGTTCCACCGATTCGGTTGATTTGTTTTCTATGGTCGCATCAATCCGCGGACTATTTGTTTCGCCTGAAAGAATTTTCTGCGTTACAACCAGTTCGGGCGATGTTCGTAAATCCTTCCGCCAAATTGGTTTTTGAGTGAATTCAAAAGTCACTCGGGCCGGAATTTTGAATTGAGTATCAATGTTCGGCTCAAATACCGCCAAGACCTTGTTTTTAGGAATAATCGTCGCATTTTCTTTTTCGCCGATTAGCAGATTATTTGCGTCATAAAACTTAAAAACATATCTGGCCAAGGCCTCGGAGTTGATATTGGGATTCTGGATATACGCCACCACGCTGTAAACTCCCTCGCCAGACGGGTTTCCAGTCACCTTGAAAGCTCGGCTCCAAAGAATAATCGGGTCAAGACCCTCAAAACTGCACAGGAGCTGACACTGTCCTCCGCAGTCAACACCGGTTTCATTGCCGTTTTTCTTGCCGTCAAAACAGGTCGGCGCCTGATATAAAAAGTAAAAAAGAGGAATAACAACAAGAATGGAGAGAACCGCGAAAGCGATAACTATATAAACGATTTTCCGTCGGACAGACCATGGGTTCATGGGTTAATTATAACAAAAAATTCCATGACCGGGTTTCGGCAAGGCGTCTTTCGGGGTACGCATAAAACGCTTACTGCGTTTTTGCTCCCGCTCGCGCCGTCGCGCTCCGCGAGCCCCCTCCATACACCTTACCAAAACCCGCAAGAGACCTTATTCTTAAACACACTGTTCCGGCGACTAGCTACTTTCCCCTCCATAAGAGTATCATCGCCTCAACAGAGCTTAACTTCTGAGTTCGGAATGGGATCAGGTGTGACCTCTGCGATAAATCACCAGAACACTATGTTCAAGAAAAAGAACCGACAAAATACTGACCGACAATGCCATAGAACAGGGTGTAAAATTTTCCGCTTTAGCGTTTCCGTTTACGCGGATTGATGCATCAATTTCCTAACAGAATCGGCGGATTAGTACTCCTCGGCTGAACACATTACTGTGCGTACACCTAGAGCCTATCAACGTGGTCATCTCCCACGGGCCTCAACGATTCCTCATCTTGGGGTTAGCTTCCCTCTTAGATGCTTTCAGAGGTTATCTACTCCCGACTTAGCTACGGAGCGGTCCACCTGGCGGCAGAGCTCCCAGACCAGAGGTCGGTTCATTTCGGTCCTCTCGTACTAGAAATGAATCCCCTCAAGAATCAACGCCTGCAGTAGATAGGAGACCAACCTGTCTCACGCTTCTTTGTCCAACATTACTGCTGGGAATGGACTATATCTTCATCCGACTGCGAAATTTTCGCGAAGCCGGATGGTTAATGTGTAGTCTCTACGGGTGTTCATAAACTTTACTGAGGGGCGAACAACTTGCTTCGCCCTTGAGCGCATGGGTGCGCTCAGGAGAACAAGAGATACGAGATTCCATTGGCAACCGCTGCCAAGTAGAGAATCGCGAACACAATCGCTTGTTTCCGACTCCTAAAACATGGATCGATCGCGATGCGCATATACAATCTCCTTACTTTATTCCCCAGTAAAGTCTATGAACTTCCCTCGGCATTATCCTTTGAACCGCGCTCTTGCGCTTCACGAAAGGATTTCACCGATATAATTAACTTCGTTCAGCGCGCGTTACCGCACGCGACCGCCGTGAATTTTTGGTTGGTACTCTAATTTACTTTTTAATCTTAATTCAATTCATAACAAGTTTCATGCCTTGCGGCAGTAAAACATTTTCTCGAAGGATTCAGACTGTTAAAAAGCTAAGTTACCTTCGCCTTTTAACGGTCTGACGTTCGTATCCACTATTACTAGTGGGACAGACTATACCTTTCCTGAATTTTCCAAATTCGGGACTGACGTGTTAGCAAAAATATTTTCATTTTCGCTCTGCCTAATTTTCGTAGACAAGTCGTTACGGGGATTAGCAATCTTATAAGTCATTGAAGGAATAATGTAGGGTTCGACTATCGAAACGAATTTTTGAAATTCATTTTTACCGATGGATATTTTCCATTTTGTTCGATCTTTCACTATCGTGGCTTTAATCTTGAATGAGTGCTTGAGAAATTTTACTATCCTCACATGGTCTTCTTTAGAAAAACTGTGAGTATTTAATGTAAAACTTTCTCCTGTGTTCGAACCATCATCCATAAACCAAATTGCCAACATTCTTGGATTAAGTATTTTGAATATATTTTCAGGCAAGATTTTCTTACCGTTTTGATAGAAATAATGATATAGAATTCCGAGTTCTTTTAGACTTTTTGAGTGAAAGTACAAAGAAGTTTCCAACAAATCCCTTTTAGGATTCGTCCAGGAAATTTCTCTTGGACCCTTCAAAACGAAGTCTTTAAGAATTTCATATTTCCACAACACATATTCTTTTTGCTTTAATCCATGATGCACTCTAAATCTCGCTGTGACCGGAGATCTAACTCCAATCGAGCGACATTCGAGCCGTGCATCTCCTAACAATGACCCAATAATCACATCGATTTGATGTGAGGAAAATACTGATTGTAATCTTCCCACGATATCATCCATTACTCACAATTTTACCATGAGCATTCGGACTTCACCGTTATGAGTCAGTTTATTTTTTCTCTTTTATTTAATCTCGTAGATGGTCTTTAGCTGGGCTCATTTGAATCACTTACCCAGCTCGCGTATCTTTTTAAATGGCGAACAGCCATACCCTTGGGACCTCACAATTGTTATCTCGCATTTCCGCGAGGATCAGACTATTCCATCACCGTAATTTTACTGTCACCAGTAAAAACTTAGGTGCAAGCCGTGTTATACCACCTTTCGGTGCATATCTCATGTCGCAATTTGCGACAATCAGTCGTTAGAGGAGACGCGCGCTTTGATCATTGAAGCAAAATTTTTACGACGACCTTTTGATCGGACGTTGTGTCTTGCCAATGAATCAGCCAACCGAGCCTGTTGCATAAGTCCTTTGATTGTTGCGTCAGAATAATTTACAATTCTTTCCGCCAAAACAATCTGCCGATGCTTAGTTTTCGTATAAGGTTTTATCAAGTTAAAAATCACCTTGAGGTCGCTTCGGTTTAGAACGATCCAGTCACATGTTTCGTAGACAGTATCTTTCTTGTTAAACCTTATTCTTCCCATGCCATATTTTTTGGCCAGAAATAATAAAAGTTTGCGATCTTTTTGAGTAATTTTCAACGACAACCTCACTCGAAAACCAAATTTTTTCTCACTATGTCTTTCGATGTTGGCCATAATACAGCCATCACCGTCAATAAGACCAGCGAGATATGCTCGATCGACTTCAGCGTGCGTCTTTCCTACGGCGTTAGCATCCATGCGTGGATTATACCACCTAGAACCTGCGAAACTACACAGGTTTCATGATTAGCCTTCACCGTGTTGAGCTTGTTTATTACCTTTGCGTTTCCACAAAGGAGAGAAGGTATGTTTTCTCCAGCCCCAGGATAAGATGAGCCGACATCGAGGTGCCGAACTCCGCCGTCGATATGGACTCTTGGGCGGAACTAGCCTGTTCATTATTTTATGGCTAGCAAATAGACTATATCTTCATCCAGTTGTTCTGTGGGCTTTTGCCCCAAAATCAGCTGGAGACGGCGTGTTAGCATATATCCTTTTCGACATGGATATACGCTCTGACCACAATAAGTGGTCAAGTCGTTACGGGGTCAAAGAGTTTGTATTTTAATGATTCAACAATGAACGGCCGGATGAGCGAGTGGAGTTTTTTAGTATCTACCACTCCGAAAAATAGGGCGAAACCTTTATTTTTCTTATCATACACTGTGGCCTCAAGACTAAAATTTTCCTGAAGAGATTTTTGCAGGGTTTCCGCCTCTGGCCGTGATACCCGGCCAAGGTAGATTAAACTGCTTTTGTTTTTCAGGTCATAATAGCCATCGTCCATATACCACACAGCAAGGGAAATCGGCTGGGTCAGAAAATCGCCAATATCATTTGGGATAATTTTCTTGCCATTTGGATAGAAATATTTTCGCCATTTGCCAAAAGCCGGTGCACTACTAGATTGCCATCGGCAATATTTGTAAGTTTTTTGGCTCTTTGGATGAATTCTTTCAAGGAAATTTGGTTTGCCCTGAAATAGTCGGCCGAAGATATTTCCCTTCCATAAACAATAATCTTTTTGTTTATGGCCGTGTTCCAGTCGTAGACGGGCATTTTTTTCGCCGGTTTTTTGCAAAAAACCGTCGCCTAAAATCGTCCCGACCAAAACATCTGTTTGCCGTTTAGTTAAATTCATTGAATCAATTATACTTTATTCTCTCGACTTCCCACGGTATTCCACATATTCTAAAACCGAACTTTTTCGAAAAGATCGGAAAGACCAGATATGGGTTCACCGTTATAAGCCGTTCATATCGCGACATAGAGCGTCGCGATATAGGATTGCGCAATGTAGGCAATATGTACAATTTTTATTGTGCATATTGTATATAATGCGACCCTATTTCTCCGCAAATTGCTTCGCGGGAGGACAACAAGACCCTTATTTCAGGGTCCATCCCCGGAGTAGCTTTTGTCCGATAATCTTCCACCGCCTCTAACGCGTATGGTCGGTTCACTATGCCCTGCTTTCGCATCTGCTTGGCAAGTACGCCTCACAGTTAAGCCAGCTTGTGCCA
>CAYIYW010000013.1:13271-15046 GCA_964367845.1 uncultured Candidatus Saccharibacteria bacterium | reverse complement strand
CTGTCCAGAGAAAAGTTTGAAATCATATTCTGCATGGGCCAAAGGGCGCCCAAAAGAACATGATTTTGCCCTGCTGTTTGAGTTCCTGTTCAAGCCCATTGACAAATCTAATGATAAGCGTATAATGGCCACAGATGCAGAAGCGCGGTTGGGTGTCCAACTGCTTCGTCTTGTCGGCACACAAACAGAAAGGAGCGTCCCATGAGGACTCTCAACATCAAGTTCGTCGGTGTCGTCATCATCGGTGTTCTTTTGTTCGCTCTCGGTTCTCTCGCTGGTTGCACTGTCGTGACTGGCAGTGAGGGGAGTTTGTACGTCCGCGACTACAAGCTCTATGACCCGTGGCGGGCCGCCTACAACCAACCCTTCTACTGGGTGGAAACGCACAACTACAATGTCAATCTCACCGCCGGCGGCCGTCTCGGCTCGGACTGGCGAGACGGGTGGCCACACGGCAACTATGGACACGGGGGGTGGTCTGACCACGGATGGTCCGGCCGTAATCCTCGTAGGGGGTGGTCGGGCGACTGTCGCTGACCGCGCAGAGTGTGGAGAACAGAGGACACAAGACCCGATTGCTTCAAGCGTCGGGTTTTTCAATTCGGGGCCATGATTTCTACATGTAAACCATGATACGATTCTCTGAATAAGTCGCTCTTAATTTAGTGCCCGTAGCATTGCGGGGCTTTAACATTTCCATGACCCTATCCAGCAGTCACCGCAAACCGCACATTGTGATACTCGGCGCCGGTTTCGGCGGTATTTACACTTTCCTCAATCTTCGCAGACGGCTTTCACCGCAGGAAGCCGACATCACGATTATAAACCGGACGAATTATTTTCTTTTTACACCGCTTTTGCATGAAGTGGCCACTGGCGGACTTTCCCATCATCAGGTTGTTGAGGCAATTCGCTCAATCATATATAAGCGCGGCGCTGTTTTGCACGTCGCGGAAATACGGAACATTGATACCCGGAACAAGACAGTGGAAACATCGGTTGGGCCAGTTCCCTATGACATTTTGGTAATCGCCACGGGCGCGATGTCGGAATTTCACGGTATTCCCGGCGCACCCGAAAAGACCTTCGTCCTAAAAAACCTAAACGACGCAATAAAAATTCGCAACAGATTTATTGACGCTTTTGAAAAAGCCGTTGAAATCAAAGACCATCAGGAGCGCAGGAAATTACTGACCTTTGTTATTGTCGGTGGCGGCGCCACCGGCGTTGAACTGGCCGCAGAAATGACCGATTTGTTTTTTGACACTTTCAGAAAATTTTTCTGCGGAAAGATTCCAATGGAGGATGTAACGATTCATCTTATAACCGGTGACACGGAATTGCTCCGGAATTTTCATGGCAAAATGAGGGCTCGGGCGAAAGTCATTTTGTCTCAAAAGGGCGTAAATGTGAGAACCGGTGCGCGAGTTCTCGTAGTTGACGAGAACGGCGTATCTCTAAACGATGGTTCGCGCATTGAATCCAAACATGTCCTGTGGTTGGCCGGCGTCAGTCCAAATGTTCCGCCTTCAGATAAACCGTTTACCAGGAATTCCATTGCGGATGAACTTGCTACGGGCAAAATTGCAAGTAAAATCGCCGGCAGAATAATCGTTGACAGACAGATGAAAGCGAGGGGACATGAAAATATATACGCGCTTGGCGATGTCGCGACCTTTGAGGACGAATTTTTACCGATGCATGCCCAAACGGCCGTTCAGGCCGCGCGTGTGGTTGCTCAAAACATTTTTGCGGAAATATACTCGGAAATGCGC
>CAYIYW010000013.1:0-13171 GCA_964367845.1 uncultured Candidatus Saccharibacteria bacterium | reverse complement strand
GGCCGCGCGTGTGGTTGCTCAAAACATTTTTGCGGAAATATACTCGGAAATGCGCTCGGAAATCGGATTTTATTACCGGTCGGCGGGCGACCTTGTGTCGCTCGGCCAGTGGCAGGCCGTGGGCTATTTTCTGAAGATTCTTTGGGTCGGACCGCTTGCCTGGTTTATTTGGCGAACCGTTTATCTTTTCAAATTCGCGTCGTGGTCAAAGCGCGTCAAAATCGCCGTTGATTGGACGATTGATATCTTCTATCCACGCGACATCACAAGGGCCTAGTCATGCGATGGCACAAAGGTGGTATAATTTTTTTATTACAAGCTAATGGTTTGTTCATGATAAAAATTGTTTATGATAAATATCAAAAAAAATCACGACTTGGGAATGTTTTTATTGCGGTTGGCCGTTGGCGTTATTTTTGTCGCTCACGGTTGGAGCAAGTTTGCGAACATGGAGCAAACAATCGGTTTTTTCGGTCAGCTCGGCATGCCATCGGTTTTCGCGTACCTTGTCGCCGCAATTGAGTTATTGGGCGGTTTAGCGCTCGTCATTGGTCTTTACACTGACCTTGCGGCGCTTCTATTGGCCATTGTCATGGTTGTAGCTATTGTCTATGTAAAAATGGCGACTCTTAAAGTCGGGCTCATGGGCGGTTACGAGTTTGATATTGTTTTGCTTGCTTCCAATCTCGCGATAATGTTTGTCGGCCCGGGGAAATATGCCGGCGCAAAGAAAAAGGCGTAAAGCAACTTCGTAAAGCAACTTTCCGTGGCGGGCGGCGGGAAATCCGCGTCGCGTATTATATTTTCACCGCATAACCCTCAAAAGGCATCAGTTCAATTGAGAGTGGCAAGGTTTTGGTTGAAAGTTTTGCGGCGGTGCTGAAAATCATTACAGGGTCGCGCGAATTTGACGGCAACAACTCCCTTTCAATACTGTCCCCGAAGTTTGCGGCCATGAAATAGCGTTCACTCCCATAGCGGATTTCAAACGAGAAGACACTTGGTGAGCTTGAATTGAGCGGTATATATTCTCCGAGTCGGAAGGCCTCTGTTTTCTGTCTCAAGTTAATAAGATTCTTGTAAAGCGACCACATTGAATTCGGGTCGCGCTCCTCCCGAGCGACATTCATCGTTTTGTAGTTGTCATTTACCGGCAACCATGGTTTTTGGGCGCTAAAACCGGCGTGCGGAGAATCGTCCCATTGCATCGGCGTTCGCTCCGGGTCGCGACCGTCATGAAGGCCGACGAAAATTTTGGCAATGAAATCCTTTATCGCGTCATGCGGAATTTTTGCGTTTGTCATGCCGAGCTCGTCGCCATAATAGACAAAAAGCATACCCGGCAATGTGAACTGCAAAAAAGCGGTGACTCGGGCCTCGGCCTCGCCGACTCTGCTCGCAAGACGGCTGACGTCGTGATTGCCGAAAACAAAATTGGGCAGAAAATCCTTTGGAGGATTGAGCAAATACTCGTCAATAATCTTCTTGTATTCCAGAGCATCCCATTTGCGGTTTATAAAATTAAAATTAAAGACGGTGAATCTATCGCATCCGATTATGTTTTGTAATCTATGAATGTCCTTCGGACTCACATAGGCCTCGCTGACTATCACGATATCTGGATGACGTCCCAATGTTTTTTTGAAAAAACCGGCAACAATATTCATTCGGTCAGGATTCCCGATACTGTGAGTGTGGACAAGAGTGTTGTATGAATCGTCGTTGTTCTTGTTGTAAAGCGGGTTGATTGGGTCATCGCGCATCAGTTTGTCCTCAATGAAGTGGAGAAAGGCGTCAATTCTAAAGCCGTCAACGCCTTTGCCGACCCAAAAATCAATAACCTCCGCCATCGCCTCGCAAACCTCCGGATTACGCCAGTTGAGGTCGGGTTGTTCTTTCAAAAAACTATGAAAATAGTATTGGTTAGTGGTTCTGTCTAATTCCCAAGCCGAGCCGCTGAAAACGCTTACCCAATTGTTCGGCGGACCGCCATGCGGGTCGCCGTCGCGCCAAATATACCAGTCACGTTTAGGATTATCTCTTGTGCCTCTGGATTCCGCGAACCATGCGTGCTTATCCGAGGTGTGATTGCCGACGAAGTCAATAATGATTTTGATGTTGCGCTTGTGGAGTTCTGAAACCAAACGCTCAAATATTTCCAGATTGCCGAAAATCGGGTCAACACCAACGAAATTCTCCACATCGTAGCCGAAATCAAGCATCGGCGAGGGGTAGAACGGGCAAAGCCATACGGCGTTTATGCCAAGAGAATTTTGGGAATTTTGGGCGCCGTTCAGGTAATCCAATTTTTCCAAAATGCCGGCCAAATCGCCTTTACCGTCCTCGTTTGAGTCCTTAAAACTTATCGGATAAATTTGGTAGACCACCGCGTTTCGGGACCAGTGCGGTTTGGAATTTTCCTTCGGTTCTTTCGTTCTAGTTGGAGTGTCCATAGGTTTAGCCATTGAATTATAACAGGAATTATAACAAGCCGTCCCCCGTTCACATCCTCTATTTTAATTTCAAAATTTGTAGTACAATAATCGCCATGTCGTCATTGTTCAATCATAAAAATCCGCGACGAGTCCTATTCATCGCTCCGGAGGCCAAACCGTTTGCCAAGGCCGGTGGTCTGGGTGAAGTCATATTCTCATTGCCGAGAGCGCTTGAAAAATTGGGCCATGATGTCCGTTTAATGATTCCGCGTTATGCCGGGATTGATTTGGAGAAGTTCCACTTGCGCATGGAATACGAGGGTCTGGAAGTCCCGACTGATTGCAAAAGCGGTAAAGAAAATGAACCGACCCATCTGATTTGTAATGTCCGCAAATATGTTCCAGGCGTGGCCAAAAACGGTTCGGCGGCTCACAACAGCTCTGACGAATTGCCCGTTACAACTTATTTTTTGGAGAACGAGGAATATTATGAGAAAAGGTCAAATGTTTACGGTTACAGCGACGATACGATTCGCTGGGCTCTTTTGTGTCGCGGAGCGCTGGAATTTTTGAAGAACTCCAATGACTGGATTCCGGACATAATCGTTGCGTCCGATTGGCAAACCGGTTTTTTGCCGAATTACTTAAAAACCAACTATAAGCAATATCCCAAACTCTCCGGAATTTCAACCGTATTTATCATTCACAATTTGTACTATCAAGGTATGTTTGACCACCGCTTCGTTTCCGAAATGGATTTTGACGACGGCCAATCGGCCATGCCGTCTTTTTTTGACCCGCGCCTTTTCAAAATAAACGGCATGAGGCGTGGAATAATGTATAGCGACACCATCACAACCGTCTCACCGACATACTCTCAAGAAATTATGACAAAGGATTACGGCGAGCTTTTGGAAGACCTTCTGAAGGAACGCCGAGCGCGGGTCTACGGAGTTCTGAATGGCATTGATTATAAGGATTTCAATCCCGAAACCGACGAAAATATTATAAGCAAGTATTCCGTGAAGGCCATCGGAAAGCGGGCAAAAAACAAAAAGGAGCTTCAATCCCGCTTTGGTTTGCCGTGCGAAAAGGATACTCCGATTATCGGTATTGCCTCCAGATTTGTTGAAGCGAAGGGCTTTGACCTTTTGTTTAGCATCATTGAACCGCTTATCCGAGAGCTAAAATTTCAGCTTGTTATTCTCGGCGTCGGCGAGGCAAAGTATATGGGCTTCTTTAAGGAATTGGCAGAACGCCTGCCAAAAAATGTTTCAGCCCATCTTTCCTTTGACCCAATTCTCCCGCGTCTCATATTCTCCGGCTCCGACATGACTCTCGTTCCGTCAAAATTTGAACCCTGCGGGCTGGTTCAAATGGAGGCGATGCGGTACGGCTCGGTGCCGATTGTCAGGAAGACCGGCGGTCTGGCTGATTCCGTCGTTGATTTCAATCCTCGGACCGAAGAAGGGACCGGTTTCGTTTTTGAGGATTTCAATCCTTTGTCTTTGGCTATCGCGATAACTCGGGCTTGTGAGCATTATCGCAATCAGCCGGTCTGGAAGAAACTTCAAAAACAGGCAATGAGCGCCAATTTTTCATGGGAGAATTCGGCGGCTGAATATGCTCGGCTTTTTGAAATGATTTTTAATACTAACGGCAAGTCAAACGGCAAAGCGGGAAAATCAAACCACTAATTATTTTAAATGTATTGGGCCAATTTTCTTCACATATACCAGCCACACGACCAGCATAAAGATATTTTGGACGCGGTCGCGACCCAAAGTTATCGGCCTATTCTTGAGGGCATCAAAAACCGCATGAAAGTCAGATTAACCCTGAACATCAACGCCGCTCTTTTGGAATTGTTTGATAAGCACGGCCATCGCGACCTCATTGACACAATCCGCGAAATTGCCGGCAGTGGCCAGGTTGAATTGACTGGCTCGGCCAAGTACCACACCTTTTTGCCTTTTTTGGATGAATCGGAAATTGCGCGACAGATAAAAATAAACGACGAAACCGCTAAATTCTATCTTGGCGATTCATGGAGGCCTCGGGGTTTTTTCCCGCCGGAAATGGCCTTTAGCGAAAAAATCATACCGATTTTGGAGGATTTAGGTTTTTCGTGGCTCATTCTTGATGAGATTGCTTGTGGCGGAAAACCCGGCGATGTTGACTATCAGAGTTTGTATAAGATTAAGAACAGCAAACTCAATGTATTTTTTAGAGAACGGCGTTTGAGCAACCTGATAATGGGAGCGGTGGTTCGTTCAACCGAAACGCTCAAGGAGGCGATGAGGGACGACATGGCGTCAAACCGTTACCTGATTACCGCCATGGATGGCGAAACCTTCGGCCATCACCGGCCCGGTTTGGAGAAAATGTTTTTTGAAATTTTAGACGACACCGATTTCAATCTCATTCAAATTTCTGAAATCAGCGATTCCTTCAAAAACGAAATTGAAATCATGCCGACGGCTTCAACCTGGGCCAGTAGCGCCGAGGATATAAAACATGGGAGTCAATTTTTGTCCTGGTCCGACCCGGCAAACGAAATTCATGCGAGGCAAAAAGAATTCACCGACCTAGTTTTGGCCGAGGTTCGCAAAATCCCCCCGTCTGACCCGCATTATAAGGAACTTAGGCATGAGATGGATGTTGGACTGGCCAGCGACCAATATTTTTGGGCTTCGGCCAAACCGTGGTGGAGCGTTGAAATGATTGAAAGCGTCGCCTTTCACTTGCTGGAAATTGTCCGCAAAATTCCAAATGTTTCGCCTGCGATTGTTGACCGAGCGAGAACGCTCTATGAATCAATTGTCTCAACGGCTTTCTATTGGCAGAGGAGCGGAAAAATAAGAGAAATGATGCGCGAGCAGGGTTCAATCACCCGAATACCGTTTATTGACCGGACAATCGGCAAGGGCGGGGAAGAGGAAGGGGTCTTTCACGCCTTTATTGAAATGATGAAAAACCTTGAGAAAATCGCCGCGGAAAAAGGCGAGTATGAGAAAGCGATACTTTGGCGGGATTCGGTTTACAAGTTTCAAAACAAGCTGGATATTTATGACGCCGTAAACGCCATTGACCTATTGAGAATAGAAATGCCGAACGAGGCGGTTGAACGGACGATAGAAAAATATAAGGACAAATACCGGGCAATTCGGGGCGGTCAGCCGGAACAGCGCGGAAGGTAACACAAAAGATAACGCGGTGAGAAGTAATTAAAAGTGTTTCCAATGGTGGCTTTCTCCGCGAGCGCACTCACACTGAATGGTTGTATTCAACCCCGTTCTTGACCGGCACCTTTTTGATTATTTCCAAAATCTTGTTTTCGTCATCATGAATTGTAAAAAGCGTCATGTCGCCGGGGTCAATCATTTTTCTGTCCAAAAGCTCGTTGCGGATGAAGGTTTCAAGCGGCCGCCAGTATTCAGAGCCGACAAGAATAAGCGGCACCGGTTCTATTTTTCGGGCCTGAACCAGAGTCAGAATTTCAAATAATTCGTCAAGCGTTCCGAATCCGCCGGGGAAGAAGATGTAGGCCTCGGCCGAGAAGGACAGACAGACCTTCCTGACAAAAAAATAAGTCAGCGCGATTTTGTCGGTGATATAACTGTTCGTGGCTTGCTCACGCGGCAGTTTTATGGTGATGCCGACGGATTGGCCTTGGGCCTCAAAAGCCCCGCGGTTAGCCGCTTCCATGATTCCCGGCCCGCCACCGGTGATAACCGAGTACTTCAACTCGCCGGCTATACGCTTGCAAAGGGACAGAGCTTTTTGGTAATAAATGTCTTTTTCCGTTGCCTGTGAAGAGCCGAAGACCGTAACCGACCGCGGATAATTCTCCAGAAATTCAAAACCTTCGCTGAATTCTTTGGAAATCAAGTCAACTCGTTTTTTGGCCGATTCGTTCATGAGGATAATTCTACGGGCTGGGCGCGAGAATCGCAAGTTTTCTCCGAATAGCCCGCAATATGCTTTTTTCCGCAGAAAACGCAACTGCTTCAAAAAGCATATTGCGGGCAAATTTTAGCGAGGTATACTGTGTGGTGTACTATAAATAATGGCGTTATAAATATATTGGGCATAAATATGAAAAAATTAAACCGAAATCAATGGATAGCAGTATTTGTTTCACTCGTCATTGTCATTGTTTTTTTCACTACCGGCCGCGATTTTGTTTCCTTTTTTAACAGCGGGAATAGGGCCAAATTAAACACCGAGCAAATAATCGACTCAACATCAAACGAAATAAACACCATGGATTCAACACCAAGCAATTCTTTTTCTTCATCAGTGTCCGGTTTTGAGATTCAGGACATAACTGTCGGCGCCGGATTAGAAGCAATGGCGGGCAAAATCGTAACCGTTAATTATTCCGGCGCTTTCACGGACGGTCGCGTTTTTGACAGCTCCTACAAACGAGGAACGCCGTTTGAGTTCACACTCGGCGCTGGTCAGGTGATCGCCGGCTGGGATAAAGGGTTTGATGGCATGAAAGTCGGTGGCAAAAGACGATTGATAGTTCCGCCGGCTTTTGGTTATGGCCCTGCTGGCGTTCCAAATCTCATTCCGCCCAATTCCATCCTTATTTTTGAGGTGGAACTTCTGGGAGTGAGGTAGGAAGTAGGAAGTAACGTACGCTCGCTCGCACGCACGGCTCTAATATTCATACCATCATTGACCGGTGTCCTCGCCAATAAATTTCAAAATTGATGCGACCATAAAAGGGCGTCTCGTCCGCTCTGGTCGGCTTGAGACCTCGCACGGCGTTATAGAGACGCCGGCTTTTGTGCCTGTGGCGACAAAGGCCACCATTAAGGCGCTGACTCCGGAACAGGTTAAGAATCTCGGCGCTCAAGCGGTCTTAGCAAACACATACCATTTATATTTACGGCCCGGAGACGAACTTGTCCGCGACGCCGGCGGTCTGCATAAATTTATGAACTGGAGCGGACCAGCCATGACCGACTCCGGAGGTTTTCAGGTTTTCTCGCTCGGCGCGGCTTATGGAAAGGGAATTAGTAAGATTACAAAAAACTCTAGCAAAGGAGACAGTGAACAGGACGAAGAACTTTTGCTGTCAGACGGGCAGGAACTTGACCGACGGGGAAGAGACGAGACCCCCAAAATTGCGTCCATTGACCCGAATGGCGTAACATTTCGTTCCCATCTTGACGGAAGCGCACACTATTTTACTCCTGAGAAATCCATTGAGATTCAGCATAACCTCGGCGCGGACATTATCTTTGCTTTTGACGAGTGCACATCGCCACACGAATCCAATCACTACCAGCGCGAGGCGCTTGACCGGACTCATCGCTGGGCCAAACGGTCGCTTGGACATCATAAAAAATTGGCCGAAATTCGCGACCACCAAGAGCCACCTGCGCTATTCGGCATTGTCCAAGGCGGTCGTTCCGAAATTCTACGCAAAGAAAGCGCCGAAATCATCGGTGGGATGGATTTTGACGGTTATGGCATCGGCGGTTCCTTTGCCAAGGAAGACATGACCACGGCTGTGCGGTGGGTGAATGAAATTTTATCCAAGGAGAAACCTCGTCACCTTCTGGGAATCGGCGAGCCGGAGGATTTATTTATGGGAGTTGAGAATGGAGTTGACCTTTTTGATTGTGTAGCGCCGACTCGGATTGCCAGAAATGGCGGACTTTATACACCCAACGGCAAAATCAATCTCACAAACGCTCAATTCACGCGCGATTTCAGCCGGCCGAATTCGGATTGTGAGTGTTATACCTGCCAGAATTATACGAAGGCCTATCTCTCGCATCTGTTCCGAGCCGGCGAGATGCTTGCCGCCACTTTGACTTCTATCCATAATCTTTATTTTATTGTCCATTTGGTAAATGAAATGAGAGACGCAATACATAATCAAAATTTTCATGAGTTCAAGAAAGAGTTTTTGGATGGATACCGTAATGAAAAGTAGCATGAGAAAAAGAGTTGCTATTCACAGAAAAATTGAGAACGGGTTTAGTCTGGGTTCTCCTCCGCATGTTATAATCCACAAATAACTTCGTGAGATTAGTTCACCAGAATAAATTTGAGGCCAATCGTTGGATGATAAAAGCGCGCTGGTTCTATGCGCCGACTCTTTTTGTAATGGGTCTGCTTTCAAAACTTGACCCGCTCGGCAAAAACTTCTTCCCGGTGCCGACAATGATTTTCATGTTCTTCTCATTTATCCTGATGAACGTGGTTTTCTATAAGCTGGTCAGATACATTGAATCTCACGGTAAAAGCCAATACCTGAATCTGTTGGCGACGAGCCAAATTTGCGCCGAGCTGATTTTTTTTGTGATAATTTTGCATCTGTCCGGCGGGGCCGAAAGTGTCGCGCCGATTTTCTTCTTCATTCCGATTGTTTCCTCAATAATTCTCTTTGATGTTATCGGCTCTCTCATCATTGCTTTTGTTTCCGGCATTTTCATCAACAGCATTGTCGTTCTGGAATACTATAATATTCTTGAAAATGTTCCGGGTTATCCTGGCACAGGCATTCTCACACAGGACCAATTCTTTCTGGCCCTGACCGCGACCATTACAACGACATCTATATATTTCATTGTCGGCGCTCTCGCTGGCTATCTTTCATCGGTTATTAAAAATCGGGAGGGGCAGTTGTCCGAGAGCCGTCGTCGAGCCCAGCTTCAGGCCGAACGGCTCCGCCTTCTGAACGAGGCCTATAACAGCTATGCCCGCCAACTGGTCCGAAAAGACCTTGACCTGACCCAGCAGAACGAACGCTTTTCGCAACTCAATAAGGATAAATCCGAATTTGTTTCAACCGTTTCTCATCAATTGCGCACTCCGCTTTCGGCTATCAAATGGACCTTAGATGCGTTGTTGAAGAGCAACGATGCCGGAACATTGACAACCGAACAGCGGGCACTGCTCATGAAGGCCTATGAATATAACGAGCGAATCATCAACCTGATTCAGGACATGCTTGGAATTGACCGGATTGAATCCGGCGCTCTCGGTTTTTCATTTCTTGACATAGACATTGCCGACCTTGTTGACAACATTATTGAGGAAGTGGACGGCGAGGCGCGGAGGAGGGATATTAAACTGGTAGTGAACAAAGACCAAAATTTACCGAAAATTTCCGTTGACCCTCAAAAAATGCGCGCCGTCTTTCAGAATCTTATTGAAAATTCTCTGAAATACACCCGGGCGGGCGGAACTATCACGATTGATTTTCATGTCGTCACTAACGATAAAATGGATATCACGGTAGCTGACAGTGGCATTGGTATTCCCAGCGACCAACAATCCAACATTTTTAGTCGATTTTTCAGGGCCGAAAACGCCAAAGCGCTTGACCCAGAGGGCTCCGGTTTGGGTCTTTTTATCGTTAAAACCATTATTACGAGACACGGCGGGGACATGACTTTTGACAGTGCGGAAGGCAAGGGCACGACCTTCCGCATAACCTTGCCCTTGCGACATTAAATGGTGCTATAATTTCATTATGAAAAAAATTCTAATTATTGAACAAGACGCGTTCTTCGGGAACATTATTGAGCAAAAGCTCAAAGACGAGAGTTATGAGGTTATTATAGTGCGCAGTGGCGTGGTCGCTCTTGAACAGGTTCATCTGGCAAAACCTGATTTGATTATCCTTGATATGGAGTTAACCGGCGCCGACCCGTTTGCGATTTTGAAAGGTAAACAAGACGATAAAGGTCTGAAGGAAATTCCAACTATAATTATTTCCCGTTCCGGCGACCTCTCGGAGATTAAAAGCGCTCTGAACCTCGGAGTGAAGGATTATTTAGTCAAGGCCCAGCTGAATTTGGACGATTTTATTCTGAAGATTAAAAATCAACTGAACAAGCCGAAACAGAGCAACGATTCAACAAACGCTTTGACTGGCAAAAAAGTTATGTGGGTAGAGGACGACCAGTTTTTGAGCGACCTGATTTCCAGAAAACTCGGCAATCAGGGTTGCCGACTGATGTTTGCCCGAACCGGCGAGGACGCTCTGGGAGTTTTGGAGAAAGAAATTCCGGACATAATCATTCTTGACATACTTCTGCCGGGCATCAGTGGTTTTGATGTTTTAGAAAAAATTAAGGCAAACGAACGGACGAAAAATATTCCTGTTGTCATTCTTTCAAATTTTTCCCAAAACAACGAGACGGAGCGGGCGGCCAAACTTGGGGCAAGACGGTTCTTAATTAAGGCCAACATTGTTCTTGACGACCTTGTGCGGGAATTGCAGGTCATCCTGGCCGAGGCGAAAAAATAAGGCAGAAAAAAGCCGGGCGTACACACACGCCCGGCTCCACACTCCCAGGAACACAAAGGGAGGTGCGGTCACAGTGTTGGGTTGATACGCTCTTTGGGTAAGAGGTCTCCACCATGACCGCGACGAATTGTAGTAAACATTGCTTAATTTGTCCACATAA
This sequence comes from uncultured Candidatus Saccharibacteria bacterium, assembly GCA_964367845.1. Classification (GTDB taxonomy): domain Bacteria; phylum Patescibacteriota; class Minisyncoccia; order Phycocordibacterales; family DATGWK01; genus JAHFLV01. The sequence continues at coordinate 2,295 of CAYIYW010000013.1, read as the reverse complement.
AGAAATATGTCCGACCACGCACAATCAAAAAAACTTCGGGTCGGGGTCCTGCGTGGCGGACCGTCCGGCGAATATGAAATTTCTCTTAAAACCGGGAAAAATATAATTGATGCCCTCCAAGGGAGGTCTGATTACGAAATTCAGGATATTTTTGTTGACCGAAACGGGGTTTGGCATGTCGGCGGTGTTTCCCGTCCGGCCGAAAGGGTTCTTCCGTATGTTGATGTCATCGTGAACGCTCTTCACGGCGCGTACGGGGAGGACGGCCGAGTCCAGCAACTTCTGGAATCGCACAATGTGCCGTATACCGGCTCGCGCCCGCTCGGCTCGGCTCTCGGCATGAATAAACCGCTGGCCAAAAAGTTTTTCAAAATGCGCGGGCTTCTGACGCCGGAGCATACTGTCATAAAAAAAGATAATTATTCACCGGAAATTTTGCGAAAAATAATGACTGACTATCCGCATCTGCGACTCGTAAAACCGGCGTCATCCGGGTCATCTCTCGGCGTCAGCGTCGTAAATAATCACGCGGAATTTGAAGAGGCGATGGAGCGGGCATTTGAACATTCTGATTCGGTGATGGTTGAAGAATACCTGAGGGGTCGTGAGGCGACTTGCGGGGTTGTTGAGGGTTCGTCTGGTCAAGAGGTCTACGCCCTTCACCCGATTGAAATCCGCGTTCTCTCCTGCGACCCATTACCCGACGCTGAAAATTCCGTTGAAAACAATAGGAATCGCATTTGGTCGTATGAGTCAAAATATCGCGACGACCTCCATGAATTAATCTGTCCGGGTAATTTTACCGTAGATGAAACCCGGCTGATTCAACAGTCGGCTGTAAACGCTCACAAAGCCCTTGGTTTGCGCCATTATTCCCGTTCTGATTTTATCCTGAACCGGCTTGGAGTTTATATTCTGGAAGTGAATACTTTGCCGGGCTTGACGCCGATGTCGCTTTTTCCCCGAGCTCTTTCAGTCGCAGGTTTCTCGCTCGGTGAATTCCTTGACCACATAATTACTCTTGCGGTTGAGAAAAATTAAGTGACTTGAGAAGGATTAAATGACTTGGGCGTTTGGTTTTCGCGCCTGCTTTTAACAAGAATAAACAATCCGACAACAAAAAGGGCCGTAGATGTCGTAGCCGAAATCATGCAGTAAAAGCAGATTTCCTTGATTATAAAAAACTGCAAGACGACCAGCCAAATTGAAGAGATAATTCCCAGGGCGGTCATGAAGGACGCCGTGAGCAAAAATTTTTCGCGGCCGGTTTTTAGATAAGCGACAACCAAAATCAACAAGACCAAGTAGTAGACCGCCCCCAAAAGCGCCACAGGCAAACCAAAAACCTTGCTCCATTCGCTGGTCAGAACCGCAGAACAGCCCTCGGTGAGCACGCAAGGCGGAATTGCGCCCAAATAATGTTGGGTAGTTAAATATGTGGCGTCCAAAAAACCGACAAACGCCAATGCCAAGAAAATGATTGCAAGGGTTTTAAGGTTTTTCGGGGTTTTCATTTATGGCTTTGGCGATAATGTCCTTAAACTCGGCGTAACTCTTTGGGTTGGAGATTCGTTTACCGTTCAAAAAGAAAGTCGGGGTGTAGGTTATGCCAATCCGGTCGTTTTTTTGGAAGGTCTCGTCCATTCTTTTTTTTAATTCAACCGAGTCCAAATCCTTGACGAATTGTTCAACATTGAGACCCAACGATTCCGCGTATCCCACAATGATATTTTTAACATCTTTCTCGTCGGCCCATTTTGTTTGGCCATCAAAAATCAGACCGTGCATTTCCCAAAATTTTTCTTGCATTCCAGCGGCTTCGGCGGCGTAGACCATCGGTTTTGAATTCTGATGTTTGGGAAGAGGGAAGTGTCTATACACAAAAGCCAAACGGTCGCCGAACTCATCCGATAGAGTATTTACGAGCGGGGAATAATAGGCGCAAGCCGGGCATTGAAAGTCGCTGTATTCAATAAGGATAACCTCGGCGTTCCTGTTTCCTTTTACCCAATCATCTGGGGCGATTGTATTCTCTATTGTTACACTGCCGTCAGTCGGTTTGTTTGCCTGCAAGGACACCAACCAAATCATACCGGCCACGACTAAACCGATGCCGATAATAATCGCTGCCCAAAACACTATTTGTTTGTACGACTCGTTATTATTCATGAACAAAGCATATCACTTTTTTGGATTGCGGGCGAAACGTTTTTCCAATATACTATCTCGCAACGGGCCCTTAGCTTAGTTGGTAGAGCGCCTCATTTGCAATGAGGAGGTCAGGAGTTCGAATCT
>CAYIYW010000012.1:0-15348 GCA_964367845.1 uncultured Candidatus Saccharibacteria bacterium | reverse complement strand
AATAAAATTTGTGTCTATAATTTCTATAAGCCGAAAAACGATGTAGAAAAATATATTCTTCTTTGCGGAGGAGACGACACAGGAATTTATTACCACGTGCTTGGTGAAACAAGATTTTGGGCACTTTTAGCCGAAGCAAAGAGAAAAATAAAGGCAAAACACGGAGATGATGTCATTAAGGAAATGCTGCCAGAGTTATTTTCCTATATCGGATTTTATGATATCGCAAATCCAGACGGAGATTACAACATCTTTCCGTTCTACGAGGTTTTACGCAAAGTGAAACTTTCAGCAAAACCACTTTTTCGGCATTTCAAATCCATTAGAAAACCAACTTTGGTTGTCTATGGAGATAAGGACGAATACGCTTGGGGCGATGTGTCAAAAGTTGTTGAGATATTAAAAAGTCAACAACCAAATCTGATTTATAGAATCATCAAAGGCGCTGACCACGGATTTAAAAACAAGGAGAACCAACTGGCCGGAATGATTGCTAGTTGGTTATAGCCGTTTTCCTAAATTCTCGGCTGGATTTGACAAGATAACGCTGTTGTTTTATCCTAATACTGGATTCCTGGAGGAAAAACTGGGAAGCAGAAGGTCATCAAAATATCTGAAAGGAGGGCGAGATGCCAGAAGTGACGAAAGTCGTCTACATCATGCGGGGTGTGCCCGGAAGCGGAAAAACCACAATTGCGCGAATGCTCGCGGGCACAACAGGCAGGATTCACTCAACCGATGACTTTTTTATCGGAGCTGACGGGAAATATTGTTTCAACCCGAGGGAGTTGGAGGGAAATCACCGGAGAAACTTCGAGGCATTCTGTCGCAGTTTGGATGAAGGTGTTCCCGCCGTCATCTGTGACAACACGAATGTGAGGCGTTGGCAGTTCGAGCCGCATGTCAGAGCGGCGCGACAGAGGGGATACCTCATGGCCATCGTGGCCATGCCTCACCCGACAGTTGACGAGGCCGTTCGGCGAAACACTCACGGAGTTCCCGCCGGCGCTATTCAGGGGATGCTTTGCGAGTGGGAACCCTGACGCCATATCCGCCCGCATCCAGAAACCGTTTGGCTTCTGGGTCGGGCGGTTTTTGTTATGTATAATAAAGGGGTATTCCACACATGAACAAGGATTTTGAGCGACATTTTCTTGAGATTTACAAGCAAAACGCGGATGCGATTTTTCGCTATTGCCTGTTAAGAGTGTCTGACCGTGAATTAGCCAAGGATATCGCCCAAGAAACCCTCATGAAGGTTTGGCAATACGCCCAAAAAGGCCCCGAAATCCTTAATTTGAGGGCTTTTATGTTCAAAACCGCCAAGAATCTGGTGATTGACCAATATCGCAAAAAAAAGGTGACCTCGCTTGACGGCCTTATGGAGCAAGGATTTGATGTCGGCGCCGAAATTAGCGAGACCCTTATTGACAAAATTGACGGCGAGCGGGCTATGGCTTTTCTCGGCACGATACCGGAAAAGTACCGCGACGCCATTTATATGCAATATGTGGAGGGTTTATCCGTCAAAGAGATAGCGGAAATCAGCGATGAGACCGAAAACAACATATCAGTCAGAATCCATCGCGGTCTGCAAAAATTGAGAAGTATTTCAAGGGACCAGCATGAGTAACGAAAATCAGGATTATGAATAACGAACAAGACATTTTTATGAAATTGGTGGAGAAGGCAAAAACCGCCAAACTTACGGAGCGCGAACGCGCAACGCTCTTTTTGGCCGTTGATACTTATGTTAAAAATAATAAACTGAAATGGCTCCGACCGATGGAATCTCCTTTTGCTCCTTTTGCCATAAACGGCGTCCGGTCATTCGTTTCGTCATGGCATATCCATAGTTTGCGAACCGCCATTGTTGCTTTAGTGCTGGTGATTTTCGGCGCAGGAGGAACATCACTAGCCGCTCAAAATTCGTTGCCCGGTGATTTTTTCTATCCAATCAGAGTCAATGTCAATGAGGAAATCAGAGCCGTTTTCCTTTCGGGTTCAGCTCGGTCGGAATATGAGGTTGTGCGCGCCAAAAAACGCGTTGAAGAGGCCAAGGAACTCATCGTTCAAAATAAGATGTCGCCGGAAATTCAGAAAAAAATCGTGATGAAGTTAAATTCCCACATTTCTCGCGTTCAGAAAGACATAGACGCTCTAACCCAAAAAGGTGAACTCAAGACGGCCTTTGAAATAAGCAGTGACCTTGAGACCTCGTTAGTGGAAGGCGAGACCTCTGTTTCGGAGTTGCCGCAGGATGAGGTCTCGGATGAGGAATTGGCATCCATAAACGACATTATCCGCGGTCCGCGCAAGGCCTCAATCATGTCCAGAGAAAAAACCGAGAGCCAAATATTGACTCTTCAGGCAAATGATGAAAATACTCGGGCAATCGCCGAGGCCAAGTTTGAAGCCGTAAAAAAAATTCTTCAAACCATTGAAGATGGAATCCTCTTCGGCCAAAAAAAACTGATTGACACTGGAGCGGAGGCAGGGACTAAATTTAAGACCGAAACTGAAATTGAAGCTGAAACTAAAACCGAGATAGAGACCAAAATTGAGACCGATGCCGAGTTTGAGACCGAAATAGAGGTTGAAATCAAAAGCGAAATTGAAACCGGAGCTGAAGTTCAGACAGACATGGATTTTGACCAACTCAAACGTGTTCGCGAACTGCTCAAAAAGGGCGAGGAGAAACTGATTAGTATGGAATACAATCAGGCCTTCACGCTATTCAAGGAGGCCTATGAACTTGCCCAAGCAATTCAACTGGGACTCCAATTAGAAAATAATGATATCCATAATGAGCTGGACGGCGTAATTCTGGATTTGGACTCCAGCGATTTTGACCTCAACGACAGCTTTGATGACAATTTTTACGCTGATGAAAAAAGTGTTCTAGAAATGGACACGGAGCAGGAGAACGAAAAGGACATGTTGATTACTCCTTGACCGAATCTAACCGGTTCGGTATTCTCTACTTCCAGAGCTTGCAGTTGTTGCAAGCGTTTCAAAACCCTTTACACAGGAGTATGTGGGGATGAACACAGTCCTTACGCCCAGAAGGGTGAGCACGGGTTCCGGAAGTGACCGCAAGCCGAGAACGAGGTTTACGGAGGGGGATATTGCCAAACTCCAGGTCATGCTTCTCGATGTGATTCCCAAGGACATGAGATGGAGGACCATGCGAGGAGATGTTGTCAGGCGGTTGACCAACCGCCAGCCGTTGCCGCTCGGGTGTCTTGTGTTTGTTCATTGGCAAAACCCACCACAGGAAGAGGAGCACAAGAGGTTTTTGGTGCACGGGTACAGGGAATTTTTGGAGGACAGAGGGCGCTAATCAATAGTCGCCACAGTCACTCCCGCTCTTATTGTTTTTATTTCGTGATTTCCGAAACCAAAAGCGAGGCGACACAGTGCGCCCCGCTTTTTTTCTATTCCGAAAAGCGTATAATTGCGGAATGGACGAAACCATCAAAAACATTGCCACTCAATTTAACTTCAAGCCGATTGTTGAAAATGAGACAAGATTAAAACCGGCCGACAGTTTTGTTCTTTGCGGCATGGGCGGGTCGCATCTTGCGGCGGGGCTCCTAAAAATTTACAATCCGTTTTTGGATATTTATATTCATCGCGATTACGGCCTGCCCCCGCTCTCAAAAAAGAGATTTGGCAAAGCCCTTTTTATCGCCAGCTCGTATTCGGGCAATACGGAAGAGGTGGTGGATTTCGCGGAAAATGCTTTTGCCGCGAGACATGATTTGGCGGTTATAGCCACCGGCGGTCGGCTTATTGAGTTTGCCAGAAGAAATGGATTGCCTTATATAAAAATGCCCGATACCGGCATACAACCAAGGAACGCTTTGGGTTTCTCAACGCTTTCTCTGGCTAAACTGACGGGCGACGATGATACTTTGGCTGAACTCCAGGAACTCGGGTCAAAATTGAGACCTGATGGTCTCAAAGAACAAGGGGAGACATTGGCCGAAGAACTTAAGGGCAAAATCCCGATTGTTTATTCCTCAAGAGCTAATCTGGCGATTGCCTATAACTGGAAAATAAAATTCAACGAATCCGCCAAAATTCCGGCTTTTTACAATGTATTTCCCGAATTAAATCACAATGAAATGAACGGCTTTGACATCGCCGACAGAACAAAAGAACTGTCTTCTCGTTTCCATTTCATCTTTCTTGAAGATGCCGACGACCAGCCGAAAATCATGCGACGCATGGAGGTGCTCGCAAAACTTTATGAAGAGCGCGGTTTGCCGGTGAAGGTTGTTTCAATTGCGGGAGAGACAATTTTTGAAAGGATATTTAATACTCTGATACTCGCCGACTGGGTCGCGCTCTCTTTGTCTAAAATATACGGCACCGAACCGGCGCAGGTGCCGATGGTGGAGGAATTTAAGAAATTAATCGTCTAATAATGTATATCGTTTTTGATGTTGGCGGGACAAAAATGCGGCTGGGGTCGTCTCGTGATGGGGAGACCTTGGACAAGGCCGTTGTCGTCAAGACCCCGACTTCCTATGAGGAGGGAATAGCCGAACTTAAAAAAAATGCTTCTGCTCTGTCCGAGGGTGAAGCGATTGACGCTCTTGCCGGCGGTCTTGCCGGCGCATTCAGCCAGAAAAAATTGTCTCTTGTCAGTGGTCCGAATCTAAAAGATTGGGTCGGACGGCCGATTTGCTCCGAACTGGAGACATTCTTTAACGCCCCGGCTTATGTTGAGAACGATGCGGCGCTGGCCGGTCTTGGGGAGGCCTTGCGTGGCGCAGGCAGAGGATTTGAAATTGTGGCCTACATTACTGTGAGCACCGGCATTGGCGGAGTCAGAATCGTTCAAGGAAGAATTGATGCTAAGTCCATCGGGTTTGAACCCGGCCACCAAATCATTGATGCTGACCGAACGATGATTCCCGATGCCGATGGAATTCTCTGGGGTGACTATATTTCCGGAAGAGGACTCGCAAAACGAACCGGCCATGACCCGAAGGAATTCAAGGAATCGGCATTTTGGGATGGTCTGGCTAAAATTCTCGCCTACGGACTCAATAATGTCTGCGTTTTCTGGTCGCCGGATGTCATCGTTCTTGGCGGTTCAATGATTACGGGCGACCCAGCCATACCGGTTGAAAAAACCAGAGAGTATTTGCGTAGTATTACAAAAGTATATCCGGAATTGCCGGTCATAAAAATTTCCGAACTGGGTGATTCTTGCGGGCTCCACGGCGCGCTTGAATATTTGAGAACGAAAGGACTTTAGCGTATTGGGTTTTGGGGCTTACGGCGGTTACGGTGCCCTTGACAAATCAACGGCCATTTTTTATATTATAGGCAGAAAATAGCCGGTTCAAGACGATAATCGTGGTGTCATAACCAGTAACGCCTAACACAGAAAGGAGGTGATTATGTCGGAAACGAATGACGAACCTGACGGACTTTGTGACGGACTTCGTAGAGACCGCGAACTCCTACTTGCCAAGTATCGCGAACTTCGGCGACAGTTTGAGATGAGATTTCGTGAAATCACGGATGATTTCAGGCGAAAAGGCCGACTTGCGAGAGTCGGCGTCAACTTCGGTCTTTCTAGCTGGAGTGGAGAGGATCTCGCGTGGCGGGCGGAGATTCTCTTTGCGCTTAATGAAATCGCAGTCAGTATTCCTGGGTTTGGCCCGAAAGAAAGGAAGAAGGTTGATGACGAGGTGTGGAAGACGCTTGTGGACGATGAGTTGGCGCGGAAGGGCGCCGACAAATCGTGAACCGGGTTCTACAAACATGGTACCGACGGCAAAACTGCTCTCGGTACCATTTATTTTATGGTGATGACTATGGGCAAAAACAGCGACAGTTTAATGTATCATTAGTTCTCTATGGCCAAGTTAAGCATCGGAATGGTTTGAACACAACTCGACATGACAACCTACCTGACGGCCTCAAATATATTCCGTTTGAATTTGTAATTAAGATGCCACCGCCATTAGTGAATGGCGTAAACTACGGCTTTAGAAGCTCTAAATTGACCTCAGGCAAGTAGAATCAAACGACTCAAACATTGGTCTAAAAAAAGCCGAGATGGGTGGGTGGGGAGTTCTTATGATGCATAAAAATGAGTATGATTCTGAAATTGATTTAAGAGATGAACTTAAAATTATTCTAAATAAGGACAGTATTTGGACTAGCGGTCCTTATGTGATAGAAGAGCTGGCATATTCTGTGGGTGGAGACGAAAATTCACCGTCCATAGAGGTTTTTGTTGATGGCACTGGACCTAAGATTACATATGTATGCAATCAGATTGTAAGCCAGGAAGGGGTATTCCTCGGTATTTTAATGGGCAAAAAAAGTTTGGGGAAAGATATTGTAAGGGAAATGAATAGGATTGGGAAATTAATTGGCAGCAACTATTTTAAGTTGGGATACCGTGGTTTCCTTGACATTGATTTTATCGTTTCAAAAAATAGAACATTATATCCAATTGAAACAAATGTTCGCAGAACTGGCGGGACACATGTTTACGATCTAGCGAGAAAACTTTTTGGTAGGGACTGGGTTAAAAATGCTGTTGCATTATCTACTGATTCATTTAATTATGGTAAAATCGTATTGTCGGCGGAAGAAATTATTAATAAAATCTCTTCACTGACGTTTCCTATAAAAGGCGAGGAAGAAGGTGTGGTTGTGGTTGCGGTTGATAGTCATGAACCATATTTTTCCTTTATTATTTTTGCTCCAACTAAATCAGAAGTACTAAAAATTCACGATAAATTGACATCAATATGGGACAACGATACTCTTAAGTAATGAAAAAAATACTATTGAATGTTGAACCGTTCCAAGAAACACTTCATGCTGATATGTGTGGTCCTGCATCGCTAAAAATAGTGATGAATTACTATAATGTTGATAAGACAGAAAAGGAGTTGGCAGAGTTGACCAAACTTGTGCCTGGGTTGGGAATAGATGATAAAAATATTTCTGACGCAGCTCAATCTCTTGGATTTAAGGTAGAGATAAAGAATGAGAGTGGTTTTGAAGATATTGAGAAATGGTTGAAAAAAGGTGTGCCTGTAATTGTTGATTGGTTTACTCGAGGTAGACAGGACTATGGTGATTCAGAGGTCTCAGATGGACACTACTCTGTTGTTATTGGCCTCGACGATGAATATATTTACCTTCAAGATCCTGAAATTGGTGGAGAGAGAAAGATTGAGAGAGAAGACTTTATGAAGGTTTGGTTCGATTTCACTGGGTACTATTTAAAACCCGAGGAACTTATTATTAGGCAGTTGATTGCAATATGTAAATAAATGAAAACTCCGCAGGTGATTGTTCCTGCGGAGTGGGCGAGTTTGTCTTAGAATTTCATGACCACTCGATAGTCCTTTCCGTACGAATGGGTTCTTCTAAATTCGGTGATGATAGGAAGACCGATTGTTCTTGCTTGCTCGGCCACTTTTTCCACGTGAGGACTGTTGGGTTGGATCAGGCCACACCCCGAACAACAGTTGGCAACTCTGATTTCGAGTGTGCCATCATCTGCAAGATACACGTGCGCAGGCCACCAAAAGCACTCAGTCGGTTTTATTCCTAACGGGTGCAATTCACATCGTTCATCAGCAAGCAAGAACTGACAGCGTGTCTTCTGGTTGTAGAGCAAGAAATTGCCGAAGTCGGTTACTCGAGACCTGAATTCCTTAAGGTTTTTTGGTTGGGTTGCCAAGTACTGAAGGACTGTCTCGAATTCCTTTTTTGGTAGGAAAATATAACCATCCTTGCAACAAGCCGAGTGGCCAGCCTCACACGATGATGCTAAAAGTGAGTTATCCGCACTTTCTTTTATGGTTGCCATTGTTACCTCCTTTAAATAACTTAGTTCTAATATAATAAAACATGAAATATGTTTATATGTCAATATTTCTCGGTGGTTTGTACACGTTGTTGCTAAAAGACTTGATTTCTAGCCAAAATTAAGTCATAATAAAAAAATGCTTTCAATCGGAATTGTTGGGTTGCCAAACGTCGGAAAGTCCACGCTTTTTAACGCACTCACAAAAAAATCTGTTCCGGCTGAAAATTATCCGTTCTGCACAATTGACCCGTCGGTTGGAGTTGTGGCGGTGCCTGATGAACGGCTCCTTAAGTTGTCGGATTTTAGCAAATCAGCCAAAACCGTGCCGGCGGTTGTGGAATTCGTTGACATCGCCGGAATCGTGAAAGGTGCCTCGGTCGGCGAGGGATTGGGAAACAAATTCTTGAGCAACATCCGCGAGGTGGACGCGATTGCCGAGGTTGTCCGAATTTTTGAGGACGACAATGTCATTCATGTCGGCGGGAAAATTGACCCGTTAAGCGACATTGAGGTTATAAATCTTGAACTCGTTCTCGCCGACACGGAGACAGTCGCCAAACGCCGGGCCAGTGTTTTGAGAGACGCCAAAAGAGGGGACAAAACGGCAATTATTGAAGAATCGGCTCTTTCAAAGATTGGAAAAGTACTGGGCGAAGGTCGGCTTGCATCCTCGGCTGAAGTCACAAAGGAAGAAATGCCTGCGGTGAAAGGCCTTCACCTTTTAACCATGAAACCGATTCTTTATGTCTTGAATAAAAAATCGGGGGGCAAGAATCTTGACCAACTAAATAATGACGAGCGATTTCAGAAGTTGGCGAAATTTCTCAATGACTCAAGAGCAATCTGGGTTGCGGTTGACGCCGGCATAGAGCAGGAATTGAAGGACTTGGACCACGATGAAAAAAGCGAATTCAGAAAAGATTTAATTGTCGGCGACAGTGGCGGCGACGACTTATCCGCCGAAGCAACGGCGGAGGCGGACGGTATTAATAATTTAATTCGCAAGGGTTATGAACTCCTGGATCTCATCACTTATTTCACGACCGGCGAGGATGAGACGCGTGCATGGACAATTCTTCGCGGTTCAACCGCGCCTGTCGCCGGAACCGCAATTCACAATGACTTCAAGGAAAAGTTTATAAAAGCCGAGGTTATAGAATGGAACAAACTTTTGGACTCCGGTTCATTCACGACTGCGCGCGAAAAAGGTCTGGTCCGAACGGAGGGGAAAGAATATGTCGTGAAAGACGGTGATGTGGTGGAGTTTAAAATATAGTGCTCTAGGCACGCACATGTGGCGGGTGTTAGCGTCCAATTTTGTTGTATAATAAGTCCATGTATAAAATGACACCGCGAGATTTTTTCACCCACATTGGAATTATTGTAACGCTATATGTGAGCTCAATCAGTTTGATTGCGCTCCTTTTCCAGATTATTGACATTCTGCATCCCGACCCGCTTTTCAGCTACATAGACCCATATTCTTCCGGTATTCGCTGGGCAATCGCTTCTCTTATCATCATATTCCCATTATTTATTTTTCTCACATGGCTTCTGGAACGCCAATATACGGCTAATCCGGAAAAACGAACCCTTGGTATCAAGCGCTGGCTGACATTTTTGACACTTTTTGTGGCTGGCGCGACTATCGCCACTGACCTGATTGTTTTAATTAATTCATTTCTGGGCGGAGAAATTTCGTTGAGATTTGTTTTGAAGGTTACCGTCGTGCTTGTTGTAGCGGGCATTGTGTTTGGCTATTATCTCTGGGGTTTACGCCGGACTGGCCAGACGGGCCGGACGGCAGCCAGCCAGCTGAAAATTTTTGCCGCCATCGCGGGATTGATAGTCGTCGCGTCTGTGGTCTATGGCTTTGTCGTTATGGGGTCGCCGACCACTCAACGCTTGATGCGACTTGACGCGACGAGGGCCAATGACCTTCAGATTATCCAGTGGGAAATTGTGAATTTTTGGCAACAAAAGCGAGCATTACCGAGCCAACTGGCCGACCTGAGTGACGCGATTTCCGGTTTTGTGGCGCCGCTTGACCCCGAGGCAGAAAACGGCAAAAAATACGAATACCGGAAAATTTCAAACCTGTCCTTTGAGTTATGCGCCGATTTTAATTTGGAGAGCCGTGACGGTTTTAACAAAAACAGTCGGGCATTTCCCGTCTCATCGGGTTTTGGGCCGGGCATTGAGCAAACCAACTGGCAACACACCGCCGGCCGGGTTTGTTTTGAACGAGTCATTGACCCTGAATTATACCCGTCTAACCCGCCTACTGTGCAGAATGTTGGACAAAAAATTTAACTGTGTTTTTCTTATATTCTTGAAATGAATATGCGAGAATACGACCACAAGAAAATAGAGGCGAAACGGCAGAAGAGGTGGGCGAAAAAGAAAATCTATAAAACAGAAGAGAACTCTAAACTGCCCAAATGCTATGTGCTGGACATGTTCCCGTATCCATCAGGCGAGGGTCTTCATGTCGGTCATCCGAAGGGCTACATCGCGACCGATATATATTCCCGGTTCAAAAAAATGAACGGCTATAACGTTCTCCATCCGATGGGCTGGGATGCTTTTGGCCTGCCAGCGGAAAATTATGCCATTAAAAATAAAACCCATCCGAGGAAAACCGTTGAGAAAAATGTGGAGCGCTATAAAAAACAGCTTTCCATAATCGGGTTTAATTATGACTGGAGCCGGGAAATAAATACGACCGACCCGAGTTATTACAAATGGACACAGTGGATTTTCCTTAAACTTCTGGAGAAAGGCCTGGCATACCAGTCATTTGAGCCGATAAACTGGTGCCCGTCATGCCAGACGGGTCTTGCCAATGAGGACCTTGAGGATGGCAAATGCGAGCGATGCGGCACGATTGTTGAAAAAAAGCCCATGCGTCAATGGGCGCTGAAAATCACGAATTATGCCGACAGATTGCTTTCAGATTTGCCCGGTCTCAACTGGCCGGAATCAATAAAGGAGTCGCAGAGAAACTGGATTGGAAAAAGCGAGGGCGCGGAAATTGATTTTGAAATAAAAAATTCCGACGAGAAGAACGGGAAAACGGGTTTTATCACAAAACCTGACGGGAAAAACGAGCCGAACGAAAAAATCACCGTCTTCACAACCCGAGCCGACACTCTTTTTGGAGTAACATATCTGGTTCTTTCTCCGGAACATCCCCTTATCCAGAAAAATCAGGCGAAAATTTCAAATTTTAATGAAATTGCCGACTATATTCAAAAAAATAAGGCCAAGAGCGAAATTGAGAGGACAGCCGAAAGCAAGGAGAAAACTGGCATTGAGCTAAAGGGGTTGATAGCGGTAAATCCGGCCAGTAAAGAAGAAATTCCAATCTGGGTCGCTGATTATGTGCTTGCGTCGTACGGCACGGGTGCAGTCATGGCTGTGCCGGCGCACGACCAGCAAGATTTCGCATTTGCTAACAAATTTGGTCTGCCGATTAAACAGGTAGTAGCGTCACTGTTTGCGGAAATCGTCGCCCATTTTAAGGAGGGTCCTCATGCCTTTATCGGAACAGGAAAGATAGTAAACTCCGGAGAATTTAACGGCCATGACTCACAGGAGGCAAAGACGGCAATTGTTTCTTCCGTCGGTGGGCGAATGGTTACCAGATACAAACTCCGCGACTGGGTGTTTTCCCGCCAGCGCTATTGGGGCGAACCGATTCCCGTCGTCCATTGTGAGAAATGCGGAGTTGTGCCGGTGTCTGAAAAGGACTTGCCGGTTGAACTTCCGGATGTCAAAAATTACGCGCCGACCGGAACCGGCGAGTCGCCGTTGGCGACAATAGACAAGTGGGTGAATGTCCCGTGTCCAAAATGCCGTAGCCATGCAAGGCGGGAAACAAACACCATGCCTCAATGGGCCGGTTCATGCTGGTATTACCTTCGCTACATGGACCCGAAAAATAAAAATCGCCTCGTTGACCCAGAAAAGGAAAAATACTGGGCGCCGGTTGATGTCTATGTCGGCGGAGCCGAACATGCCGCACGCCATCTGATTTACGCCCGTTTTTGGCACAAGTTTTTGGGTGATATTAATCTGGTCAGCACCTCGGAGCCATTCATTAGATTCCACAGTGTCGGCCTTATCATGGGAGAAGATGGCCAGAAGATGAGCAAGCGATTCGGCAATGTCGTGAATCCGGATAAAATCGTAGAAATATACGGCGCCGACACTTTCAGAATATACGAGATGTTTATCGGCCCCTTTGAACAAGCGAGCAGTTGGGATACGAGGGGCATCATGGGTTCCCGAAGATTTGTGGAGCGAATCTGGCGAATTGGCAGGAAAGTCGGTGGCGAAAAATCGGCGGTCAAGAGCCAAAAGAACGATGGAAATCAAAAAATCTCGGCCGATTTTGAAAGAATTCTCCACACCACAATCGCCAAGGTGTCCGCCGACATTGAATCCTTTAACTTCAATACGGCAATATCCGGTCTCATGATTCTTTCCAAGGAATTTGAAAACTTACCCACGGTTTTGCGGGAGGATTTTTCAATTCTTTTGAGAATGCTCGCGCCCTTTGCGCCCCATGTCGCTGACGAACTCTGGTTGGCGCTTGGAAACAAAGAATCAATTCATTTGAGCGAGTGGCCAAAATTTGACCCAAATAAAATTGCGGCGACCATGGTTAAAATCATAATTCAGGTTGACGGAAAGGTGAGAGGAGAACTGGAGACAGGAACCAATTCAACAGATGCGGAAGTCAAAAATAAGGCCGTGTTACTTGAAAGCGTTAAAAAATGGCTCAACACGGGCGAAATAAAAAGAACGGTTTATGTAAAAAACCGACTGATAAACTTTGTGACAAGATAGGACGATGCCTTATGTCAAGACACATTGACTAATTTATGGCTGGATAGTAGAATCTAGCAATACGAGCTGACAATCAAATTATTGGAAACAATGTAAAAACATGAGCGAAAAAAATTCAAAACAAATAACCCTTTCATTCAATCCGAAGCTGGCGGCGAAACGGCTTTTAGCGGTGCTTTCCGAACGCGGTAAGGATGTTATTTCCGGCCGCTACGGACTCGGCGGTGAAACGAAAAAGATGACGCTGGAATCAATCGGCAAGAAATACGGCATTACCCGCGAACGCGTTCGCCAGATTGAAAACCACTCCATCGCCAATGTCCAAAAATCCAAGGAATATGAAAAAGAGAAGAAGACCTTTGACGAACTGAAAAACCGTCTTCGCTCGCTCGGAGGCATACTTTCGGAACACGACCTGTTGCACCATTTCTCCTCTGACAAATCCACTCAAAATCATATCCATTTTCTCCTTGTAATCGGCGAGGATTTCAAGAAGCACAAGGAGGATGATGAATTCAAAGCTCGCTGGCACATTGACGGTAAACTGGCCGACAAAATTCACGACGTCCTCCGCAAAATTTACAGCGACTTGAGTGATGAGGACATTGTGCCGGAGTCGGTAATCATTGACTCCTTCCTTTCGTATATCAGAGACGTTTCCGAAGAATATAAAAATGAGGAAATGATTAAGCGTTGGCTCTGGATGTCAAAGTCCCTCGGCAAAAACCCGCTCGGCGAATGGGGCAAGGCCAAATCCTCAAACATCAATGCCCGCGGGGTTAGGGATTACGCTTTCCTTGTCATCAGAAAGCACGGTTCACCGATTCACTTTCGGGAAGTGGCGCGCCTGATTACGGAGGTTTTCAGCAAAAAAGCCCATGTTGCCACAACCCATAACGAACTCATAAAGGACCCACGCTTTGTGCTGGTCGGCCGCGGTCTTTACGCTCTTGCCGAATGGGGTTATATGAGCGGCGTGGTCAAGGATGTCATTAAAAAAATTCTGGCGAAAGATGGCCCGCTGACCAAAGAAAAAATAATTGAAAAGGTTCTCAAGGAGCGTTACGTAAAACCAAACACGATTATCGTTAATCTCCAAAATGCAAAATTCTTCAAGAAGGACAAGCAGAGTCGGTATTCTAACGTCTAGGTGCGGAACAAAGTGCGGAGAAGTGATTGTGGCGGAGATTTCTTTGTTATAATACAAGGATGCTGAATGAGATTATTTTGTCATTGCGCCTTGAATTCCTCCTGGCGACAGTAAAGTTCATCATTTCTACTTCACCGGTTTGGCTCCCGTTATTTCTGCTCGGGACATTTACGACGCTTTGGTTGAAATATGCAAGAACCCAGGCCATGGTCAAGGCCGGCGGCGTTTTGCTTGAAATAAAATTGCCGCGCGATGTTTTTAAATCGCCCATGGCAATGGAGATTATAATTACCTCGCTCTTCCAAACGGGTTCAAACAGTTATCTTGAGACATTTGTCAAAGGCAAGCAACGGCCATGGTTTTCTCTGGAAATTATTTCAATTGAGGGTAATGTCCGCTTCTTTATATGGACGCAACCAAAGTATCGCCAACTGATTGAATCGCAGTTTTACGCCCAGTATCCGGGGGTTGAAATTTATGAAGCCGAGGATTACACCAAAAATGTTTTCGTGGATGCCGAGAAAATACAGCTTTGGGGAACGGCATTTAAGCTTAGAAAGCCGGATATATATCCCATAAAGACCTACATTGATTACGGGCTGGACAAAGAGCAAGAGGAGGAATCAAAAGTTGACCCAATGACCTCTGTTCTGGAATTTCTTGGGAGCATCAAAGCCGGCGAGCAGGTCTGGATTCAGATTTTGATTCAGGCCCATCGTAGTAACAGTTTGAAGGAGGATGCGGCATTTCCGCAAAAAACGGACTGGGAAAAAGAAGCAAAAGAGGAGATAGAGAAAAAAATTGCGGAAGTCAAAGGAAGCGAGAGTGAGGAAGGGGCGGAAGGCACAAGTTATCGTATACCCACAAAAAGCGAAAGGGAACTCATAGACGCTCTTGAGCGCAGTTTAACAAAATATCCCTTTGAGGTCGGTATTCGCGGTTTTTACATTGCTCGAAAGGAATCCTTTGATTCCATCGGCATCACCGGCCTTATTGGCAGTTTTAGGCAATATAGTTCACGGTCGCTTAATGAAATTAAACTCGGGAAATTTACTGACTTTGATTATCCTTGGGAGGATTTCATGCGGATTTTAAGAACCAAGCGGGAGGTGGATTTGCTTAATGCGTACAAACTAAGGTCGTTTTTTCAATTGCCATACAGGCATCTCATGGCCAAGCCATTCATCCTGACGACAGAGGAAATCGCGACGATATTCCATTTGCCGGGCAAGGTCGTCGGCACACCGACTCTGACTAAGATAGCATCACGCAAGAGCGAAGCGCCGGCAAATCTGCCAATCTAAAGTCCTATGAATTATCAGTTTTTAATTCTTGGGTCAAACCCGCGTTTGCGTGTGTTAATCATGGCTGTAACCTTGGGCATAGCGTTTCTTGTCTTCCTGTCATGGTTCACCTTATCGTCCCCGCCGACATTTACGGCTGGCACCCTTTTTACAATTGAGGAGGGGACGACTCTCAATCAGAT
>CAYIYW010000011.1:11617-17444 GCA_964367845.1 uncultured Candidatus Saccharibacteria bacterium | reverse complement strand
TTGAGGCGCGCTTGAAACGATTCCTAAACGATTGCGGGTGTCAGAAATATAGCATGGTTGCTGGGGGAAAACAATGGTTTAAAAACTCCGACTTTGGCCGGGATGACAAGCCATGGCGTTTGGTGAATTGTTACATAGTTGGTAATCTTAAGAAACTTGGCGTATGAAACCGAAACCAGGAACAATCGCATACATAGACGGCGCAAACTTGCATAAAGGAGTTAAAGGTCTTGGTTGGAAACTCAATTACGCACGTTTTCGTGTGTGGCTTCAAGACAAACATAACGTGGAAATTGTCTATCTCTTTATCGGTCTCGTGTCGGCCAACAAGGATATGTACACAAAATTACAGGAATATGGATATGTTCTTGTGTATAAGGAGGTTACATATGATGGCAACGGCAAAATAAAAGGAAATTGTGACGCTGATTTGGTGCTCAAAAGCACGGTTGATTTCTACGAAGGACGCTTGAAGCGTGCCGTCATTGTCGCAAGTGATGGCGATTATGCCAGTTTAGTTCAATTCCTGAAAGAGAAAAGCATTTTTCAATCACTGATTTCTCCGAGCAACAAATGCTCGTATCTTTTAAGAAAACTTAACATTCCAATTGTGTATCTGGATACTCTAAAGAACAAATTAAGTTGGTCAATACAAAAAGAAAAAGCCCCCAACGAGGACGAGCCTCATCAGGGTCTTCTTCATGGTGATGAGTAGAGACTAGCAAATGATAATCACAAAGTCAATGTGGTGGATAGAGGCAATCAAAATGTGGTTCAAAGAAACCGCGTTTTGATGGTACAATATCCGACAGTGGCGTCATCGCCGTAAAATTAATTACTAACCTAAAAGTAAACCATGAACTATTATGTCTCGGTGTTAAAAAAGTATGCGGTATTCAGCGGGCGTTCACGAAGGGCGGAATATTGGTATTTTGCCCTGTTCAATATTATTTTCAGCATCGCGCTCGGCATCGTCAGCTCGGTAATCAATGACAATGAAAATATTATCAGTATTTTATATTCTTTGGCGATTTTAATTCCCGGATTGGCTGTTTCGGTTAGAAGGCTTCACGATATCGGGAAAAGCGGGTGGATGATATTGCTTTTCTTAATTCCCTTAATCGGCGCCATTTGGCTTTTGGTGCTTATGTGTCTAGACAGCAATCCCGCAGAAAATAAATACGGGCCGAACCCTAAGGGAGCGACAATCAGTTCAACAATCAATTAGAGAGCAATCAATTTCACAGTTGAATTCGCTATCTCCCGCGCTTTACAAAAACCTTCGTATCGGCTTGACCAAAATTTCGCGCAGTTTTTGAATGCGCGGCCGTTGCAACCATGTGTCAAGCATGATTTCCTCTGTGTTCGCAAGGTCGTGGATAAAATGACTTTTCAAGGTTTTGACCAATGACGTGTCGGTGCTGACGATGTTCGCTTCGTAGTTATATAAAAAGCTCAAACTGTCTAAATTGAAACTGCCGACTGTCGCCCATTTGTCGTCAATCACAATGGTCTTGCCATGCAGAAAATTTTTGCGGTATTCGTAAATTTTGACACCGGCCCGCAACATGGCTTCGTAATAGGAACGGGAAGCCCAGCCGACAAACGGTTCTGGCACTTTGTCGGGAAGAATGATTTTGACCTCCGCTCCTCGCTTGACGGCCAGTTTCAAAACGCGAATTAAGCGTCTGTCTGGCACGAAGTATGGGGTTGTCAGATACGCGTACTTTTGGGCGCCCCACAAAGCATCAATAATGCTGTGATACAGGAACCGCTTGTGGAAATGCGGCGAGTTTGTAATGAACTGAAAACCGCGGACATTTTGTCTGGCTTTTTTAATTCTGGAAATAATATCCTTATCGGCCGTTTGAGCCCACATTTCGTTGAAAGCAAACAGCATTTCATTGACGATTTCATTTTGAACCAGAATATGGGTATCGCGCCAGTCGTGCATATCGTCGCGTAAACCGATGCCGCCGGTGAATCCGACTTTGCCGTCGGCGACGAGGATTTTTCTATGGTCCCGAAAAAACCACGAAAAGAAATTATTTATTCGCCACGGGCTGACTATGTTTACAAAACGGATTTCAACGCCGTCTTTTCGCATTAGTCCGGGCAGTCGGGAAGTGTAGAGAGTCCAACTGCCGACAGTGTCGCAGAGGACGCGGACTTTCACGCCCGCTCGAGCTCTCTCCCGTAAAATCTCAACAAACCGCCGACCGATGTCGTCGTCAGAAAAAATAAATTGCTCAAGGTCAATCGTTTCTCGGGCGCCGGAACAAATCCGAAACATCGCGTCCCATGCCTCGTGTCCGTGCAAATAAAATTTTGGCAAACCGTTTAGCAACGCTCGCACTTGCTGTCAATCAGCATAACCATGCCGCCAATGCCCACAAGAATCGGCCAGATTATGTTTACGGAATTTTCGGCGAGCAGACCTTGGTATTGAAGGAGGAAGCTTACGGCGATGAGAATTACTAAAATCGGAATGATGTTGTGGTGAACGTGCGAACAGTTTTTGTTATTATTGTTCATTATAAAATTTCTTTTGTTTGATTCTTAATCGACCTCAATCAAGTAATAATAGCATGCGCTTTTTTGTGGGACGACAATAGCGAAGGTCTCAGAAGTGGACATCATCAAGAAAGGTGCTTAAAACGGAAGGAGCTAAAAGAAAAAAGGCCTCCCGTGGTGTGTCATCACGTGAGGCCTAAGGATAAACATTATTGGTTAGACGCTTGAGTTCAATTGTTGAGCGCATTTTCCTTTTGATTCTCATAATCAGATAAATCATGAGAATGGTGGAAGGAATCGCTCGGGCAAGGTATATCCACGAGAACGGGTCGTTCTTGCTCCACGCCGGATAAATCGCGCACAGACTTCCTAACAGCACCGCGACCCAAAGAAAGAGTGGTTCTGTGCTTCGTTCCACTTTCAACAGCCGTTTCACTGTCGCGAAGTAGGCGACGAGCGCGACACATTGCACGAGAGTGTAAGAGATGAGCGGTTGGTCGGTGAAATACCAGAACACCACAATTCCCGCTCCACCGGCGAGACACCACTTCTGCACCCTATCAAAGGCCACCGAAAGCGTCCCGTAGCGGATGTTTGTCGCGACCACTCCAACAAGAATAATCGCGATATTCACCAAACCCGTGGTAACGCCGATGTTGGCAGTCCACGACTTCCGGGGACTGACCCAGTACATCCAGAACGAGAGACACAGCGTGACCATCATGAGAATCCATGTCGCGAGCACCGGATTGATTTCGCGAATCCATGCGCGGCGGACATATTCCACCGACGAAACCAACATCAGAACGACTGCCGTAAGAACGCTAAGCTCGTACATCGTCCGCCTCCTTTCTGTTTTGAGATTTTGAGCGTTCGCGAATTTGCAAAGAACATGAACCAAAATTGACCGTCAAGCCAATTTTTACTTTACAAGTGTAGCAAATTGTGGTGATTTGTCAAGCCACCCGTAATAACTTTAACGAAGCCACAAATTTTGGTATCATAAAACTATCTTAGTTGTTTCTAACGGCGTGGATGACATGTGCAAAATAAAAAAGTTTGCCTAACTGGCATCAAATTCACGAAGCGAGGAGGGGTTGGATATTGCCGAAGCTGGTCTTGATGCCATTGACACTCGCAACGCCATAAAGGAAAGAATCAATCTTGAAGACGGCAAACTTTGCGTCAAGGACTATTGGTGCTCGCTTGAAAATTTTGAAAAAATTGCGGTGGTCGGCGTGGGCAAATGTGCCATGGAAGCCGCCTCCGCGCTTGAAGAAGTTCTCGGCGACCGTCTTTCCGGCGGGATTGTTTTGGATGTTTACAAATCTGACAAGCGCGATTTGAAAAAAATAGAATGTTTTATCGGCACTCATCCTTTGCCGTCGGAAAAAAACGCGGAAATCACCAAAAAGCTCGTGAATCTTCTGAACGGGTTAAGCGAAAAAGACCTCGTCATTTTTATCATTTCCGGCGGCGGTTCAACTTTGCTTTATCTTCCGGACGAAGGAGCCGATTGCCCCGATGAAAAACTTATTGTCGGAGAACTTATGCGCAGTGGCGCCGATATCCGCGAAATCAACACCGTTAGAAAACATCTTTCCTTGGCTCGGGGCGGGCATTTGGCTAAATATGCTTATCCGGCCCAAGCCGTTTCTTTGATTTTTTCGGATGTTCCTGGCCACGATATGGAGTTTGTCGCTTCCGGACCGACATTCAAGGACACGACCACGATTGAAGACGCCGCTCGGATACTGGCCAAATATGATATTCTCAAAACGTGTGGTTTTTCTCATTGCGGTTTGATAGAAACGCCCAAAGACGACATCTATTTCCAAAAAGTGACCAACATTTTATTTATGTCCAATCAGATGGCGCTTGAAGCGATGGAAAATAAAGCGCGGGAGTTGGGATTTTCGGCCAAAATCGTTACCGACAAGTTAAGCGGGGAGGCGAAGGACGCGGGGATGATGATTGTCGGTGATTTAAAAAAAAGTCCGGACAAAACTGCGCTTCTCTACGGAGGCGAGACCACTGTAACCGTGAAAAATAACGGGAATAACGGCAATGAGGGTAATAACGATAAAGACAATAACAAAAACATCGACGACAAAAATAACAGCGGAAAAGGCGGCCGCAATCAAGAACTCGCTCTCTCCGCCATGGATTTTCTGAAAAAGGGCGGAATTGTCCTATCCCTGAACACCGACGGTCGGGACAATACCGACCACGCCGGAGCGTTATGCGACTCCACAACAAAAGAAAAAGCCGCCAAGCTGGACGCCAATCCGAAAGATTTTCTCCGAGAACACAGCTCCTATGACTTTTTTGAAAAAATCGGCGATTATATAGAAACTGGCTACACCGGCTCAAACATTTCGGATATAGTGATTGCGATTAAGGGCCAAGAACAATAAACGAGCCAAGATTAATGAACAAACTAAAAACAAATGAACAAACCAAGAACAACAGATAGCGACTCAAACAAACTTATTTTATGGTTTAAAGAAATCGGCATAGAAGATGTCAATCTGGTCGGCGGCAAAAACGCTGCCTTGGGCGAAATGCTCTCCGGTCTTGTTCCGCTCGGCATAAATGTGCCAGATGGTTTTGCTGTTACGGCCCAGGCCTATAATAATTTCATTGATTCAACCGGCCTCCGCGAAAAGATAAAAAAATTGCTTAAGGGCCTTGATACCGGTGATGTTGAAAATTTAAAAAAATGCGGTCTGGCTGTGCGCCAAGCTATATTGGCCGAAAAATTGCCCGACGTTTTGGAAAAGGCGATTATTGAGTCCTACGGCCAGCTATCCGGCACGTCCGCCGCGCGTGGCGAAAATCTGGATGTCGCGGTCCGCTCGTCGGCCACCGCCGAGGACTTGCCTGGTGCGTCGTTTGCCGGCCAGCAGGAGACCTATCTTAATGTGGTGGGGCCTGAAGCTGTGGTTGAGTCCGTAAAAAAGGCCTTCGCTTCGCTTTTTACCGACCGGGCAATCTCGTATCGCGAAGACAAAGGATTTTCTCATTTTGACGTTGCTTTGTCGGTCGGCGTTCAAAAAATGGTGAGGAGCGACTTGGCATCAAGCGGCGTCGCTTTTTCAATAGACACCGAAACCGGCTTTGATAAAGTCGTAATCATAAACAGCTCATACGGTCTCGGCGAAATGGTGGTTCAAGGGCAGGTAACGCCGGACGAGTTTATTGTTTTTAAGCCGACACTCAAGGATTTTAAGCCGATAATTTCAAAAACACTCGGGAAAAAAGACCAAAAGCTGGTTTATGACAAACACACTGTTCGGCTTGAGAATTCCAC
>CAYIYW010000011.1:8301-11517 GCA_964367845.1 uncultured Candidatus Saccharibacteria bacterium | reverse complement strand
CCAATTTCAAAAAGACGAAATTTTGGTGACGGAAATAACCGACCCTGATTGGGAGCCGATAATGAAAATCGCGTCAGCCATCGTTACCGACAAAGGCGGCAGAACTTCTCACGCCGCCATTGTGTCCCGCGAGCTCGGCATACCGGCTATTGTCGGTTCGGGTGATGCGACGAAGGTCTTGAGCGACGGTTTGGTCGCGACCGTTGATTGTTCGTCGGGCAATATCGGAATGGTTTACGAAGGCGCGCTTAAATTTGACATTCTTGAACATCGTCTGGACAAAATACCGGCGACCAAAACAAAAATTATGGTGAATATCGGCGCGCCGGACGAGGCGTTCAAATATCACATGTTGCCGGTTTCAGGCGTTGGTTTGGGACGGCTGGAATTTATCATTATCTCGCATATTCAAGTTCATCCAAACGCTTTAATTCATTATGAAAAAATCAAAAGCGCCGGCGGACACCCGGAAATAACTGCCAAAGTTGAAGAACTGACAATCGGATACGAGGACAAAAAGCAATACTATGTGGACGAGCTGGCTGAAGGCATTGCCAAAATCGGCGCCGCTTTTTGGCCAAATCCGGTCATTATCCGTTTTTCCGATTTCAAGACCAACGAATACCGGACGCTTGTCGGTGGCGAACTTTACGAGCCGAAAGAAGAAAACCCGATGCTTGGTTGGCGAGGAGCGTCGCGTTATTATCATCCCGATTTCAAAGAGGCCTTCGGTCTTGAATGCTCGGCGCTTAAAAAAGTTCGGGATGAATTTGGCCTCAAAAACATCATCCCGATGGTGCCGTTTTGTCGCACACCGGAAGAGGGCAGGCGAGTGGTTGATATCATGAAAGAATACGGGTTGAACAGAGACAAAGATAAGGAATTAAAAATATATATCATGTGCGAAATTCCATCCAATGTGCTGTTGGCGGACGAGTTTCTTGATTTGTTTGACGGCATGTCTATCGGCTCCAACGACCTTACCCAGCTTACACTCGGTTTGGACCGCGATTCAAACATCGTCAACAAGATTGCCAACGAAAACGACCCGTCTGTTAGAATGTTGATTGAGCAGATTATCGGGAAGACAAAAGCGCGAGGCAAGTATCTCGGCATTTGCGGCCAGGCGCCTTCCGATTTTCCGGAGTTTGCGGAATTTTTGGTCGGGAAAGGAATAGAAAGCATCTCGCTAAGCGCGGATACGGTTTTAAAAACCCTAATGGTCATTGCCGAAAAAGAAAAAATATGAAAATCGCCTTTTTTAGTTTGAATTTGCGGGAAAAAGAATATGTCAAAAATCACGGTTCAATGGCCGGCCACGAGCTGTCATTTTTTGAACATGCTTTGGACAAAGACAATATGCCGTCTGACGCTTCTTTTGAGGCGACGTCGGTTTTTGTCGGTTCAATGATAGACGGTGAAGTTATGAAAAAACTGCCGAATTTAAAAATGATTGCCACCCGCTCCACCGGATACGACCATATTGATTTGAAAGCGGCCACGAAGCGCGGCGTAACCGTAACCAATGTTCCGTCATACGGCGAAAATACCGTGGCTGAATTCGCCTTCGCTCTCATACTTTCGCTTTCAAGAAAAATTTTTGAAAGCTATCATCGGATAAGAGAAGAGGGGAGTTTCCGTCTTGACGGCCTAATGGGATTTGACCTGAAGGGCAAAACCCTCGGAGTGGTCGGCACGGGCCGGATAGGTCTTCACGTGATTAAAATGGCAAAGGGTTTTGACATGAAAATTGTAGCCAATGACGCGTTTCCCAATGAGAGTTTGGCGAAGGAACTGGGATTCGCATATCTGCCTCTTGAAGAATTGTTAAAAACCAGCGACATCATTTCCCTCCATGTGCCTTACAGCGAGAAAACACATCATCTTATCAATAAATCCAATATCGGTTTGATAAAAAAAGGCGCTTTTTTGATAAACACCGCTCGTGGTGGCATTGTTGAAACCGAGGCATTGATTGGCGCGCTCAAAAACGGCAATCTTGCCGGCGCCGGCTTGGATGTTTTGGAGGAAGAGGGCGCGATAAAAGACGAGCTGAATTTTTTGGTCAAGGGCCGTTCGGAAGAACACAATTTGAAAACGATTTTGGGCAATCACGTTTTGATTGACATGCCGAATGTTATCGTTACGCCCCATAACGCTTTTAACACATCAGAAGCGTTGCAAAGAATTTTGGACACGACACTTGGGAATCTTAATTCATTTGCGGAGGGGCGGACGGTGAACGCGGTTGTCTAAATTTATCCGAGTTGCGACGTGGCTCGGATATCGTGCTTTAGCTTTAGCAAACGGTTTAATAAAATGACCTCAATAAAATCACTGGCCGGCCGGGTTATCGCCGATTCCCGTGGCGATAAAACCGTAGAAGTCGCCCTTGAACTTGATAACGGCGAATCGGTTCGGGCTTCTGTCCCGCGGGGTAAAAGCCGAGGCAGTTTTGAAGCGCAAGACGCGGAACCGGAACGGGCGATAGAAACGATAAAAAGCATGATAGCGCCGGCTCTCGTCGGCCTTGACCCTTTTAATCAGAAAGGAATTGACCGGGAAATGATAGAAATTGATGGCACGCCGAACAAGTCAAAACTCGGCGCAAATGCCATTCTCGCTGTCTCGCTTGCCTGCGCCAAGGGCGCGGCGCTGGCCAATGGCGTGCCGTTATGGCGACACTTGCGCGACTTATACGATGTGCGTGGCGGTCATGACGATTACGACAAAAATAAGCCAAAACGTTCGCCGAGATTGTTCGCCAATATCATAAACGGCGGGCTTCACGCAAAAAACGGTTTGCCGTTTCAGGAATACATGGTAATTCCAAAATCGCGCAATGCCGGACAGTCGCTCGCAATGGTCAGAAAAATTTACGATGCCGTGAAAAATATTTTTGATGCCGATGGTCGCGGCGCGGGCATAAGCATGGGCGACGAAGGAGGTTTTGCACCGGTTTTTGAAAACTACTTTGAACCCTTTGAAATACTGGAACAGGCGGTTAGGGAAGCCGGCTTGGCCGGAGAAATTGATTTCGGTCTTGACGCGGCGGCGAACGGCGTCGCGATTGCGCCACCAGAGCTTTTTCGCGCATACGAAAAGATGAAAAACGAATACGGCGTGAAGTATTTTGAAGACCCGTTTCCGGAAAACGATTTCGGAAATTTCGCTTCACTGCTCGGCCGGTTAAACGGCGAGCGGTTGAACGACGAC
>CAYIYW010000011.1:0-8291 GCA_964367845.1 uncultured Candidatus Saccharibacteria bacterium | reverse complement strand
TTGAATGGCAGTCAGCCGGACGGCGGCAAAATGGGTGATGATAAATTGAGAGACGGCGTAATAATCGCCGGCGACGACATCACGGTTACCAATCTTGAGAGAATGAAGAAAGCGAAAGAAGCCGGAAGTGTGGACGGAATGATAATAAAACCCAATCAAATAGGCACCGTCAGCGAAACGCTTGATGCAATACGGCAAGCGCGGGATTGGAACTGGTTCGTCGTGGTCTCGCACCGCAGTGGCGAAACAATGGATGATTTTATCGCCGATTTGACTTTCGCTGTTGAGGCCGACGGCTTGAAAGCCGGCGCGCCTTCGCAAAAAGAGCGGCTTGCGAAATATGAGCGGTTGGCGGCGATAGAGTCGGAAAGAGGCGGAGGAATAAACTAAATCAAAAGAAGGCGAGGAATATTGAGGCAAAAAATTGGGACAAGAAAAAAACCGAGGCGCACACAGTGTGTGATGCCTCGGCTTGGTTGAACCTTGAAACGGCTAAGCCGCTTTCCCCGTCTTCCTTTCCTTGGTTTTCGCATCAAACCGCGCCATCCGGTCGGCGACCGCGCGAGCGGACTGCTTCTGAAGCAGTTCAATGTGAGCGAAGATTTCACGCACCTGCTTCTCGCTCATGTCGCCGTCCTCGTGCTTCACCAAGATACCGCGGACAAGCGCCGCATTCCTGGAACTCAGCGACTTGTAGGTTTTGGTGAGATTCCGATGAATCTCTGCCATGCCTCCCAACTTGTTATTCCGACGGTGGCCTGACAGAACCGCCTTGACCTTTTCAGGATCCACGCCGTGCATCTCGGCGGCCTTAGCGACTGTGAGTCCGCCGTCGGTAACCGCCGCTACGGCCTTCATCAGCGTGGTCCTTGCGACCCTGGACTGAACCACATCGACATATCGCCGAGCCATCCCAGCCGGAAGGCCGAGCAACTCGCCGATACGCTTCTTCGTTTCGCCACGCTCGAGCAACAACTCAATCGTGTGCTCAACATCCTGCTGGGTGGGCGGAAGCGAGCCACCGACATTGGCTTTGAATGCCATGGCGATTTGCTCGATCTCGCTCCCGATGTTAACGACCTCGGCCTCAATTTCAGTAAGGCCGAGAAGCTCGTAAGCCGCGATGCGATGCCTGCCGTCATTCACCGTCAGATCGGGGGTGATTGTGATCGGGGACAGTTTGACGCCGTTCCCAATCAAGTCGGCGAGGTACAACACATGGTCCTCATTCAGCGCAAGCCGGACAAACAGATTCTTCTTCAAGTCCACGATCTTCACGGTCACAATCTTGGTCGTCTTCATGCTCTGTGCTTCCTTTCTGATGCTAACACTGTTGTGTGTCGGACGGTTGGGTGAATCGCCACTTCTGCGCGCGCCACCCGGCTCTCTTCTGTCTCATCTCGGACAACATCACATAAGTTCCCGGCTCTGGCCAGTCATCTTCCACCAAGACCTTGCGGTCTAGCTTGAAAGTAACCGAACCCAGTTCCGTGGAACGTGCCACTGCGTAGGGGCCGTGCACGCCGTCAGGAATGATTCTCTCAACGGTTGCCGGGTATTCCTTAACACCGGCCATCAAGTGCCTCCTTTCTGTGGTTTGGACACGCCAGTGGACCTTTTCAGTTGAGAACCCAAGGTGCTCAACCTAGCCGAGAGAACAAGTATCTCGTCGGCTATACATTGTTGCAACCCGCTGCTCGGCAATGTCACCGGTTCAGTTTCCGCTTTCTTCGGTTGTACCTTGGGCGGAATATCCAAACGGTATCGTGTTTCCGCATCGTTTTTCCGCTTTTCCAGTTCCTCCTTTCTGCTTGAACACTCACGCAACATAATTGCCCGTTTTCCCGTACTGGCGTTACAGGCACCTCTCAGGACTTCATATGTTCTGGAGACGGTGGTGTAACCCAGAAGTTCAGCGGCCTGTCTGCCGGAGATGAGTCCGAAGCCGATAAGTTCCAAAAAGTTCCGTCGGATTTTCGGCATTCTCTCCAACTCAATCACTCTGAAGCCCATCATGTCCAGATAACACATCAACTTGACGCGTTGTTCTCCGATGGGAAGAGATGCGTTGCGTAGCCACTGTTGCACACAATCAATTGAGACCCCGCAGAAGTCAGCCAAAGGTCTTTTGGCCTGAGCCGCTCCCTTAGAGCCCTTCGGAATACTCGCAACAAGCGTGTTGCCGAGGAACCTAAGGCACTCGTCTAGGTGGCCACGAAACACTTCGGGCGTCTCACTGCTGTTTTCGGTCACATGAGTTCTCCTTGTTTGGTTGTCAAAGGTCGGTCCTAATCCAAGATAGCCGTTCTATCTCGGAACACAATCTATCCTAGACCACCCTAACATAATACCAATTTTTGTCAAGAAAAGCCCCCAACACATGTCGGGGGCTGAAAAAGAACGAAAAATCAGGTGTCAACGGTGCTGAGGGCGCAAACGGGCACCGGTAATTTCAAAAGATACTCAATTGCGTCCGCCGCGCTGTAAGAGCCGCGCTCATCGCAAGAACCGTCCCCATCTCGCATGAGATGACGCAAAAAACTCACGTCATCGCCGAGCGTAAATATCGGCGGTTCATCCGGATTACCGAATCCGGCCGCAGACATGAGCCCGTTGCAGATACAGCATGCGCCGGCAGTGTCTTCCAATTTTCCGCCTTTGCTTATGTAGTCCTCAACGGGCTCGGCCGAACACCGAAACCCGATTGTGCCGTCTGCTCGCTGATATGGAACACGAAGCAGACCTAAGTCGCAAACGCGTTCGCGGGGGTCATAGACGGTGGGAGAGGAAAGCGTGCCGGGCAGTTGCACCACTTTGAACGGATACCCTGTTGGCGATGCTTTAGGGTCGGTGCGAACGATGAGTTCACCGCGGAAACCTAGACGCCTTATCTCGCGTCGGAAGGGAGGGTCCATACCGGATTCTTCACAGAGCGCGAAGATTGAGCCCACTTGGATGCCGTTAGCGCCGAGCTCCTTTGCTCGCTGAAGACCTTCGGGTGATGCGCACGACCCCCCAATCCAAAATGGGATGTTTAGGTTTTGGAGCTCCACAAAATTCACCCTGTCCCGCGGACCATAAACCGGCTCTCCCTTTTCATTGAACAAAACCTTCCCGCGTGGCGGAGCATTGTGCCCGCCGGCAGTCGGCAGTTCAATGACGAACCCTTGGATGCTTCCTCGTGGCAAACGCCTAGCCAAGAGCGAAGCAAGCCCATCGGTTGAAACGATAGGCAGAAAGCCCGGACGAATCAGTTCCGGAAATTTCGCATTGAAGAATTTGCTAGGGTTGAAACTGATTGTTTCAGTCCCATTCGGGCTTCCCTCAACTTGGACACGGTAACTCGGCACCCCGCCGCTGGGCATTTCGCCGTTTGAGAGCGCGTCAAGGACTGCCGGAATCTGTAGCGTCATGCCCGCTCCCATTGTGATGTAGTCAACACCCGCGAGCATTGCTCCGGTGATGCCATAGATGAGGGGAATCCGGATTTTTTCCAGATAGTTTACACTGACGGGGAACGGGTGTCCTTCTTTGGCCAGCCACACAAATGCGAAGTTTGCCGCTACGGTGAGTTCAATTAGGTCATGACCGGGTGGCATATTGAATACCGGCACCGCTTTGAACTTCTTGTCCGCGGGAATTCCGCCTTCAACAAAGTATCTTTCAATGATACGGCTCGCTACGCCTGGGAACGGAAAATGTTCAAGCGCTCGCCGGTAGTGCCCTCCGAGGTCCCCCGATTGGAGAATGCGGGCCAGAACTCGTTCCGCGCCTACGCAAGAAACGGTTCCAAGAACCCGGCTTGTGCCGTCCAAACCTTCACCGTTCCGAATTTTGCCGTGGCGAGAACAAGCGTTGGCAAGGGATGGGGTCGATATGTTGACACCCATGCCGCCCTGAGTAACGGATGGAAGCATGGGGTCTCCTTTCAAAGTCAATCAAAATCAAAGAACTGGTCGGTGTTTCAACCTGTTTCAACAGGTGAACCTCTTCTCGCTAAATGATAGTATCGTTTGACAAAAATGACCAATTTTGAAACCCGATAGTTGTTTTATCTATTTTCGCGCTTAACCCCGTTTGATTCAATTGTTTTAACGCTTTTGAGTTTGTTTAAATATTCGCGGCTCAAGAACATTTTACCGCTCAAAAGATGTTTCATATAAATTCTCAAGGGTTTAAGGCCGCGTTCCAGCATTTTTTGATTGCCGACATACGTGATGCATCTTATCGGTTCTTCATCATCGTTGATGGCGACTACTTTTTTCTTCAAATAATAACGCGGGTATCCTTCCAGATAGTCCAATTTCTTCATGGAAATTTGGTCGGTCTCGTAAATTAAACCCTCAACGGCTGAATCTTTGTCGGGGACGATGTTGGCATAACCTGTGCCGTCGGCTTTGTTGTCTATGACGTTAAACACAAGTTTCCAGCCGTGAAGTTTGCCGGCGCGGATGCTGTCAAGTTTCAAACCCATGCCGTCAACCCTTTTTAAATCCATATTGGACCCGTAGGCGAAGTAATAAATCATTTTTTAATTATAGCAAATATATTTTTGAAAAATTTGCGATGTTCTTTGTAAAAAGATTGGAGAACGATTCTGCGTCCAATGACTCGTTATTCCTTAATAGAAAAAGCCCCACACGCGATGCGCGCGGGGCTTGGTCAAATCCACTCCTTGAGGGGGACATGGTTCTTGACCCGATACACTACAAGGAGACAAGCTATTGTGCCGGCCAGTGCGAACACGTAGAGCGGAAGAATGTAGTTTGCGAAGGTGTGCTCCGTAATCGCGAAGACCGCAATGCCGTAGCCGACAGCAAATACGCTCCACGCGACAGGACGGTCTTCCTTTGGGTTGTTCCAAAGAAAAACAATCGTAGGAATCGCCGCCCAGAGGTCAGCGATGATTGCGATGTAGAGGGCATATTGAACTGTGGACGGGTCATTCTGGACAAAGTACCACAAAACAATTGACGCGACTCCGAAAGCGACGCAGGCAACCTCTAGCCGGGTGGGCCTTTTATGTTCTCCCCGCCAGATTGCCAAGATGGCAATAATTAGCGGGTTGGTGAAACCAAAGACGGCCGGCCACAGGTTGCTTCCCGCACCGGAACTTTTGTAGGTCAACAGAAGTGCCAGCCCGAGAAAAGCCCAGATACTCCAGCTCACGAGATTCGGTTTGATTTTCCTTTGGTATACGCGAATCCCATAAGGAATCGTGCTAAGAACAACTATGAAACCCGACATGAGTCCGATTAACTCCTTCACGCGGTCCTCCTTTTTGGGATTGAGTTTGGGAAATCAGACGTAAATAACGACCGGTCTTCTTATATCTTGTACTATAAAATAGTACTTGTCAAGTACACTATTTCTTTTTTCCAAAAAACAGTTGTGTAAGTTTCCATTTCTTTGACTTTCGTGTAGGGAAAGTATAGTGTATCTATTCACACCGTCTCCACAAATAGTGATACAATAATATAAAAGTATAAATATCATGATATCAAGACCCTACAACACAAAAGAAAGTGGTGTTATTGAGTACCTTGTATACAAAGAAGGAAACTCATATGTGGGCGTTTGTCTTACCTTCGATATCATCGAAGAGGGAGATGACCCAAATAAACTAATGCTCTCAATTCAAGAAGCCGCAGAATTGCATCTTAAGGTTGTGAGAGATAAAAAGATGTCGGACGAACTCTTAAACAGACATACTGAAGAAAAATACTGGGCGATTTATTTTAAAGCTGTGGAAGAATTACAAAAATCAATTGTCTCTCCTTACCAGTTTTTGACCGTTTTCCCTTATCAATGCCAAACGGCTTAAATAATTGGACATATAAAGATGTAACCAGATTCCTCAAAGAATCTGGTTTTGCGTTTGATCATGAAAAAGATGGTTCTCACGAAGCATGGACAAATGAAGAAACGGTTGCAGTCGTGGAAGTAAATTTTACTCACGGGTCTTATCCAATCAGAACTTTAGAAACAATGATTCGCCAATCAAAAATAGATAAAAAAGACTGGCGTAAATGGGCCTCTAGCTAAGATAGCCTAGGAGCTCTCCTGCTACGTTCCACAGGTCCTCGGTAAGGGGACTATCAGGCCATTGTTTTGTCAGAGCAGTAGTTGCTCGGATGTAGTGTTGAAGATGGGCGTTCGATTCCGTCTTTCATTCTCAATGGCCAAAATTAAAAGCACCCTGACGGGCGCTCTTAATTTTGTCCATGGAGATGGGCGGAATCGAACCGCCGTGCAAAAAATAACAAACAATGAATCTACAGCGCGTAGGGTATTTTGAAGTTTAGGATGACTGACTTAAAAATACTCAAAACATCAGTCAACCGATTCTCTTAATCTCAAACACCGAGCGAGAAAGTTCGGCATTCAGAGCTTGAAGTTATTTCACCGCGTCTGCTTGTCAAGCTGGGGCAGAGCGGCGTCTCTTACGCTAAAGCGAAAGAGAGGGCAGGGTCTGTCTGACCAAAATATGGAGAGACGAATGACTTTGCCTTGGCAACTGAATTGTTTGCAGTTGTTTGTCCGAGGGATTAAGGAGACCGCGAAGCTCCGCGTCGCGCAAAGGTTTGTTATTTCCTGTCTAGGCCGATCATCCCCCCGGTATTATTTTTTTCTGGAGCCCGAGATTAAATGTCCGGAAAGTGACTCTCGGAGGCCGCGCAGGCAGCCGAGAGGGAGCGAAAATTTCAGCAGAAATTTATCGCGTTCACTTGAAGGACATTTAATCGCAGGCTCAAAGGAAAACATAACACTGGGCGAATGGCCAGCAGGTTGTCAATGTTCTTTGAATTCTCTACGGATATCTCGGTTAATGTCCCGTTTCTTTATTATCTCGCGTTTATCAAATTTTTTCTTGTTGCGAGCCAAACCGATTTTAACCTTTATCTTCCGCCCGACATTATACACCGAGATTGGCACTGCCGTCAAACCTGCTTTTGACTTTTGGCCGGTCAAAGAAGCGATTTCCCGCTTCGTTAAAAGAAGACGCCGTTCACGGCGTGGAACATACTCTTTTGGTGTGTTGTTTTGCTGAAAAGGCGGAATTTGGGCGCCAACCAAAAAGGCCTCACCGCCACGCACGGTTACATACGAGCCGTCAAGAGACCCTTGTTTCGCCCGCAATGATTTCACTTCAAAACCCAAAAGCTCAATACCCGCCACGAGAGTGTCGCTGATTTCATAGTTGAATCCGGCTTTTTTGTTGTAGAGCAGGTCGGACATGAGGTAACTATATCAGAATGATTTGAGCGGAGAAATAAATGGCCAACCTCTCAATCTTTTTCTCAAACATTTTCCTTTTCACAAAAAATCGGCTAGTATGTAGATTCCTCAACGAACATGCCCCCACAGAAAAAAAAGAAAATCAGGGTTGTTTTGAAAAAAGGCGGCGGCCCGGGAGGCGGTCTCGGCGGCGGTTTAGGCCGTGGCCTGGGCCGTGGTTTGGGTGGTGGCCGAAGCGGTGGCAGTTCAACCGGCGACCCGCGGAGCCGTTTCTGGCTGAATATCATCACCTCTTTTTTGGTTTTCGCCATCATCATCTTTTTGTATTCGGTGATGAGCGGACCGGCCGGCAAATCCGAACAAATTCCGCTCTCGCAACTGGCCGCCGACATTGGACAAAATAAAGTTGAGCGCATCACGATTGAAGGCGAAACCCTCAATATCGCCTACAAGGACCAGTCCCAAAAAATTTCCAAAAAAGAAGACGGCGAGGCATTGACTCAGACCCTTGCCAACTACGGCCTGACGCCGAAACAGCTTTCGGAAACGGTGATAGAAGTTAAAAGCCAGGGCAGTTTCGGCTATTGGGCTCTCAATCTCGCGCCGATTCTTCTTCCGATTCTTTTCATTGTTTTCTTTTTGTGGTTCATGACTCGGCAAGTCAAAGGCGCCGGTATGCAGGCGTTTTCCTTCGGTCAATCAAAAGCTCGGATGATATCGCCTGACGATAAAAAACAGCGGGTAACTTTCAAGGATGTGGCCGGCGTTAAAGAAGCCAAGGAAGAACTCAAAGAGATTGTTGACTTCCTGAAAAACCCGAAAAAGTTTTTTGAAATCGGAGCAAGGATACCCAAGGGCGTGCTTCTCATGGGCGCGCCGGGCACGGGAAAAACGATTTTGGCCCGGGCAGTCGCAGGTGAAGCTGGCGTTTCCTTTTTCTCAATTTCCGGTTCGGAATTTGTTGAGATGTTTGTTGGCGTTGGCGCTTCGCGCGTACGCGACCTCTTTGAAAATGCAAAACAAGCGGCGCCGGCCATTAATTTTATGGATGA
>CAYIYW010000010.1:14819-19556 GCA_964367845.1 uncultured Candidatus Saccharibacteria bacterium | reverse complement strand
ATAATGGCCAAAATGCTTTCTTCTTTCAGGATATAAAGCTCGTCGGCGCCGACTTTGACCTCGTCAAAACCGTATTTTGAAAAAATAACTTTGTCGCCGACTTTGACTTTCATGGGCACAAGTTTGCCGTCTTCGTATCGGCCGTCACCGACCGCAATAATTTTGCCCTGTTCCGGACGCTCTTTGCTCACTGTGTCGGGAATGATAATGCCGAAATCGTTCTTGGTTTCAAGGTCGCTGTCAAGAAACGGCTTAATCAAAACTCGGTCGCCGAGAGGCGCGATTTTTGCGTCCGATTTTGCGTCCGATTTTTTAGTTATAACTGCCACTTTTTTCTTATTGCTCATAGCGGATTTAAAAATTAGTTTTTAATTGCGTGCAGAGTATAAAACCAAGTTCCCCTTGATGTCAACGGTTGGACGTGGCGAATCTTTTTTTGATTCTCGCCATTGACTATTTTCGCGAACAGCCTGCAATATGCTTTTCAAGGCAGTTGCGTTTTCTGCCGAGAAAAGCATATTGCGGGCTGTTCAGAGGAAAGATAAGTGGGGATATTGTTTGACGGTCATCACCGGATATGATAGTTTTCTTCTGGAACAAAAGTTCTTTGACGGGAATTTTGCACCTATGACTGCCAATGTGGCGGTCTGTTCAGTAAACCCCTTACAAAATATGTTCCAGTGAAAGGGAATCATTGTGACGGCTACCAACACTCTCGCACCCGGAATACTTCCGGGACTCGTCCGCGGCACAAGCATGGATGCTGCAACCAAAGAAAGAGAGGAAGACCAACGAATTGGAAGGGCCGGGATTAAAGTCCGAACCTCGGGGAAGAAAGACGCATGGAGAAAAGGCGGGAAGAACACCGAGCCCGAGTTTGGAGAATTCTTCGGAAAAGTGTTGGTTGGTCAAAAAGGTTTGAGAACCGGGCAGGAGATTCTTGACGCCCTCGTGCGAGAAAGAATCGGATGCCCACATGGGAACATCCTCCGTCAGCCCGAGTTTTCCTCGGGCGACGACGGGCAATGCGAAGCGCGCCTTGTGCGTCTTTGTCCAAGAGACATCGGCTTTAACAGGGGAGCGCTTCTGAACGAGTTTTTCGGGCGTGTCCTGAAGTCCGAGTCCGGTTTGGGGTCCTGTTCGCCCCAAATCGCGCCACTATTGTTGTTGCGTGGACACAGAGAACTGCCGACAGGCCGGGTGCTTCTCATGGGTATGGAACCCATTTGGAACAACAACGGGAAACCTGTGATACTCGGGGTCGCCGTCAATGACAACGGGCCTTGTCTTCGCGTACTTGACGGTTACCCCCACCTCATGGTTCTTCCTGCCCAATACTTCTTGTTTGAGTCGTCTGCCTATTACCGCGATTGCCCAAACTAAGCGTCGCGTTCGTAGCCACGCCTAACATTCAAGCCGAAATCCCCCCGCAACCGTTGCGGGGTTTTTCATGCCAAAAATTTTAGAAACAGTTTTGACTATTTTCCCGAACAGCCCGCAATATGCTTTTCAAGGCAGTTGCGTTTTCTGCCGAGAAAAGCATATTGCGGGCTGTTCAGAGTGAATTTGCCAATTTTGAAAGCGGTAGTATAATGCTTGGAATGGCGTTTTTCATCAGTTCGGTTTTACCGATTATTCAGATAATACTCTCGGCGCTTCTCATCGGAGCAATCCTGCTTCAAAGGTCTGAAGCCGGCCTCGGTAGCGCTTTCGGAGCGGACGGCTTTTCCGCCGGTTTTCACGAACGACGCGGTTTTGAAAAAATCCTGTTTAACGGCACAATTACCGTCGCGGCGTTATTTGCCATTTCGGCTCTTGTCACTTTAATCTTCCAGTAATTTCCCCGATAATTTTTTAGCCAGTCCGGTTTATCTATCTGTTTATCGCTTATCTATACTTATCTATACTGTGGAACTCAATAGCCAAATAACTTCAAATAATCTTCGGCGTAAGCCGTTCATGCGCTCATTTTATGAGGCAATCCAGTCCTTTCATTTAACCGAAAAAGTGGTTTTTTATTTACTGCTTATTCTCGCGATTGCAACCGGTTTGGCTCTTTTATCTAAATTAAACAATCGTTTCATGGCCACAGTGCCGGATTTCGGCGGAACAATCACTGAAGGCATCGTCGGCGTGCCGCGTTTTGTAAATCCGGTTTTGGCGCTCTCCGAACCGGACAAGGACTTGGTGTCGCTTGTTTTTTCGGGCCTTATAAAAACCACTCCGGACGGGAACACCGTCGGCGACTTGAGCGGTGAGTACACA
Organism: uncultured Candidatus Saccharibacteria bacterium; assembly: GCA_964367845.1. Taxonomy (GTDB): domain Bacteria; phylum Patescibacteriota; class Minisyncoccia; order Phycocordibacterales; family DATGWK01; genus JAHFLV01. Next base: position 17,291 of record CAYIYW010000010.1, on the reverse strand, counting down.
ATTTCCGAAGATGGTCGGACATACACATTCACTCTCAAAGACAATATTTATTTCCACGACGGCGAACCTGTAACGACCGATGATGTTGAATTCACGATAGGAAGAATCCAGGACCCAACAGTCAAAAGCCCGAAACGGCCGATTTGGGACGGTGTTTTAATTAATAAAATGGACTCGCGACGGATTTCTTTCACCCTAAAACAACCTTATGCCCCGTTCATTGAAAATTTCACCGTCGGAATTATCCCCCGTCATGTCTGGAAAGACATCCCGCCGGATGAATTTTCTTTCAGTGAATTCAATGTGGACGCTGTCGGCAGTGGGCCGTATGAAATCAAGAAAGTGAAACGCAATTCCTACGGTCTGCCGACTTATTACGCTCTGCGGGCGTTTAGTGAATATTCTTTGGGCAAGCCGTTCATCAAGAACATCACGCTCAATTTTTACCAAAGCGAGGTTGAACTCCTTGAGGCCTTTGAAAACGGCGACATCGGCGGTCTAAGCGGAATCTCTCCGGAAAATCTCAAAGGACTTGTTGGCTCAAAAAGCAAAATCGTCGCCTCAACCCTGCCGAGGGTGTTCAGCGTCTTTTTCAATCAAAATCAGGCGGCAGTTTTCTTGAACAAAGAAGTTCGCGAAGCGCTTTCGGTCGCGGTTGATAAGGACCGAATCGTAAAAGATGTGCTTTTTGGCTATGCCGCCGTAATTGATTCGCCGGTGCCGGCGACGAATCGTGCGACCGCTTTATCAGAAAATCTCGAGGAGAATCCGGGGGAGAATCCCGAGGAGAACCCGGACGAGCTGGCCGGGAACCCTGAAACACTGACCGGAACCGATAAAGCGCTTGCTATTTTGTCAAAAGCCGGCTGGACGCTGAATCCGAAGACGGGAATCATGGAAAAGAAAAAGGGTAATAACACGACCACCCTTTCATTTTCGCTCGCGACCGGCGACGCCGCCGAGCTAAAACGGACGGCAGAACTGATAAAAGAGGACTGGGAAAAAATCGGCGCGGCCGTTGACATGAAAATTTTTGAAATCGGCGATTTGAATCAAAACGTCATCAGGCCAAGAAAGTTTGACGCTCTATTCTTCGGTGAAATCGTCGGCCGAGAGTTTGACCTTTATCCTTTTTGGCATTCGTCGCAGAGAAACGACCCGGGATTAAACATCGCCTTATACGCCAATATTTCGGCCGACAAGATTCTGGAAAATCTGCGCCTAACCCAAAATCGAGAAGAACGAACGGCAAAAGCGAAGGAGTTTGAGATATTGCTGAAAACAGACGCACCGGCAACATTCATATATTCGCCCGACTTCATTTACATCATACCGGAAAAGCTCCAGAACGTGCGCCTCGGCGAACTGTCCAGTCCGGGAGAAAGATTTTTAAACGTCCACGAATGGTACATTGAAACAAATAAGGTCTGGAAATTTTTTACTGAATAATCATTACTAATTAATCAATCCGCAGAACACAATTAAAATGCAACAAAGAATAGAAAGGCGCTCGGGAATGTCCCTGATGAGACGGCCTAGACAAGGATACGGACAAGGACGAAGTGTCACCGGCCCGGGTTCGGCCGGAATGAGACAAGGTGGCCGACCGATGAATAAAAGCGAGACCGTAAAAATTCCTCCGCCGGGAGAAAATCTCCGGATAATTCCGTTGGGAGGAGTTGAGGAAATCGGCAAAAATATGATGGTCATTGAATACAAAGACGACATTATCGTCATTGACGCCGGTGTTCAATTCAGCGACAGCGAGACCCCCGGAATTGATTATATTTTGCCGAACGTCAAATATCTTGAGGAAAACAGGAGCAAAATTCGGGCTTTGATTATCACCCACGGCCATCTTGACCATATCGGCGGAATCCCCTACCTCATTGAACGACTTGGCAATCCACCGATTTATACCCGAGAATTCGGCGCCCTGCTTATTAAAAAACGACAAGAGGAATTTCCGCACGTGGCGGCCTTGAATATAAAAATCATCGGAGCCGATGACGGCGCCGTGCCGATTTCAAAAAATCTGAAAATCCGTTTTTTCGGCTTGACTCATTCCATTCCCGACTCAACCGGCGTAATCATTGAAACGCCGTTTGGCGACATCGTAAACACCGGCGATGTCAGGGTTGAAAACATTGACGGCGTTCCGACCGAAAAGGAAGTCAAACAATACGGATTTTTCAAGGACCGAAACATTCTTCTATTGACAATGGATTCAACAGGCATTGACCGTCCGGGGTTCTCCATTTCCGAATCAGTAGTCATTGAGACAATAGATAAAATAGTCGGTGGCGTTACCGGCCGAATTTTAATCGCCACTTTTGCCTCGCAAGTTGAACGGATAATTGAGTTCATAAAAATGGGCAAGAAATATGGCAAAAAGGTTGTCATTGAAGGCCGAAGCATGCGGACGAATGTTGATATCATCAAACATTTGGACCTTGTAAATCTTGACCACAT